>NZ_CM001439.1:2737007-3080284 GCF_000244955.1 Saccharomonospora marina XMU15 | reverse complement strand
GCGGCGTTGGCGCGGGTGGCCGCCCGCAGGCAGGCCGCCGCGAGGGCACGGCTGTCCACGGAGGTGGTCGAACTGCTGGAATCGGCTCCGGAGTTGATCGTCCACGAGCGCGACGGCGAGCAGCTACGCCGGGTCGGTGCCGCCGACGCCGCACTGGGCAGGATCACGCGCGTCGACGCGCTGAGCGCAGGCCTGGCAGAGGGCGCCGTGGACGTGCTCACCGGGCTGACGACACTCGCGGTGCTCGTGGCTGGTGTGGCCGCCACCGAGGCGGGCACGTTGCCGGGTGTGCTGCTCGCGGCTGTGGCACTGCTGGCGACCGCCGCGTTCGAGGCCGTTCGCCCGCTGCCGGAGTCGGCAAGGCACCTCGCGGGTTCGGCAGGCGCGGCCAGGCGGCTGCTGGAGCTCACCGACCGGGAGCCGCCCGTGCGTGATCCCGCGCGGCCGCTGCCACCGCCCGCGGGTGAGCTGCTGCGGGTGACGAACGTGCGCGTGCGCTACAGCCAGGACGGGCCGTGGGCGCTCGACGGCGTCGATCTGGAGCTTCGACCCGGTAGCAGGGTGGCACTGGTCGGTGCCAGCGGCGCGGGCAAGTCGACGCTGGCCGCGCTGCTGGTGCGGTTTCGCGACCCCGATGCCGGAACCGTCACCCTCGACGGCCACGACCTGGCCCGCTACGCGCAGGACGACGTGCGCAGGCTGGTGACGCTCGCGGGCCAGCAGGCCCACCTGTTCCACACCACGATCAGCGAGAACGTGCGGCTGGCGCGGCCGGAAGCCGGGCAGGCCGAGGTCGAGGACGCGCTGCGCCGCGCACGGGCACTCGACTGGGTGCGGTCCTTGCCGGACGGCATGGAGACCGACGTCGGTGAGCACGGTTCGCTCGTCTCCGGCGGGCAGCGGCAGCGCATCGCGCTCGCGCGCGCGTTGCTGTCGAACGCCCGCTTCCTCGTGCTGGACGAACCGGCCGCGCACCTCGATCCCGGCACGGCGGACGACCTCGTCGCCGACGTGCTCGACGCCACGGCGGGGCGGGGCGTGCTGCTGATCACCCACACGCTGCGCGGGCTGGCCGGCGTCGACGAGATCGTCGTTCTCGACCGCGGTCGGGTCGTCGAGCGCGGTCGTCACGCGGACCTGGTGGCCCGCGGCGGGCACTTCGCGCGGCTGTGCGGTGTGACCCACGTCGCGAGCTGAGGAGTTCGTGCCGGGACCTTGTCCCCTACCCGGCACCGCGACCTTCGGCGAGATTGTCGCCTGGCGGGACACGGCGAGGAGGCGAACAGGTGCGGATCGGCCGAGCAGGCGGGCCTGCGGACATCGTGGTGGAGACAAGGGGAGAGGTCGTCGAGAGCGCACGCGAATACGTGCGTGGCCAGCTCGCGGCGCTGGCCCGGCGGCTACCGCACGGCGTCACGCAGGCCAGACTGAAGTTGACCGCGTTCACCCGGCCCAGCGCACCGGTACCGGCGCTGGTCCAGGCCAACCTCACCGTGGCGGGTGTCGCGGTGCGGGCACAGGTGGCCGCCGCGTTCCTGCCCGAGGCGGGCAGGCTGGTGCGGCGACGGTTGCGCGAACACCTGGAACGGCTGGCCGGTGCGGGCGGTGCCCGGCCATGGCACGGCGCGACGGCGGCACGGTGGTGGTCGCAGCAGCCCGCAACGCCACGGATCGTGCGGCACAAGAGCTACCAGCTCACCCGCTGCCACCCCGGCGAGGCGGCACGCACCATGGACGTGATGGATTACGACTTCCACCTGTTCGTCGACGACGAGACCGGTGAGGACAGCATCGTGTTCCGCATCGGACCCACCGGCTACCGGCTGGCGAGGCTGCGCTCACTCGCCCCGCCGACGGCGCCGGTGGACGTCCCGCTGACCGTCAACGTGCACCCGGTCCCCGGCGAGACCACCGAAACGGCGGCCACGTGGCTTTCGACCTGCACCGACCTGCCGTTCCGGTTCTTCAAGGACACCGAAACGGGCAGGGGCACGGTGCTGTACCGCCGCTACGACGGCGACTACGGCCTGCTGCGCGGGCGGTGACGCCTGCTCACAGCCCGAGCGTCTTGCCGATGATGTCGCGCTGGATCTCGCTCGTGCCGCCGTAGATGGTGGAGACCACGGTGGAGCGCACCAGCCGTTCCATGCCGTACTCGGTGGCGTAGCCGTAGCCGCCCAGCATCTGCATGCCGTCCAGCGCCATCGCCTTGGCGAACTCGGTCGCCTTGAGCTTGGCCATCGAGGCCTCGCGGGGGAACAGCTCGCCGGGGTTGGCGTCCATCCGGTGCGCCACGTCGTGCACGAGCAGGTTGGTGCACTCCAGTTCGGTGGCGTGGTCGGCGATGCGGTGCCGCAGCGCCTGGAACTTGCCGATCGGGCGGCCGAACTGCTCACGCTGCTTGACGTAGGACAGCGTGTCGTCGAAGGCGCGCCTTCCGACGCCGAGCATGTTGCCCGCCAGGATCATCCGCTCGATGTTGAGCCCGGCCATCAGCTGCGGCCACGCGCGGCCTTCGACACCGACCACGGCGTCCTCGCCGAGCCTGCAGTCGGTGAAGTAGAGGTCGTTGACCTCCTTGCCGCCCATGGTCTCGATACCCCTGATCTGCAGACCAGCCGTGTTCGCGGGCACGTCGAACATGGTCAGGCCCTCGTGCTTGCCGCCATCGGTGGAGGTGCGGGCCACGAGCAGGATGTGCTCGGCGATGTGCGCGTTGGAGCACCAGGTCTTCTGACCGTTGATCACCCAGCCGCCGTCGCGCTTCTCGGCGCGGCAGGTCAGCGCGCCCACGTCCGAACCGGCGCCCGGCTCCGACATGGAGATGGAAAGCACCTTGCCGTTGACGAAGTCGGTGAGCACCCGCTGCTTCTGGGCGTCGCTGCCGAACTTCTCGTAGGCCGCCGCGGCGATGACCGAGGTGGCGAAACCGCTGATGGGCGCCTGCCAGTAGCCGGTCTGCTCCAGGAAGAGCACCAGTTCGGCCATGCCCTGCCCCGAGCCGCCGTACTCCTGCGGCATCGTGATGCCGAGCCAGCCCAGCTGCGCCATCTTGCCGTACAGGCCGGGGTCGTGCGGGAACTCGGTGGCGCTACCCACCTCCTTTCGGCAGAAGTCGGCTACCGCCTCGACGAAAGCCTGCTGTTCCTGGGTCAGTTCGCGACTCACTTCGCTGCCTCCTCGGTGTACAACTCGCTGATCTCGCCGGCGTAGGTCTGCCCGATCACCCTGCGCTTCAACTTCATGGTGGGTGTCAGTTCGCCGGACTCGGGGGTCCACGGCCGTCCCAGCACGCGGAACTTCTTGATCTGCTCCGGCCGTGACAGCTGCTCGTTGGCGCCACGCACGGCGGTCTCGATCTCGGCGAGCACCCTCGGGTGCTCGGCCAGTTCGCTCACCTCGGTCGCCTCGATGCCCGCTGCCTTGGCCCAGGCGGGAGCCGCCTCCTCGTCCAGCGCCAGCAGTGCGGTGACGTAGGGCCGCTTGTCGCCGATCACCGCGGCGTAGCCGATCAGCGGGTGGGTGCGCAGTAGTCCCTCCGCCTTGCTGGGCGCGATGTTCTTGCCGCTGGAGGTGATGATGAGTTCCTTCTTGCGGTCGGTGATGGTCAGGAACCCGTCCTCGTCGAGGGTGCCGATGTCGCCGGTGGCAAGCCAGCCGTCGGCGTCGACGTCGGGTTCGACGCGGCCGTCGGCCTGCAGGTAGCCGAGGAACACCAGCGGTCCCTTCACCAGCACCTCGCCGTCCTCGGTCAGCTTCACCGCCATGCCGGGGGTGGGCAGCCCGACAGTGCCCGCCCGGTAGCGGTCGGGGAAGTTCGTGGTGGCCGCGCCCGTGGTCTCCGAAAGGCCCCACACCTCCATGATCGTCATACCGAGGCTGCCGAAGAACTCCAGCACGGAGGCGGGGATGGGTGCCGCGCCGCTGCCGAGCCGCACCGCTTCGCCGAGTCCGAGCTTGTCCCGCAACGGCCGCAGCGCTGCCTTGTCCGCCCGCTCCAGACTGTCGGCCAGTTCGGCGGGCAGCTCACCGCCGTCCGCCCTGATCGCGTAGGCCTTCGCGGCGGCCTGCCTCGCCGCGTCGATGGCGGACCGCTGCTCCTCGGGCAGCGCGGCCAGCACCGCCTGCACTCCGGCGGAGAGCTTCTCCCACACCCGGGGAACGCCGAAGAACCCGTGTGGCCGCACCGCCTGCAGCGTCGCGGGCAGCGCGGCCGCGTCCTGGCAGACGGTGACGTGCGCGGCGCTGAACGTGGGCAGGTACATGCCGAGCACCCGTTCTGCGATGTGCGCGAGCGGCAGGTACGCCACCAACCTGGGGTTGGCGGGCGCGGGCTGGATCAGCTCCTGTGCCGCGCACTGGTACAGCACGTTGTTGTGGCTGAGCACGACACCCTTGGGGTCACCGGTGGTGCCAGAGGTGTAGATCATGGCGACCGGGTCGTCCTGGTCGACCGCCTCCGCCCAGCCCCGCACCGCCTCCGGGTCCCGGCCGTGCAACTGCGCGCCCGCGGCGAGCAGGTCGGAGTAGCTGACGAACCGCGCGTCGCCCTCGGGAATGGCGGAGTCGTCGAGCATCACCACGGCGCGCAACGCCGACAGCGAGTCCAGTACGGGCCGCCACCGCCGCAACTGCGAGGCACCCTCGAGCACCACCACGGTGGCGGCGCTGTGCGTGGCGGCGTGGCGGACCTGCTCGGTGCTCAGCGTGGCGTAGGTGGTGCAGGGGATCGCGCCGACGTGCACCGCGGCGAAATCGACCACCCAGTGTTCCGGCCTGCTGGAGCAATCGATCAACATGCGGTCGCCGCGGTGCAGCCCCGCCGAGGACAGCCCGTGCGCCGCGGCGGCGACCCGGTCGTGCAACTCCCGCCAGCTCAGCGTTTCCGCGTCCTCGCCGACACCGGACGACAGCGCGGGAAGCTCGCCGTACTCCTCGGCGTTTCGGCGCAGCAGTGTGGGGATCGTCCACTCACCCACCTCGCGCCACACATCCGATGCGGTGACCTGATCGACCATTGTTCGCTCCTTCTTTACCTGGTTCGCCGCTCAAAGCAGCGCGACGTCGTCGACGAGCCAGCGGTCGTCCTGCCGCACCAGCGTCATCCGCATCCGGTTGCGGTCGATACGTGGTTGCGGACTGTTGGTGTTGGTGATCGTCTGGTCCACGAAGAGCACCACGACGGCCCTTTCGGCTTCGAAGGACTGCACGCCCGAGGCCACCACCTCGCCCTTGGACACCGCCTGGTGCTTCTTGATCAGCTCGGTGAGCTTGCTGCCCACCTGCTCGTACTGCTGGGCGAACCGCGGTGTGGCGTTCGCGGTGACCCCGCTGAAGTTCTCCTGCAGCCTGTTGAAGTCGTAGGAGGACAGCTCGGCGGCGAACCGGCCGGCCGCGTCCACGGCCTGCGTGCGTGAAGCCTCCTGGGAGCGCAGCGAAAAGTACTCCCACGCCAGGTAGCCGGTGCCGCCGAGCACCGCTGCGACAAGCAACGCGGCCAGCAGCGCCCTGGGACCGGGCAGCGACCGCCGTGCCGCGCCGGAACCAGCGCCGGACTCCTCGGCCGAGGTCTCGGCGGTGTCGGCGCTGTCGGCGCTGTCGGAGGTCTCGGCGGTGTCGGTGCCGCCGACCTCGCCGCTGTCCGTGCCTGCCGCGGTTTCGGTGGTGTCCGTGCTGTCCGTGGCCGCTTCGGTGTCGCGTTCGGACTGTCCGGAGTTCTCGTCCTCGCTGCCGTTCCCACCCTGGGGACGGGGCCGGGGCGAGGGGCGCTGGTCGGTTGGCCGGGTGCGACTCATCATTGCACTCCCTGTAGCAGGATCGAGGACCAGGAACGGGGGCCGAGCACCGCCTGCTGCCCGCCGCTGCTGCCGAGGTCGAACGGCAGTGGCCGCCCCGAAGCCGGGTCGTAGGACCGGTTCTTGGGTGCGGGCGCCTGCTCGGAAGGTGAGCTTTCGGGGCGTGGCGCGTTGGCGGCGCCGCGCTGCGCGAGATCGGGCCCCGGCGGGCAGTGCCACGTCAGGTCGGGTTCCCGCGGCTCGGTGGCGGTCGGGGTGCGCCTCGGGGTCTCGGTGTAGCAGACCGGCCCCTGCGAGGCGATGAGGTAGAAGTTCGCGGTGTCGCCCTCGACGATGCTGCCCAGCTTGGTCAGCGTGTCCGGCAGCGAGATCAACGTCTGCTCCACGGCGGGGGCGCGCACACTCACCAGCTGAGCGGTGGTCACCAGGTTGCCGAGCAGGGTGGTGAGCGCGGGCTGGTTCTCGGTCATCATCCGCGCCACCCGGCGCGCCGGGTCGGGGACGTCGTGCAGCAGGCCGCGGATGGCGGGCTCCTGCTCGCGCACGGCGCCGGTGAACTGCCGCATCGCGGTCGCCGTCCTGCGCAGCCGGTCGCCGCTGTCGCCCAGCAGTCGCCTGCCGTGGTCGGCTAGCCGTCGCAGCTGCGGGGTTCGCTCGCCTGCGAAGCGCAGCAGCGTCTGGCTGTTGTCCAGGATGCGGATCAGCTCAGGGGTCGCGCCGTTGAGCCCGGTCGCCAGCGCGTCACCGATCACGGCGACGTCCTCGGCAGGCAGGCTGTCGGCGACCTCCATGAACTCCACCAGCAGCCGCTCGAGCGGCAGTGGCCTGCGGGTGTGCTGCCCCGGGATGACGCTGCCGTCGCGAAGGTAGGGCGGGTCCTCGCCGTCGGGACGCAGGTCGAGGCGGACGATCGCCATCGGCGTTTCCTGTGTCACCACGGCGGTGGTGTCGCGCGGGATGCGGGTGTCGGGGTCGAGTTCCAGCCGCACCCGCACACCGGCACCCTCGGGATCAAGTTGGATGTCCGACACCTCGCCAACGCCGACGCCGCGGTAGGTGACCTGCGACTGCGCGGCGAGCCCTCCGGTGTCGGGCATCCGCACCGTGACGGTCATCGCTGCCGTGATCGCGCGTGGCCCAAGCACGTTGGAAAGGACGTAGTAGCTGCATGCCACGCCGATCACGAGGAACAGCGCGAGTTGTGCCAGCGCCAGCCTGTTCTTCATCGCGTCCCGCCCTCCAGCAACAGCCCGGCGTCTCCCTGCCGCGGTTGTCCCAGCGGCTCGCCACCGGTCGGCGAGGGCACCTCGCCCAGATCGGGATCGAGGATCTCGGCGACGGTGAGCGGCACGTTGATCGTGCCGTCCAGCATCAGGTAGTCGCCCGGGGTCGCCTGCCGCAGCAGCCTGATGAACTCCCGCGCGTCGGTGAGCGTCCTGCCGAGCCCGTCGTCGAGCGCACCGAGTTCTTTCAGCAACGGCCGCAGCTGGTGCAGTTGTTCGGTCAGCGCCGTACCGGTCTCCTCGATCAGTCTCGCGGTGTTGCCACCGAGCGAGGACACCGAGCGCAGCAACCGCGAGAACCGCTCGCGTTCGGCGAGCAGCGTGTCGAGCGCGGGCCGGATGTCGGTCAGCGCGGCTTCCAGGGTGGGTGTGCTCGCGGCGAGCTGACCCGACACCGCGTGCATCGAGTCGATCACCTCGACGATCTGTGCACTGTGGTCGTCCAACGTGGTCAGGACGTGATCCAACCGCGCCAGCAGTTCGTTGATCGTGCCGGCGCGGCCGGACAGCATCGCGTTGGCCTCGTCGACGATCGTGCGAGCCTGGTCGATGCCGGAGCCGTTGAGCAGCGTGCCCACAGCGGCGAGCGTGCTCTCCACGTCGGGGCCGCGCGAGGTGCGTTCCAGCGGGATGACCGGTTCCTGCTGGAGCGTGGCCTGCCCGCTCGGTCGCGGCGGCGGCCGCAGCAGCACGAACTCCTCGCCCAGTGCTGAGGTGAGTTCCAGCTTGGCCAGGGTTCCCGCGGGCAGTCGCACCCGCGAATCCAGCTCCAGTTCCACTCTCGCGCGGAAGTTCTCGGTGCTGATGGCGGCCACCCTGCCGACCGTGGCCTGTCCGACGCGGACGGTGCCGCCCAACGGCAACCTCGGTGCCTCGGCGAAGACCGCCGTCACCCGGTAGGTGTCGTCGCCACCACCGCCGAGGCCCGCCGCGTTCTGCAGGCTGAACCCGCAGCCGGTGGTGGTCGAGGCCGCCGCGAGCAATGCGACGGCGGCCCGGCTCGCCCGCCTCATCCGCCTCATCCGCCTCATCCGCCACCCCCGTTCATCGCGGCGTCCAGGCCGAGCGCGTCGGGAATCCTCGGCGGGAAGGGGATCGGGTTGACGATCCCCGCGCCCTCGCACAGCGGCAGCGGCAGCTGCCTGCACAGCTTCGCGGTCGTGGGGAACTGGCTCAGGTTCGTCGAGACGTCCAGCCGGATGCGCAGCCGGTTGTCCTTGACCGCGAGCCCGAAGTTCTGCAACGCCAGCGGCAGCGTGTCCAGGGTTTCGGCGAGCTCCCGCTGCCGCGCCACCAGCGTCGTGCTCACATCGGTGAGTTCGGACAGGTCACCGGAGAGTTGGTCACCGTGTTCGCGCAGCAGCCTGCCGAGCGTGCCCAGTGCGCGGGAGATCTGCTCCACCGAGGCAGCCACCGCGTCCTGCTGCTCGGCGAAGTCGGCAGCTGCGGTGGAGACGGTGCCGGTCAGCATGTCCAGTGTGGATCGATGCTCGACGAGCAGCCCGCTGAGTGCCTCCACGTTGTCGAGCACCGCCTCGATGTCGGGAGTCCGTGCCGCCACCAGGTCACTGGCCTGCGCGATGTTGTGGATCGCGTCGCGGAAGCGCTGCCCGTTTCCGCCTACGGTGTCCGCTGTGGCACTGATCAGCGCACCGATGCCACCCGCTCCGGTGTTGTCCGGGCCCAGCGCGTCGAGCAGTTCGTCGAGTGAGGCGGCCAGCTCGTCCCACTTGATCGGAGCGTGGGTGCGCTCGACGGGGATGGTGGCACCGTCCGGCAGTGCCGGGCCCCCGGTGTAGGCGGGGGACAGCTCGACGAACCGGTCGCTGATCACGGCCGGGCTCACGATGTAGGCGTGCGCGCCCTCGGGAACGGTCACGTCGCCGGGCAGCGTCATCGTGATCCGCACCCGGCTGCCGCGAGGCTCGACACTTTCCACCGTGCCCAGTGGCACGCCGAGGATCGCCACGCGGCTGCCCGCGAATATCCCGTCGGCGGAGGGGAACTCCGCGCTGACGCGCAGCTGCGGTTGCGGGCGCAGCAGGACGTACCAGGCGGCCCCTGCCGCCAGCGCGAGCACGCAGGCGAGCGCGACACCCCGGGTGATGCGCCGAGTTGGGCCGGTGCGGTTCATCGGCAGCCCTCCAGCAGAGCGACCAGGCACAGCAGGTTGTCGGGCAGCGGTCCGGCGGGCCCGGAGACATCGCCCCACGGGCCGTTGCCCGACGCGTTGGCCAGGTAGCGGCTGCCCGGCCCGAGCAGCCGCAGCGTCTCGGAGATGTCACGCTCGTTGCGGCTGAGGGTGGCCGTGATGGCGTGCAGGTCCGAAAGCAGCGGGTCGAGCAGCGGTTCGTTGTCGCGCAGCAGTTCGTCCAGCGCCGTGGTCAGCTCGTCGACGTCACGGATCAGCTGCCGGATCGTGTCCCTTCGTTCGCTGAGCACCTGCGCGACCAGCCTGGCGTCCCCCAGCAGCGCGGTGAGCGTGTCGCGCTGGTCCAGCAGCGAACCGGTGAGGGTCCGCACCCCGGACAGCAGCCGCTGGAACTCCTCGTCGCGCTCGGCGATGATCCCGCTGGCGCGGTTGATGCCGTCGAGTGCCCTGCCGAGCAGTTCGCCGTCGGGTGACTGGTTTCGCACGGCGGTGGCCAGTTCCCGCAGCTGGGCCAGGTCGAGCCGCTCGGTGGTGTCGACGGCCTGGGTGGCGAGGTCGTTGAGGCTGTATGGCACGGAGGTGCGTCGCAGCGGGATGGTGCCGCCCTCCGGCAGCAGGCCAGGCCCGGCGGGCTGCACGCTGAGGTAGCGGGTGCCGAGCACGGTGGCGAGCTTGACCGCGGCGCTGGTGGCCCCGCCCAGCGGTTGCTCGCGGTCGAGCCGGAACTCTACGCGCACCCGGTCGCCCGCCAGCCGCACGCCGGTGACCCGGCCGGAGGGAACTCCCGCGACGTACACCTGGTCGCCCTCGCTCAACCCGGCCGCGTTGCCGAACTCCGCGGCGTAGCCGAGTGTTGCGGTCCGAAACGCCAGCCTCGGCACGGCGACGGCGGTGGCCAGCAGCAGCAGGAGCACGATCGCCCCCACCGCCCCGTCGAAGGCGGGGCCCTTGGCGCGCAGCCTGCGAAGGACAGTCATCGGCAGACCTCCGAGTGCGGGCCGGCGTCGAGTTTGACGGGTTCGCCGCCGATGTAGAGGCCGAGGTTGCACACGTAGACGTTGACCCACGAGCCGTAGTCGAGGGTGCGGTTCAGCGTGGTGGAGAACTCCGGAAGGTCGCCTACCAGCGCCTCGAATTCCTGCTCGTTGTCCACCATGGTCGCGGTCAGCGACTTCAGGGAGCGCACGTCCTGCGACAACCCCGGCTTGATGTCAGCCAGCAACCGGGTCAGCGAGTCGGCCAGTTCGGCTCCGCTGTCGAGCGCGGAGGCGATCTGCTGCCGGGACTGCGCCGCGAACGAGGTCAGGTCGGCAAGGCTGGTGATCAGTGCGCGAAGGTCGTCCTTGTGCTCGGTCATCGTGTCCAGCACGGCGGTGAGGTTGGTCAGCACCTCGCCGAGCACCTGGTCTCTGCTGCCGAGCGTCTCGGTCAACGAGACGACGGTGCCCAGCAACTTGTCCAGCGAGGTCGTCTCACCCTGGAACACGGCGAGGATCTCCGAGGCCAGGGTGTTGACCTGCTCGGGCTCGATGGTGTCGAAGAGCGGCTTGAAGCCGCCGAGCAGTGCGGTCAGATCCAGCGCGGGCCTGGTGCGTTGCACCGGGATCGTCGATCCCTCCGGCAACCGGCCCGAGCCCTCGGTCAGCGAAAGGTGGCGTGCACCGAGCAGGTCGGCGTAGCGGATCACCGCGAGGCCGTCCTCGGGCACCCGCTGCTCGGCGGAGATCTCGAAGGTGACCCTGGCCTGCCCGTCCAGAAGTTCCAGGTCGGTCACCTTGCCGACCCGCACGCCCGCGACGGTCACGCTTGCGCCTGGGACGAGTCCCTGCGCATCGGTGAACACCGCGTGATAGGTGGCGGTGCGGCCGGGTACCGGATCGGTCAGCGTGTTGATCACCAGTACCGCCGACAGCGCGCACACCACACCGAACGCGGCCAGCTTCAGCAGAGTCGGGGTCAGCTTCCTCACGGGACCACCACCCGGTTGCCCCGAACCATGGGGCCGAGCAGCAGCGAGAGCAGGTCGCTCGAATCGTCCTGTTCGGACTGTGCTGGGCCGGTGTCGGGCAACAGCGGAGCCAGCTGGCGAAGCTGGGACCGCTCCAGCTCGCTGCCGACCGGCCCGGCCGTGCCACCGGGCAGCGGCAGCGGCGGTTGCGGCTCGCGGGCGGCACCGCAGTTGGGGCCCTCCATTCCGGGGTAGCGAGGGCAGTCGGCCGCGGTGTAGGGATAGGGCTGGTCGAGGGTCAGGCCCGCCTCGATGTTGAACACCCCCGTTGCGAAGGTGCGGTTGGCGCCGTCGAGGAAGAAGGCCGCGGCATCCAGGGTGTCCGACAGCGCACCCGGGTGCCGCGAAAGTGCCTGCGACACCGGGCCGGTGGCGTGCGCGAGCTGGATGAACCGGTCGGAGTTGTCGGCCAGGAACCGCTGCGAGCGGTCGGAGAGCTCGATCCCGGCCGACAGCACCGCCGACAGCGACTCCCGCTCCGCCACCACGGTGCGCGACAGCGCGACGGCGTCGTCGAGGGAACGCAGCAGCTCGGGTGAGGCGGCCGAGAGGTCGCGTGCCAGGCCCGCGGCGGTCGTGAGGTCCTCGCCGAGGTTGTCCACGAGCGGCGAGGCGTCGCGAGCCGTTTCGGCCGCCTGGTCGATCAGCTCGCCGATCTCGGCGCCCCTGCCGCGCAGGGTGTCCGCCACGGTGGTGAGCGCGACCTTCAACTGCGCGGGCTCGAGGTCGTCGATCAGGTCGTACAGTCGCGAGTAGGCGTCGTAGAGCGCGACGGTGCGCCGGGACCCGTCCGGGGCCAGGTGCGCTCCCTCTGCCAGCGAGCCCAGCGGGACCGCGCCCGCCGGCACGGCGAGGTCGAGGTACTGGTCGCCGAACACCGTGCGCGGCAACAGCCGCACCGTCACGTTCGCGGGCACCCGCTCCAGCAGTTCGGGTTCCATGCGTAGCGTCAGCCGGGCGCCGTCGGCGCCGCTCTCGACGTCGGTCAGCCTGCCGACGACGACCCCGCGGTACTGCACGGGGGAGTCGTCGCGAATCGTGCCCGCCGACGGCGGCAGCGTCGCGCTCACCACGGCCCGCGAATCGACCACGTCGCCGCCCGCAGCCACGGCGGCCACGGCGCCGGTGGCGAGCAGCGCCGCCATCGCGACGCCGCGCACGGCCAGCATGGCCCTGCTCGGTTCCGCGCGCACCCGCTTCGCCATGGCTACCCCCCGATCCCCGGTAGCGTGGGCCGAAGGCCCCAGAACGCGATGGACAGCAACACGTCGAGCACGGCCACCGACACGATGCTGGTGCGCAGCGCCCTGCCCGCGGCCTTGCCGACACCTTCGGGCCCACCGGTGGCGTAGAAGCCGTGGGCGCAGTGCACCAAGGTGATCACCATGGCGAACAGCACCGCCTTCAGCAGGGAGTACAGCACGTCGCCGGGGGTGAGCAGCAGGTTGAAGTAGTAGTCGTAGGTGCCGCTCGACTGCCCCTTGAACTGCACCACGGCCAGGCTCGTCGCCGCGTAGGAGGCGAACAGCCCGACCAGGTACAGCGGGATCACCGAGACGAACGCCGCGGCCATCCGGGTGCTCACCAGGAACGGCAGTGACGGCACGGCCATGGCTTCCAGCGCATCGATCTCGTCGGAGATCCGCATCGCGCCCAGTTGCGCGGTGAAACTGGTTCCGACCTTCGCCGCGAGCGCCACGCTCGCGACGACGGGAGCGATCTCGCGGGTGTTGATCAGTGCCGACATCAGCCCTGTCATGGGGGACAGCCCGATCAGCTCGAGCCCCCGGTAGCCCTCCAACCCGATCTGGGTGCTGGCCACGGCCGACATGGCGAACACGACGCCGATCGTTCCGCCTCCCGCCAGCAGCGACGCCGAGCCGAAGCTGATCTCGCTGATGTGCCGGATCACGTGCCGCCAGTAGCGGGCCAGCGCCGCGGGCAGGTGCAGCACGGTGCTGCCGTAGAAGGTGGCGTGCCTGCCGAGCCCGACGAAGCTGTCGACGGCTGGCCGCACCGCCCTGGCCCAGTTCACGGTGAGCGTCCTGACCGACATCAGTACTCACCCCGCGCGGGCACGATCGCCGAGTACAGCTCCGTGATCACGGTGTTGGCGACGAACACCAGGATGAACGACATCACCACGGCCTCGTTGACCGCGTCGCCGACGCCGCGCGGTCCGCCCTTGGCGGTAAGTCCCTTGAAGGAGGACACCAGGGTCGCCAGCACCGCGAAAGCCGCGGCCTTCACCTCGGCGACGGCGAAGTCGGTGACGCGGGAGAACTGCGTCAGCATCCCGAGGAAGCTGCCCGGCGAGTCGCCGAGCACCGCCACCTGGAAGGCGAAGCTGACGCTGATGCCGACTGCCATCACCAGGCACGCCAGCGCGGTCGTCACCAGCACCGCGGCGACGAGGCGGGCAACCACGAACCGTTCCACCGCCGAGATTCCCATCACCTCGAGCGCGTCGACCTCCTCGCGGATGGTGCGCGCGCCGAGGTCGGCGCACATGGCAGAGCCGCCGACACCGGAGATCATCAGCGCGCAGATCAGAGGTGAGGCCTGCGCGACGATGACGAACGCGACGACGGCACCGCCGTAGCCCTCGGCGCCGAGCTGACCCGCCATCGAACCGACGTTGAGGGCGACCACGACGCCGAGCGGGATCGTCACCAGCAGCGCGGGCATCGTGGTGACCGACGCCAGAAACCACGCCTGCTCGACGAGCTCCCGCCAGGAGAGCTTGCGCCTGACGAGCACTCGCAGCGTCGCCGCCGTCGCGCGTACCGAGAAGGCGAGCAGCATCCCCGCCTGGTTGAGCGCGTCGGTGACCGGCCCCCGCGCGGGGGGCGTTTCCAGTGCCATCACGCCGCCTGCGGGCTCGCGTGCCCGCCTCGCCGCTGGGTGCGGCCACGCTTGCGTTCCCTGCGCATGATTACGTAGGCGACGGGCGCGTAGCGCAGCGGTTCGGGCAGCCTGCGGTGCACTTCGCGGACAAGCCGGGCCAGCAACTCCAGCCTGCGCTGGTCACGTTCGGTCCAGGTCAGGTTCATCCGCTGCCGCAGCACCGGCGGCAGGGTGCCCACCGTGGTGAGCCGGACCAGTTTGCCCGCGGGGGTGGCCACCAACCACCACAGCGGGTCCGGCAGGAACCGGGACGGCTTGGTCGGCCTGGTGAGCGCCTGGAGCACGTCGGTGGTGCTCTGGTTGGCCTCCAGGGTGTCGCGGACGGTCTTTTCGAACAGTTCCTCGGTCTGCCGCCAGGTGGCGGGCAGGTGGCGGCCCTTGATTCCCAGCGCAGCGCCGATGGCGCGGAACTCCGTCCACATCGTCTCCAGTTCGGACTCCGTCATCGGGGTGCCGAACGTGGCGGCGGTGTCCACCATGAACTTCGCCAGTGTCAGGTGAACCCAGGCGTAGGCCTGCGGGTTCAGCGCGTGGTAGCGGCGCCCCCGCCGGTCCACGCCCTTGATCTGCTTGTGCAGTTCCAGCAGCCTGCGGCCCTCGGCGTGCGCGCCGTTGCCCATGCCGTAGACGAACCGCAGTGTCGAGACGTGGGTGTTCCACGCGCGGCGCCACGGGTGCCTGCGGAAGTCGGAGTGTTCGAGCACGCCCGCGCCGACGACCGGGTGGGCGACCTGGAGGAGCAGGCCGGTACCGGCCAGGAATATCCCGGGTGTGGCGGCGAAGTGCTTCCAGGTGACCGATTCGGGACCGGGCAACTGCTGGGTTTCGCCGGCGACCTCGTGGTCCATGTCAGCCTCCGCGGAACGGCTTCGTTGCGAATGGCGATTAACCTAGCCGGTCGGTGGCGGTCCTTGTCAAGGTTGTGCTCGCGGGCGGGGTAGAGTCAGATATCTGCTGATAACGGTGGTTCGTCCGGCGGAGGGTGTGACAGATGGCGGGGTCCGCGAGCGGATCGACGGCGGTGCCCGCTGGTCGAGTTGACCGCAAAGCCCAGTTGGCCAAGATCGCGGCCGAGCTGTTCTGCGCGAGGGGCTACTACACGGTCGGGCTCGGCGACATCGCGATGGAGGCGGGTATCACCGGCCCTGCGATCTACAAGCACTTCCGCAACAAGCAGGCGATACTCGCCTACGCGGCAGGCGAGATCAGCGACGCCATCGAGGAGATCGTGGCCACCGCCCGGGAGGTGACCGGCACGCCGTCGCAGCGGCTCGACACAGTGGTCGGCGAGTGTGTCCGGCTGGTCGTCGAGCGCCGCCGCAGCGTCCCGCTCTACCAGTGGGAGAGCCGCTACCTGGAACCCGCCGAGCACGCGAGATTCACCGGGGCGCTGGCGGCGCTGGTCGACGTACTCGCCGACGCGTGCGGGCGGGCCAGGCCCCGGCTGCCCGCCGCCGACCGGACGACGCTGGCGTCGGCCGCGCTGAGCGCGATCGCCAGTTTCGGAACCCACCGCACGCAGGTGTCTGCGCGGGTGGCCGAGGCCGAACTGCGGGCGGTGGCCACAGCGGTGCTGGCCACCGGCCTGCCGCCCCGGCTGGAACGGCGGCCCGCCCCACCGGAGCCCGCGCCGGGGGAGTTCGTCTCCCGCAGGGAACGCCTGCTGGTGGCCGCACCGCGGCCGTTTCGCGAGCGGGGCTTTCACGGGGTGACGATGGAGGACCTCGGTGCCGCGGCGGGAATCAGCGGTTCCAGCGTGTACCGGCACTTCGCCAGCAAGGCCGACCTGCTGGCCGCGGTCTACTACCGGGCGGCCGACCGACTCGCGGCCGCGACCAGTGCGGCGGTCGATGACGCCAGTGACCCTGGCGAGGCGCTGCGCAGGCTGGTCGACTCCTACGTCGGCTTCGCCTTCCAGCACAGCGACATGGCCGCGGTGTACCTGTCGGAGTCGGAGAACCTGCCGGAAGCCGACCGGCACGCGCTGCGCAAGGCGCAGCGCGAGCACGTGGAACAGTGGGTGCGGCTGGTGGTGGCTGTTCACGGCGACCGCGACACCACCCACGCCCGGCTGGCCGTGCATGCCGCGCTGAACATCGTGCACGATCTGTCCATGGGCAGGCGCAGGCTCGCCGACGCCGACCAGATCAAACACCTGGTGTTCGCGGCGTTGGCGAGCTGAACCTCCCGGCATGGTTAACCTGCATTCGCTTCAGATGAGGGGCTTGCCCTTGCGCATCCTGCGGCGCACGTCCCACAGGTAGAAGTTGTAGGGAAACTCCCGCAGCACCCTCGGCTGGCGCATGACCACGGCCGCGAGCACCTTCATGAACCGGTCGAAACGGCGCTGGTGCCGTGGCGACCAGTCCAGTCGCATCTCCTCCCGGAACCGCTGCGGCAGGAACCCGGTGGTGACGAACCGGTTGAACGGGCCGAGCAACATGCTCAGCGGGCGTGGCAGGAACCGCACCATGGCAAGGTCGTACAGGTAGCCACGCACGGTTTCGTCGATGGAGATCTTCTCCAGTGCCTGCTCCCAGTACCGCTCGAACGCGGCCCGGTCGGCGGGCCACATCTCGGGGCGGACCTGCAGCGTGGTGCCCAGCGCCTCGGAGGAGGCGTAGATCTCGTCGGCGGTCTCGTCGTCGACCTCACCGACGAAGATGCGGCGGACGTCCTCGATGCCGCGGTAGAGGCAGGCCGCCACCCACAGTTGCAGCTCGGGGTCGAACGCTCGATAGGAAACCGGGCTGGACTCGGTGGAGTAGACCTGTTTGTGCTGCCGGTTCACGGCGCGCCGGTACGCCTTGCGCTCCTCGTCGGTGCCCAGCATCGCGACGGCGAGGTAGGTCAGCGTGGTGCGGGTCCGCCGCGCCGGGTGCTTGAAGACGTTGCCGTCGTCGACGCGGCTCTCCACCACGCCGTAGCCGACACCGGGATGGGCGAGCTGCATGATCACGTTGGCGCCGCCTGCGAGCAGTCCGGCACCGACGATCGTCTTCTCGCGGATGTCGCCCCGCGTTCGAGTGGCACTCACGGTCGTTCCTTTCTCCGCCTCCTGGGCCGCTTCGCGCTCATTCTGCGAACGGACGTTGTCAGATATGCAACAGTGCGCGCGCCACAGATGTCAAGATGGGGTCATGGAATCGACATCGCTGCGGATCTACGGTGGGGTCGCGGGCGCCGACCGCACGGCCGAGCGCCGCGCCCAGTTGATCGAGGCCGGACTGGAACTGCTCGGGGCGGCCGAAGGCGAGCCGAACCTGTCCGTGCGCGGCGTGTGTCGGCAGTCCGGTCTTGCCACGCGCTACTTCTACGAGAGCTTCACCGACCGCGACGCGCTGGTGGCCGCGGTGTACGACCACGTGGTGCAGGGCCTCGCCGCCGCGACGCTGGCGGCCGTCGAGGCAGCCCCGCACGACGCCAGGCAGAAGGTTCGCGCAGGCCTTGGCAGGTTGGTGCGCTACGTCGCCGAGGACCCGCGCAGGGGCAGGCTGCTGTTCTCGCCTGCGCTGGGTGGCAGCGTGCTGGCCGCAAGGCGCGCCGAGTCGACCCGGTTGTTCGTTCGGCTGCTCGGTCTGCAGGCGCGGGAGTTCTACGGCATCGACGACAGCGCGCGCCTCGCCGTGGTGTCCGAGCTACTGGTCGGCGGGCTGGCGCAGGTGCTGACGGCCTGGCTCAGCGGTGCGCTGTCGCTGAGCGAGGAGGAGGTCGTCGAGCAGTGCACCGAGGTCTTCGTCGGGGTCGCCTCGCGGTGACCGCCGAGCAGGCCGTGCCCGCGCTGTCACCGGAGGGCACGGTGCGTCGCTGATAGATACCCCGAGGGGTATAGTGGCGGGAAAGGTGAGTCCCGTCCCCCTGGAGGGGTGCATGACCAGCAGAGTCGTCGTTCTCGGCGCGGGCGCCGCCGGTCTGTCGGCGGCCAACCGGTTGGCGGCGCGGGCAGCCGGCGCTGCTGATCTCGACATCGTTCTCGTCGATCGCTCGCGCGAGCACGTCTTCCTTCCCGGCTACGTGCCGATGATGCTGGACGGTGCCCCCGCCGAGTCGTTCCGTCGCCCGCTGCCGGACCTGCTGCGGCAGGGTGTGCGGCAGGTCAACGGCGAGGTCACCCGGCTGGATCCGGACGCTTCCTCGGTGCACGGCACGTTCGGCACGCTGGAGTACGACCACCTGGTGGTGGCGCTGGGCGTCGACGTCGGTTGGCCGCAGGGCGGGGGCCCTGGCGAACTGGCGCCGTGGACGCTCGACGGCGCGCTCGCGGGCAGGAAGGCGCTGACCGGCCTCGGCGAGGGTGATCGGGTGGTCGTCGGACCCAGCGGGGTGTCCTACCGGTGCCCGCCCGCCGTGTTCGACCTTGCCGTGCGCATCAGGGCGGCGACGGGCGCGCGCGTCGACATCGTGCATCCCTGGCCCAAGCCGCTCGCGCCGTTCGGTGAGGGCCCCGCGGGTCAGTTCGCCGCGATGCTCGACGGCGCGGGTGTGGGCTTTCACGGCGAGTTCCACCTCGCGGGGGCCGAAGGCGGCACGGTGCGAAGCGCCGACGGCCGCGAACTGCCCTACGACGCCGCGATCCTGGTGCCGCCGCACCAGGTGCCGTCCGTGGTGGCACGGTCCCCGCTGGTCGGGGAGAACGGCTGGCCGCAGGTCACCTTCCCGGCGTTGCGTCATCCCCGCTACCCGGCCGTCTCGGTGATCGGTGACCTGGCCGCACCCGCGCTGAAGGTCGGCATGGCCGGAACTCTCGCGGCGTTCGAGGCCGCCCACGTCGCCGACCGGATCGCGGCCGAACTGCTCAGCGGCGACTCCGGCGACTCCGGCGACCCGGCCGCCGCGTCCAGGGAGCCGGTGATGTCGGCGATCTGCTTCGTGGACCCCGGAGACACCGGTTCGTTCCTGCACTGCGACTTCACCTCGCCCGCGTCGGGCCGGGGGCCCGCCGACTGCACGCTCATGCCCTGGCTGCCGTACTTCCGCCACGCCAAGCGCCTTTTCGCGCGGGAGTGGTTCGAGTCGATGGTCTCCGGCGCCGTCGGCGGCTGATGAGCGCGCTTGCGATATATACCCCCGGGGGTATGATTCGAGTATCCGGGAGAACCGAAGGAGGCCACCGATGGCCGACAAATCTCAGCAGCACGTCGTGATCGTCGGAGGCGGTACCGCGGGTATCACCGTGGCCGCCCGGCTGCGACGTGCCGGGATGAAGAACATCACCGTGCTCGACCCGGCGACCACTCACTATTACCAGCCACTGTGGACACTCGTGGGCGGCGGGCAGGCCGACGTGCGCGGCACCGGCCGGTCGGAGTCGAGTGTGGTGCCACGCGGAGTGAAGTGGGTCCGCGAGGCCGCGTCGAAGTTCGACCCGTCGGCCAACACGGTCACCACCGAGGGCGGCAGGGTGCTCAGCTACGACGCGCTCGTGCTCGCGCCGGGACTGCGGCTGGACTTCGACCGCGTACCCGGCCTCACCGACGCGCTCGCGTCGGGGCCGGTCAGTTCCAACTACCGCGCCGACCTGGCTCCCAAGACCTGGGAGCTGATCCGCAACCTGCGTTCGGGTACCGCGGTGTTCACCCACCCCACCGGCCCGATCAAGTGCGGTGGCGCACCGCAGAAGATCGCCTACCTCGCCGCTGACTACTGGCGCAAGCAGGGCGTCCTCGACGACATCCGCGTCGTGCTCGTGCTGCCGGACCCGGCGATGTTCAAGGTGCCGGTGTGGTCGCGGGAACTGGAGCGGGTCGTTGAGCACTACGGCATCGAGGTCCGGCTTTCCAGCGAGATGGTGTCGGTCGACGGCACCGCTCGCACCGCCGAGATCGTGAACAACACGACGGGGGAGTCCGAGACGCTGCCCTACGACCTGCTGCACGTGGTGCCACCGCAGAGCGCGCCGGATGTCGTCAAGGACAGTCCGTTCGCCGGGCCCGACAACGCGCACGGCTACGTCGACGTCGACAAGTACACGTTGCGCCACAAGCGGTTCGGCAACGTGTTCGCGCTCGGCGACGTGGCCGACGTGCCGACCTCCAAGACGGGGGCGGCGATCCGCAAGCAGGCCCCCGTCGTGGTGGACAACCTGCTGGCCGTGCTCGACGGCAAGCAGCCGCAGCATCGCTACAACGGTTACACCTCCTGCCCGCTGGTCACCGCGCGCGACAAGATGCTGCTCGCCGAGTTCGACTACGACAGCAAGCCCGCGCCCTCGATCCCGCTCGTCGACACCACCAAGCAGCGGCGGGACATGTGGTTGCTCAAGCGCTACGGCCTGCCCGCCATCTACTGGCACGGAATGCTCAAGGGCCTGGTCTGACCCGGTCCACCCCTCGGGAAAGGAACAAGAAATGATCTTTACGCAGTACTACCTCGACTGCCTGTCCCACGCCTCCTACCTGGTCGGCGACGAGCGCAGCGGCAAGGCCGTGGTGGTGGACCCGCGCCGGGACGTCACCGAGTACCTCGACGACGCGGCCGAACGCGGGCTGACCATCGAGGGCGTCATCAACACCCACTTCCACGCCGACTTCCTCGCCGGGCACCTCGAACTGGCGGCCCGGACCGGGGCATGGATCGGCTACGGGCAGCGTGCCGAGGGAGTGGAGTACCCGATTCGCAGGCTCACCGAGGGCGAGCGGATCAGCCTCGGCGACGTCACCCTCGAGATCATCGAGACGCCCGGCCACACGCCGGAGTCGGTGAGCATCCTTGTCTACGAGCACGCCGACGACGACGTCGCCTACGGGGTGCTGACCGGCGACGCGCTGTTCATCGGTGACGTGGGCCGCCCCGACCTGCTCGCCTCGCTCGGCTTCACCTCCGCGGAACTGGCGAGCATGCTTTACGACAGCGTGCAGCACAAGCTGATGGGGTTGCACGACGACGTGCGGGTGTTCCCCGCGCACGGCGCGGGCTCGGCCTGCGGCAAGAACCTGTCCACCGAGCGGTCCTCCACGATCGGCATGCAGCGGCTGACCAACTACGCGTGCGCGCCGATGACGGAGGAGGAGTTCGTCGCCATCGTCACCGAGGGCCAGCCCTCCACCCCCGGCTACTTCAGCTACGACGCGGTACTCAACCGCAAGGACCGCGGACTGCTCGACCTCGGTGACCGGCTACGGTCCCTCACCGCCGCGGAACTGATCACACGCAGGGACGCCGGGGCGGTCGTCGTCGACGGTCGCGACCCGCAGGAGTTCGCCACCGCCCACGTGCGCGGCTCGCTGAACGTGCCCGCCGACGGCCGCTTCGCCGAACTGTCGGGGATGGTCGTGCGGCCCGACGCCGAGATCGTCGTCATCGCTCCGGAGGGACGAGAGGAGGAGATGATCACCAGGCTCGGCCGGATCGGGTTCGACAACGTCACCGGCTACCTCGCCGACGCCGAAGCGGGCTTCCTCGAGGTTCCGGAAGAGATCGTGCCCGCGAGCAGGCTCACGGTGAGCCAGCTCCGCGAGAGCCTCGGCGAGCAGCGGCCGCCCGTGGTGATCGACGTCCGCAACGCCTCCGAGCGCGAAGGCGGCTTCATCGAGGGTTCGATGCACCTGCCGCTGGCCGAGTTGCCGTCGCGGTTGGACGAGGTGCCGGTGGCCACGCCGCTGGTGGTCTACTGCGCGGGTGGTCTGCGCTCCTCCGTGGCGGCCAGCGTGTTGCGCAAGGCGGGCCACGAGGACGTCTCCGACATCATCGGCGGCTACGGCGCGTGGGAGCGGGCACTCACCCCGGCCTGATGCCCACAGGTGACTCGTCCCGGGGCGCGAACCGCCCCGGGACGAGTCACGTCGGCAACTTGGGCTGCCGCAGGTCCACCCTGCGCAGCAGCTGCGCGTTGAGCGCGACGATGATCGTGGAAAGGCTCATCAGTACCGCGCCCACCGCCAGCGGCAGCACTATCCCGGCCCAGGCGAGCACCCCGGCGGCCAGCGGGATCGCCACGATGTTGTATCCGGCGGCCCACCACAGGTTCTGCAGCATCTTGCGGTAGCTGGACGCCGACAGCTTCCTGACCGCCACCACGGCCCTCGGGTCGTCGGAGGCGAGCACGATGCCCGCCGACTCGATGGCCACATCCGTTCCCGCCCCGATCGCGATGCCCACGTCCGCGCGCGCCAGCGCGGGCGCGTCGTTGACGCCGTCACCCACCATCGCCACCGTGCGGCCCTGCTGCTGCAATCGCGCCACCGCCGCGTCCTTGTTCTCCGGCAGCACCTCGGCGAACACCTCGTCGATGCCCAACTCGGCCGCCACCGCGTCGGCCACCTGCCTGGCGTCACCGGTGATCATGGCGACCGCCACCCCCAGCCGGTGCAACGCGTCGATCGCGGGCCTCGACTCCGGCCGCACGCGGTCCTCCAGCGCCAGCGCGCCGACGACCTCGTCGCCGCGCAACACGTGCAGTACCGCCGCGCCACGGTCACGCCAGCGCCGCACCGGTTCGCTCAGCGTGTCCGGCACCGTTACCTGCCGCTCCCGCAGCAGCGCGGGCCCGCCGACGGTGACGTCGGCTCCGTTCACCTCCGCGGTGATGCCGCGCCCCGCCATCGAACGGAATCCGGTGGCCGGTGGCACCTCGGCACCGCGCTCTCGGGCGGCCGTGACGACGGCGCGGGCGAGCGGGTGCTCGCTGTCCGACTCGGCCGCGGCGGCCAGCGCCAGCAGCGCGGTCTCGTCGCCGTCGGCCGCGGCGACGCCGGTGACGACGTGTTGACCCTCGGTCAGCGTGCCGGTCTTGTCGAACAACACGGTGTCCACAGACCGCATCCGCTCCAGCGCCAGCCGGTCCTTCACCAGGATCCCGTTGCGTGCCGACTTGGCCGTCGAGATGGAGGTGACCAGCGGAATGGCCAGGCCCAGCGCGTGCGGGCACGCGATGATCAGCACGGTCACCGACCGCACGACGGCCGCTTCGGGGTAGCCGAGCAGCGCCCACACCGTGACCGTGATCGCCGCGACAGCGACGGCCACGTAGAACAGCAAGGCCGCCGCGCGGTCGGCCAGCACCTGACCACGCGAACGCGACTGCTGCGCCTGGCCGACCATGCGCTGGATGCCCGCCAGCGCGGTGTCCTCCCCGACGGCGTCGACCCGCACCCTGATCGAGCTGTCCGTGGCCACGGTCGCGGCCACCACCCTCTCGCCTGCCGACCGTGGTACCGGGTTGGACTCTCCGGTGATCATCGACTCGTCCATGTCGGCGGACCCCGAGGCGATGGTGCCGTCGGCGGGAACCCGGCCGCCGGGCCTGACCAGCACCAGGTCGCCGACGGCGAGGTCGGCGGCGGCAACGGTGTGCACCGAACCGTCGTCGGCGACCCGTTCGGCCTCGTCGGGCAGCATCTCCGCCAGAGCGGCCAGCGCCCCGCGGGCCTGGCCGATCGCGCGCATCTCCATCCAGTGCCCGAGCAGCATGATGACGATGAGCAGCGACAGTTCCCACCACACGTCCACGGCGAAGGCGCCCAAGCTGGCGGCCAGGCTGGCGCTGTAGCCGACCGTGATCGCCATGCCGATCAGCAGCATCATGCCGGGTTGGCGGTCCCGGATCTCGCGTACCGCTCCTACGAGGAACGGCCAGCCGCCGTAGCCGAAGATCACCGTGCCCAGCACCGGGGCGATGAGCTCCGAGCCGGGGAAGTCCGGTGCGGTGTAGCCGAGCCAGTGCTGCACCATCGGCGCGTACACCAGCACCGGAACGGTCAGCGCGAGCGTCACCCAGAACCGGCTTCGAAACATCGCGGTGGTGTGCCCGGCGTGCTTGTCGTGCGCATCGTGAGCGCCGTGAGCCCCACGCGCGCCGGCGTCCTCGCCCGTCTGTCGCTGCGTCGTCATCGGTGCCTCCCGCTACCAGCCCCAGAGTAGGCGGGAGCCGGTGTTCGCACCCGGTGATCGTCACGGCAGACTTGTGGTGTCGGCGAGAACTGGGGAAAGGGGCAGGCGCGATGGCGGCGGACAACACCGATCGGCTCGCCGATTCGGTGAACAAGGTGTCGGTGGGCAGGGTGTACGACTACCTGCTCGGCGGGGTGCACAACTACGCGGTGGATCAGGCGTTCGCCGAGGAGCAGTTGCGGATACTTCCCGACATCAGGGACTTTGCGCGGTCGAACCGGGCGTTTTTGGGGCGTGCCGTGCGTTTCGCGGTGTCGGAAGGTGTCCGGCAGTTCGTCGACATCGGTTCCGGGCTACCGACGCAGGGCAACGTGCACGAGGTCGCCGACGAGGCCGCGCCGGGCCAGTGCCGGGTGGTCTACATCGACAACGAGCCGATCGCGCAGGCGCACGCCGAGATCCTGCTGGAACAGACCGCCGATCCGCGACGGCACCGAGCACTGGACGCCGACTTCTTCGACGGTGCGCTGCTGTGGCAGCGGGTACTCGACACCGGCCTGATCGACACCAGGGAGCCGGTCTGCCTGCTCGCCGTGGCGTTACTGCATTTCATGCCACCACAGACACAGCCGCAGCAGCTGCTTTCGTTCTACGTCGGGAAGTTGCCGAAGGGCAGCCTGCTGGCGTTGTCCCACATCCACGTCGATCCCGAAGACGCGGCGACGCTGGCGGCGTCGGAGAAGGTCTCGGCGTCCTACCGGGCGAAGGCCAACAACCCGGCGATGCCGCGTTCGCGGGAGGACATCGCGGCCTTCTTCGACGGGCTGGAGCTGGTGGACCCCGGGCTGGTGTGGCTGCCCGAGTGGCGTCCCGCCGGGCAGGACCCCTTCGGCAAGGACCCGCGGCGCTCGCGCGGTCTCGCCGCAGTGGGCCGCAAGGTCTGACCGGCCGGGCCCGCCTACCAGCACGTGGCGAGCCGCGCGAGTCCCGCCTCGACGTCGGCCGTGCGCACGGCGCCGTAGCCGAGCACGAGGCCCTCGCGGGCCGGTGACTCGGCGCAGTAGTTCGTGAGGTTCTCCACGGCGACCCCGGCCTCGGCGGCGACCCGCACGATCGCAGCGGAGCCCACCGTGCTTTCCGGCGGCAGGGTCGCGCAGCACATGCCGCTGTTGAGCGTGGTGCTGCCGCTGTGGGTGGTGCGGCACACGGAGGCGCCACCGTGGCTGGTGTCGGTGCTGCTGATGGTCAACATGCTCGGCGTCGCGCTGTTCCAGGTGCGGTTGGCCGCCAGGGTGACGGGACCGGTCAGCGCCTGATCGGTGCGCGCGGCGGGCGTGTTGCTGTTGGTGGCGTGCTGCGCGTACGCGCTGTCTGTCTTCGGTCCCGCGCCGGTGGCCGTGCTGGCTCCACCCGACAGGCAGGGTCAGTACCAGGGCTGCTACGGGACGGGCGCCGCGGTGGCCCGCATGGTGGGGCCGCTGCTGCTGACGACGCTGGTGCTCGGCTCGACCGCACTTGGCCGGCTCGCGCTCGGCGCGCTGTTCGCCTCGGCCGCCCTGGCGACGACTCCCGCGGCGCGATGGGCGATGCGCACCCGTGCCGATCCGCCGAGCCGGGTGGCGGCAGGCCGGTCCTGACCCGGCGGTGCCGGTTACCGGGGCAGCCGCACCTCGTGCGGGCGCTTGTCGGTGCGAAGCCCGCGCCAGGACGGGTGGCGCAGCCTGCCTTCCGCAGTCCACTGCCGGTGTTCCACCTCCCCGACCAGCACAGGATCCACCCAGGTGGCCTGGCGTGCGCGGTCGCGAGGTACCTCGGTGCCGAACGGACTCGATTCGCGCCGCAGCGGTCGCAGCCGCGCCTGCATGTCGCGCAGCGCCGCGTCGCTGAAACCCGTCCCCACATGGCCGATGTAGACCAGTGCTCCCGTGTCGTCGTGTGCGCCGAGCAACAGCGAACCGAGCATGCCCGCCCTGCGGCGCTGGCCCGGCGTCCAGCCGCCGATCACCACCTCCTGCGTCAGCCGCAGCGGGGTCTTGATCCAGTTCCGGGATCTCGTGCCGGGGCGGTAGGCGGAGTCGAGCCGCTTGGCCACCACACCTTCCAGGCCGTACTCGGCGGCGACATCGAGCAGGTCGGCACCGGAGGTGTTGGTGTAGTGGTCGGGCGTTCGCAGCAGTGGCGGGTGGTTCAGCTCCAGCCGGGCGAGCCGTTGCCTGCGGTGCTGGTACGGAAGGTCGAGCAGGTCGGCTCCGTCCAGTCGCAACAGATCGAACACGTAGTAGCAGACCGGATAATCCCGCAGCAGCGCGGCGGTGGGGGAGGCAACGTGCATTCTGGACTGCAGCCTGCCGAAATCCGGCCTGCCCAGTTCGTCCAGCGTGACCAGTTCGCCGTCCAGCAGCGCGGTACCCGCGACCAGGCCCCCCAGTCGCGACAGCTCCGGATAGGTGGCCGTGATGTCGCGCAGGTTTCGCGAGTGGACACGCACTCGGTCACCGCTCGACCCGACGACGGCGCGGACCCCGTCCCACTTCCACTCGAACGCCCATTGCTCACCGGTGGGAACCTCGCCGAGAGTGGCGAGCATGGGCGGCAGCGGCTCCGGCAGTGACACCAGCAACGTGCGGGCTCAGGCCACGGCCCGGTAGACCCGCTCGTAGCGCTTCGCCATGGTTTCCACGTCGAAGCGGTCCGCCGCTTCCTCGCGGCAGTCCTCAGCCGACAGTCGGCCCGCCCGGTGAATGGCGTCGGCGAGCTCGCCCGGCTCGTCACAGACGAATCCGGTCTTGCCGTCCGTGACGACTTCCGGGATGGCGCCCCTGCCGAGTGCGATGACGGGAGTGCCGCATGCCATCGCCTCGACCATCACGATGCCGAACGGCTCCTCCCAGCACACCGGGAACAGCAGGCAGCGGGCAGCGGAGAGCAGTTCCACCTTGCGTGCCCGCTCCACCTCACCGATCCACTCCACGTCGGGGCCGAGCAGCGGCTTCACCTCTCGCTCGAAGTACTTCAGCTCGTCCGGTTCGCGGCACTTGGCCGCGATCACCAGCTTGACCCCTGCCTCACGGGCGGCCGCGATCGCGTGTGGAATCCCCTTCTCCGGGCAGGTCCTTCCGAGGAAGAGCGCGAAGTCCGATTTGTTCTGCTGGAACGGGAACCGCTCCACCCGCACCGCGTTGTGCACCGTACCCACCCAGTTCAGGTTCGGCGCCATCCGGCGTTGCGCGTCGGAGACGGCCACCAGGTGCACGCTGTCGGCGAGGCCCCGGTAGTACTGTCCCATCTCACCGGTCACCGGCCCGTGCGCGGTCACCACCGTGGGCAAGGACCGGCCGCTGGCCAGCAGCGGGCCCGCCAGGCTGTGGTCGTGCACCAGATCGGGCTCCAGCTTCCCCACGATCTCCGGCAGCAGCGACGCATGGATGATCTCGGGCATCGCCTGTCCGAGGCGATCCTCGTTGGGCTGTTCGCACGTCGGGATGAAATCCGCGGGCGTACCGTTGCGTCCCACCCCGACCAAGGTGACCGAAAGGTCCCGTAAGGTAAGTTGCTCCACCAGGTCGGCGCACATCGATTCGATCCCGCCGTAGGCCTTCGGCGGTAGCTCGAACCACGGTGGCGCCACCATGGCGATCTCGAGTTGGCTCATGTTCGCCCCATTCCCTACCGAATATGGGGTGAAACAACAGCCCTTCGGACGAGGTACGCACTACCGGACAAGTTCGACATCTTCGGCAACGCCGCGCACATTCGCCGTCTCGCCCCGCGCCTCGATGGAAATCCGCGCGTCGGCCAGCGGCACGTCGTCGATGAGCAGCGCGCCGAACGACTCGGGAAGCACAGGAGCCACCCGTAGCCTGCCGTGCGGCAGGTCGGGCTCCACGCGCAGCAGCGTGCGCAGCAGGTGCACCGGTGCGGCCGAAGCCCACGCCTGCGGCGAGCACGAGGTCGGATACGGCACCGGATGGTCGTACTCGTCGCGGTCGAACCCGCACATCAGTTCCGGAAGCTGCCCCTCGAACGCGCGAGCGGCGTCGAAGACGGCCGTGGCCACCCGCTGGGCGTGCCCGACGAAGCCGTACCGCACCAGGCCCGCCGCGATCAGCGCGTTGTCGTGCGGCCACACCGATCCGTTGTGGTAACTCATCGGGTTGTACGCGCCCATGTCGCACGCGAGGGTGCGCACTCCCCAGCCGCTGAACATGCTCGGCGCCAGCAGCGAGTCCGCCACCGCCGCGGCTCGGTCCTCGGTGACGATGCCCGTCCACAGGCAGTGCCCGATGTTCGACGTCATCGAGTCGATGGGCCGTTTGTCGGCGTCCAGACCCGTCGCGTAGCGACCCAGTTCCGGCAGCCAGAACCGCTCGTTGAACCGTTCCTTCAGCCGCGCCGCCCGGTGCTTCCAGTAGCGGCTGGTTTCGCCGTCGCCGAGGCCGTCGGCGAGGCAGGCACGGGAAAGGAACGCCGCGTAGGCGTAGCCCTGCACCTCGCACAGCGCGATCGGGGCACGCGCGAGCTCACCGTCGGCGAAGTTCACGCCGTCCCAGGAGTCCTTCCAACCCTGGTTGGCCAGGCCGCGTTCGGTGGCGCGCTCGTACTCCACGAACCCGTCGCCGTCGCGGTCGCCGTACTTGTCGATCCACTCCAGAGCACGGTCGGCGTTGGGGATGAGCGCTTCGACCCGCTCCCTGCCGATGCCCCACCGGCTCAGCTCACCGAGCAGCATCACGAACAGCGGTGTGGCGTCGACCGTGCCGTAGTAGATGTGGCTGCCGCCCAGCGCCAGCGACGCGTCCGCTCCGAACCGGACTTCGTGCAGGATACGGCCGGGTTCCTCCTCGCTGTCCGGATCGACTTTGCTGCCCTGGTGGTGCGCGAGGGTCTGCACGGTGCCCAGCGCCAGTGCCGGATCGATCGCGATGGACATCAGCGACGCCAGGATCGAGTCGCGACCGAAAAGCGCCATGAACCACGGCGCACCCGCCGCGATGGCGACGTCGTGCGGGTAGGCGGGGTCGAAGATGCGCAGCGCGCCCAGATCCTCCCTGCTGCGCTGCAACGTCCTGGCCAGCGAGCGGTTGTCGGCCCGCCGCAACACCGGACCCTGCTCTCGCCACCGCCGTGCCCGCACGGCGGGTTCGGAGTTCTCCACCGGGTGTTCCGGCGGGAACAGCGTGGCCGCCGCGGTTCCGTTGACGACGGGAGTGGCGGTGACCGAAACCGCCCACTGCCCGTCGGCCGGGATCGTGGCGCGGAAGGTGAGCCGGTCGCGCGAGTACTCGGCACCCTCGGCGGTCACGCGCACACCCCTGCTGCCGCCCGCCACGTACCGGGTCAGCCGCAACTCGCTGCCGGTGACCTCCACCGCGTGCTGCCCTGCTTCGCGGACCCGGTCCTCCTTGACCTCGAACAGGTCCGCGAAATCGGCGGCCACCTGTAGTGTCACGGTGCAGCTGACCGGCACGCGCCGGTAGTTGCGCAGCACGATGTCCTCGCGCATGCCGCCGCCGACATAGCGTTCCCTGCGGACCAGCAGGCTGCTTTCGACGCCTTCCCTGGAGTGCGCCCTGCCCACGAACCGCGCGTGGAACGGTTCCGGGGTCACCACGGTGAGGCCCTGCACGGGTTTTCCGTCGATCCGCAGGCTCCAACCCGACAGGATCCGGGTGTCCTGGTGGAAGGCGCCCTGCGCGACGGAGCCGTCCAGTTCGCCGTCGTCACCGCAGACGCAGAACGATGTGCCGTGGACAAGGGTGACCGCCATGCCGGACCTCCTGCGGCGCTCGGTTGCGGCCACGACGGAAGCTCCCGCCGTGGGTCGGCCACCTATTGTCCCCTCAGTGGTCCGGTCGTGACCCGCCCTGCCATTGGTACACGCCTGCGCCGAGAGCGTAGGTCAGGTGGCCGCCGAGCGCACCCCCCGCGCCGACCGCGAGCAGGCCCAGCATTCCCCACACCATGCCCTCGGTGTGCGCGCCCGCCGACCTGCGCCGGTGTGACACCAGGTAGCAGGCCGCCGCGACCGTGTTGGCGGCGGCGTGCAGGGCGCCGACCCGCCGCTGTGGCAACGACATGTGGGAGAGGTCGGCGACGCCCGCGGCCACGGCGGGCGGCGTGAGGGCCAGCCCGATGCCCACGAGCTCGCGCGCCGCCTCCCGTTGCCCGGTGAGGTCGAGCGCGGCCGAGCAGACCCACGCGCCGATGGGCACGGTGACCACCAGCGGGTGCAGCGGGTGACCGAGCCAGGAGCCGCGCAGCGCGGCGTCGGTTCGGGTGCCCGCCAGCACGTTGTGCACGGCTCGGGTGAGTTTTGTGGACGTCCGGTCGAACAGGGTGACCGACTCGGCCTTGCGCAGCATCCGGTTCAGACTCATCGCGGGGTGTGGTACCCGCCGGGGCGCGGCCTCAACCACCACGACCCGCGAGTCCCCCGTCCAGACCCGCGAGTTCTGCGCCCAGGGCGGCGAGTTCCGCGTTCCTGCCCGCGAGTTCCGCGCAGCGGTCATCGGCCGTCGGGAGGCTCGGGCGTCGCCGAACACCTGGTCGCCAACCTGGCCGAAGAAGTCGAGGCGGCAGCGCGGGTCATCCGTCCGGGTGCCCTCCTGCGAGTCGATGGCCCCGTGCACGTTCCGGTGAGGGTGGCAGGCCCGCGCCCACCGGTTCGATGGTTCGTGACCTTGGGCCCTGTCGCCGGGGTCCACGCTTGGGGCAGCCTTGACGAGGCGTACACCGCGTCGGAAAGGGCCAGCCCATGGGTTTGAAGAATGTCTGGATCAGCACGCTCAGCGACGGTCTGATCAGGGGTGATCAGGTCGTCGGGATCGAAAGTCACCGCACGCCCGAACTGACCGGCAAGGTCTCCAGGTGGCTGCTCGATGTCACGCTCGCCGTTCCGGCTGGCAGCGGCAACGCCGATGGTTGGGACGTGGCGGAACTGCACCGGACGCTGGCGCAGAGCGACACCGAACCCCGCAGCGCCCCATCCGAGCTTGCCCGGACGCTGCACCGGCTGGGGGAGGACGACGAGGCCGGCGTGTTGCGCGCGGTGACGCGCGACGGTTCGCTGCGGCTGGAGTTCACCCCGTTCGACAACGACCGCGACCGGGACTGAGCACGCCGTTGGGTCCGCCGCAGGGTCCGGCCTCAGCCACCCGTCGTGGCGCGCTCCTCCGGGCGCGGCCGAGCAGGCCTGCGTGCCCAGTACGTCGCCAGCGCCGAACCGGACACGTTGTGCCACACCGAGAACAGCGCGGCGGGCAACGCCGCCAGCGGTGCGAAGTGGGTGGTGGCGAGGCTGGCCGAAAGGCCGGAGTTCTGCATGCCGACCTCGATGCTGACGGCACGCCGCGCGGACTCGTCCAGCCCGGTCGCGGCGGCCGCGGCGTAACCGAGCACCAACCCCACGGCGTTGTGCACCACGACCGCGGCCACCAGCAGCGCGCTTCCCGCCGCGACCACGTCGGCGTTGGCCCCCACGACCGCGGCGACCACCACGACGATGCCGGTCACCGACACCAGCGGCAGGTAGGGCAGCACCCGTTCGACGTAGCGCCCCGCCAGCGCGCGCACGAGCAGCCCGGCGACCACCGGCACCAGCACGATCTGCACGATGGACTCGAACAGCGCCCAGAACCCGACCGGCAGGTCGGACCCCGCCAGCCACAGCACCAGCAGTGGCGTCAGCAGCGGAGCCAGCAGCGTGGCCACCGAGGTCATCGTCACCGACAGCGCCACGTCGCCCTTGGCAAGGTAGACGATCACGTTGCTCGCCGTGCCGCCCGGCGCCGCGCCCACCAGCACCATGCCGACCAGCAACAGGCCGGAAAGCCCGAACACCCAACTGATCGACCACGCGGCAAGCGGCATGATCAGGAACTGGGCGGCCAGCCCGAGCAGCACGGTCCAGGGCCGACGCAGCACCAGCGTGAAGTCGGCCACCCGCAGGGTGAGGCCCATCCCGAACATGATCACGCCGAGCAACAGCGGGATGTAGTCCGCGGCCGCCGCGGCCTGTTCGGGGATCACCAGTCCGGCGACACCGCCGAGTACCACCAGCACCGCGAACCAGCGGCCTGCGAAATCGGCGACCCTGCGAAGCCTGCCACGCTGCGCGGCCATGTTCACCTCACGGAGATCGTCTTTGAGCCCTCAACCGGGTGAGCACTTTAGACGGCGATCACCGACTGTTCCAGGGGTGTGTGCTGTAGCACGCCGGCACGCCAGCACGCCGGCACACCGACCACGGGCTGTCGTGAGCCGCCCGGCGGCGAGACGGCCAGGTATGGTCGGTTCCCAGTGGACGCAGTCGACGCCGTGGTGATCGGAGCGGGGCCCAACGGCCTGGTGGCGGCCAACCTGCTCGCGGACGCGGGCTGGGACGTGCTCGTACTTGAGGCCACCGACCAGCCGGGAGGCGCGGTCCGCACCGCGGAACTGACCGAGCCGGGCTACGCGCACGACGTGTTCAGCGCCTTCTACCCGCTCGCCGCCGCCTCACCGATCCTCACCTCGCTCGGGCTCACCGCGTACGGCCTGCGCTGGCGGCACGCCCCCGCGGTGCTGGCCCACGTGCTGCCCGACGACCGCTGCGCGGTGCTGCACCGGCGCGTGGAGGACACGATGGCGTCGCTTTCGGCGTTCGACGCCGGCGACGGCCACGCCTGGCACGCCCAGTTCGCCGCCTGGTCGAGGATGCGGGAGCCGCTGCTCGCGGCGCTGTTCACGCCGTTCCCGCCGGTTCGCTCCGGGCTGCGGCTGGCCCGCACGCTGGGCGCGGCGGAAGGGCTGCGGTTCGCCAGGATGCTCACCATGCCCTCGGCCACCGCCGCCGAGGAGACCTACGGCGGCGACGGTGCCAGGCTGCTGCTGGCGGGCAACGCGCTGCACGCCGACCTCGGCCCCGAACAGGCGGGCGGCGCCGTGTTCGGCTGGTTGCTGTGCATGCTCGGGCAGGACGTCGGTTTCCCGGTTCCCCACGGCGGCGCGGGAATGCTCAGCCGCGCGCTGGTGCGGCGGCTCACCGCCCTCGGCGGCAGGCTGGAGTGCGGCAGGGAGGTCACCGCGGTGCTCACCGCGCGCGGCCGCGCGGTCGGCGTGGCCGACGCCTCGGGCACCCGCGTGCGGGCCAGGCACGCGGTACTGGCCGACGTGCCCGCTCCCGTGCTGTACCGCAGGCTCGTCGGCCCCGACCTGCTACCCCCGCGGCTGCTCGCCGACCTGAAGCGATTCCACTGGGACTCCGCCACCGTGAAGATCGACTGGGCGCTGTCTGGGCCGATCCCGTGGCGAAACCCCGAGGCCGCGGCCGCGGGCACGGTGCACCTCGACAACGACCTCGCGGGCCTCACCCGCTACAGCGCCGACCTGGCCACGGGCACGGTGCCGGAGCAGCCGATGCTCATCCTCGGGCAACCGTGCCGCGCCGATCCCTCCCGTGCGCCCAGCGGCGGCGAGGTCGCCTGGGCCTACACCCGCGTGCCGAGGACCGCCCCGCTCGCCGGCGACCGGTTGCGCCGCTTCGCCGACCACCTGCAGGGCATCGTGGAACGGCACGCGCCCGGGTTCGGCGGCCGCGTCGTCGGCAGGCACATCGCGGGCCCGGCCGAGTTGCAGCGGGCGAACCCGAGCCTGGTCGGCGGCGCGGTCAACGGCGGCACCGCCGCCATCCATCAGCAGTTGCTCTTCAGGCCCGTGCCGGGCCTCGGCCGCGGTGACACCCCGATCGACCGGCTGTACCTGGCCAGCGCGTCGGCTCATCCGGGCGGTGCCGTGCACGGCGGCCCCGGTGCCAACGCCGCCAGGGCGGCGCTGGCCAGGGCCGGGATCGGCGGGCGGCTCTACCGCGGCGTGGTGTCCGCGCTGCTCGAGGCGGGCTATGCCGGTTGAGGCCGGTCGATGCCGGTCGATGCCGGTTGCGGCCGGTTGAGGCGGCCGGTGCCGGGGTAGCCCGCCAGCATGTCAGGTGACGTCCTGCTGGCGACCTACCTCAACGACCACCACGCGGCCGCCGTGGCGGCCACCGAGCTGGCTCGCCGCGTGGCGGCCGAACAGCGCGGCAGCCCCGACGGCGAGCCGCTGCGGCGACTGGCCCTCGACGTGGAGGAGGACCTGCTCGTGTTGCGCGGCATCATGGCGGCACTCGACGTTCCCGTCCGGGGTACAAGGCGGGTGCGGCCTGGGTCGCGGAGAAGCTCGGCAGGTTGAAGCTCAACGGCAGGCTGCTGCGGCGATCCCCGGCCACCCCCGTGATCGAACTCGACGCGCTGGCCATGGCGGTGGCCGGCAAGGCGGCGGGCTGGCGTGCCCTGCTGCCGGTGAGCGACCGAGACGGCGCGGTGGACGAGCACCGGCTTCGCGAACTGCTCGCCCGCGCCGAGGACCAGGCCGGGCGAATCCGCGACCTGCAAAGTCATTACGCGGCCGACGCCTTCGCGGCCAGCTGATCTCGCGCCGATGCCGCCGCGGCACCTGTCACCTGTGCGGGCAACGCGTCGGGGCGCGTGGCCGGGGACGCTGGGGTAGGTTCCGCGGCGGGCATGCAAAGCTCACTTCCGTCGGGCAGAAACTTGCCCTCCCGCCGAAGCGCCCTCGGACGGGAGCAGGCATGATCCTCGTGTAGCCGTAGTGGGAGGCCAGATGAGCATCGTCGGTACCAGGGTGGTCCGCGTCGAGGACGAGAAGCTGATCACGACGGGCGGTACCTACATCGAGGATCTGCGCGAGGAGGCGCTCACCGGCGCCGTCCACGCGATGTTCGTGCGCAGCCCCATCGCGCACGCCCGTATCACATCGATCGACACGTCGGAGGCGCTCGCCGCGCCGGGAGTGGTCGCCGTCTACACCGCCGAGGACATCGACCTCGCGCCGGGTGCGGCGGGGCCGGTGGCCGAGCCGTGGCTGGCCGACGGGGTGGTGCGCTACGTGGGGCAGCCGGTCGCGCTCGTGCTCGCGCAGGAGCGTTACCAACTCACCGACGCCGCCGAGTTGGTGGACGTGGATTACGAGCCGCTCGACGCGGTCGCCAGCATCGACGCGGCGCTGAGCGACGAGACCGTGCTCTTCCCGGAGCACGGCAGCAACCTCATGCAGGAGCACGGGCACGAGTTCGACGACAACGCCTTCGCCGACTGCGAAGTGGTGATCACCGAGACCATCGTCAACCAGCGGGTCGCGCCCGCGCCGCTGGAGGTCAGGGGCGCGGCGTGCGCGTGGGGAGAGGACGGCAGGCTGACCGTCTGGCTGTCCACCCAGAACCCGCAGATGGCGCGCACGATCATCGCGGCGGGCCTCGGCCTCGGTGAGGAATCCGTTCGCGTGATCACGCCGGACGTCGGTGGCGGATTCGGCGCCAAGATCGGGGCGGACCCCGACGCCGTGGTGATCGGTTGGGCCGCCCGCAAGGCGGGCAGGCCGGTGCGGTGGAGCGAGACCCGCAGCGAGAACATGACGGCGATGACGCACGGTCGTGCGCAGCAGAACACGGTCACCGTCGGCGGGCGCCGCGACGGCACGATCCTGGCGTTTCGGCTCGACATCGTCCAGGACGCGGGCGCCTATCCGCGCACGCTGTTCCTGCCGACACTCACCGAGTTGATGGCCTCGGGCGTGTACCACTTCCCGAAGGTGGAAGCCCGCAGCCGTGGCGTGGTCACCAACACCACGCCGATCTCCGCCTACCGGGGCGCCGGGCGGCCGGAGGCCACCGCGGCGATCGAACGCGCGATGGACCTGTTCGCCGCCGAGATCGGGATGGACCCCGTGGAGGTCCGCAAGGCCAACTTCATCCGGCCGGAGGAGTTTCCCTACCAGACCCCGACCGGCGCGGTGTACGACACCGGCGAGTACGCGCAGGCACTTGACAAGGTGCTCGACAGCGCCGGCTACCCCGAACTGCGGGCGGAGCAGGCGCGCAGGCGCGACAGCGGAGACCCGATCGCGCTCGGGATCGGCGTCGCCACGTACGTGGAGATCACCGGTGGTGACGGGGGAGGCGAGAGCGGCCGCGTCGACATCCACGCCGACGGTTCCGTGACGGCCTACACCGGTTCCTCCCCGCACGGCCAAGGGCTGGACACCACGCTGGCCATGCTGCTGTCCGACCAGCTCGGGGTGCCGATGGACAAGATCGCCATCAGGCACGGCGACACCGACGAGGTTCCCAAGGGCGTCGGCACGTTCGGCTCGCGTTCGCTGCAGCTGGGCGGGTCGGCCGTGCGCCAGGCCGCCGACGAGGTGATCGAGCGGGCCAAGCAGGTGGCCGCCGAACTGCTGGAAGCCTCGGCCGACGACATGGAGCTCAACGCCGAGGCGGGCATGTGGCAGGTGCGTGGCGCGCCGTCGAGCCGTACGGTCACGTGGGCTCAGGTCGCCGAGAAGGCGGGTGAGGGGCAGCTGTCCGCGGACGTGTGGTTCGACAAGGGCACCCCCACCTTCCCGTTCGGAGCCCACCTGGCGGTGGTGGAGGTGGACACTCTCACCGGCAAGGTGGTGCTGCGCAGGCTCGTCGCCCTTGACGACGCGGGACCGGTTGTCAATCCGGTGACCTTCACCGGTCAGCGGCACGGCGGGCTCGGCCAGGGAGCGGCGCAGGCGCTGCTGGAGGTGATGAACTACGACGCCGACGGCAACCCCACGACAGCCACACTGGCGGACTACTCGTTCGTCACCGCGACGGAGCTGCCGGACTTCGAGTTGGTGGACATGGCCACCCCCACCGACCGCAACCTGCTCGGGGTCAAGGGCATCGGCGAGGCCGCGACCATCGGCTCGACACCTGCCGTGCACAACGCGGTGGTGGACGCGCTGTCGCATCTAGGGGTGAAACACATCGACATGCCAACGACGCCGATGCGGGTTTGGCAGGCACTGGCGCGAGTACGGGAGGCGGACTGAGCGTGCGCGTCACGATCGAGATCAACGGACGAACGGTAACCGACGAGGTGGAGGACCGGACGCTGCTCGTGCACTTCGTGCGCGAGAACGCCGGGCTCACGGCCACCAACATCGGCTGCGACACCACTTCCTGCGGCGCCTGCACCGTGCTGCTCGACGGCGAGTCGGTGAAGTCGTGCACCGTGCTGGCCGCGCAGGCCGACGGCCACAAGGTCACCACGCTGGAGGGACTGTCGGGGCCGGACGGCGAGCAGCACCCGCTGCAGCGGTCCTTCCGCCAGCAGCACGGGCTGCAGTGCGGCTTCTGCACGCCGGGGATGATCATGGCATCGGCGTCGCTGCTGGCACACAACCCGAAACCCACGCGCGACGAAGTACGTGAGGGCCTCGAGGGCAACCTGTGCCGCTGCACGGGCTACCACAACATCGTCAGCGCGGTGATCGAGGCATCCGGTCAGGAGGTCGACAGGTGATTACCGCTGCGTTCAGCTACCGGCGCGCGACGTCGGTGGACGAGGCAATCGCGGTGCTCACCGAGCACGGCGACGACGCCAAGCTCCTCGCGGGCGGGCATTCGCTGCTGCCGCTGATGAAGCTGCGGCTGGCCGCGCCTGAGCTGCTCGTGGACATCTCGCCCATCGACGAGTTGCGCTACGTGCGCACCGACGGCGACGACGTGGTCATCGGTGCCATGTCGCGTTACCACGACCTGCAGGCCGACCCGGTGCTGCGCGAGCACGCGCCGTTGCTGGCGCACGTGTCCGGTGTGGTCGGTGACCAGCAGGTGCGTCATCGTGGCACCATCGGCGGTTCCATCGCACACGCCGACGCGGCCGCGGATCTGCCCGCCGCCGTGCTCGCGTGCGACGGCGTGCTGGTGGCGCGCGGCCCGAAGGGGGAGCGGCGGATTCCGGCGGCCGACTTCTTCGTCGGTCCGTTCACCACCTCACTGGAGCCCGACGAGCTGCTCACCGAGATCAGGGTGCGCAAGCAGGACGGCATCGGCTGGGGCTTCGAGAAGTTCACCCGCCGCGCCATCGACTGGGCGATCGTGGGTGTCGCGGTCGCGGGTGGCTCGGTGGCTCTGATCAACATGGCGGGCACGCCGATCAGGGCAGCAGCCACCGAGGAGGCGCTGGCGGGCGGCGCCTCCAGCGCCGAGGCGGCACGGCTGGCGGCGGAGGGCACCAACCCGCCGGACGAGGCACACGCCAGTTCGCGCTACCGCCAGCACCTGGCGAAGGTGCTCACCGAGCGCGCACTGGTCCAGGCCGCGACCAGGGGCTGAGTCCGGAGCGGACGGCGCTCAGCCGCTGAGCGCCGTCCGCTCCATGACACCGGTCTCCTCGATGCTCGCCACGGTGAGCAGGCCCCGCGCGCGCAGCAGATCCAGCACCGCGCAGGCCGCCTGCTCGACCGTCAGGTCGCTGGTGTCGATGCGCAGATGCGGGTCGAGCGGTTGCTCGTAGACGTCGTCGACGCCGGTCATTCCCTTGATCTCACCCGCTGCGGCACGCGCGTACAGCCCCTTGGGGTCGCGCCGCGCGCACTCCTCCACCGGTGTGCAGACGTGAACCTCCAAAAAGGACGTATTCCGCTGCTCGTGGTGAGCGCGGACGGCCGCCCTGGTCTCGGCGTAGGGCGCGATCACCGGCACCAGTGTCAGCACGCGGTGCCTGGACAGCAGTTCGGCGATGTAGCCGACCCTGCGGCCCTGCTGGTCGCGATGCTCGCGCGAGAAGCCCAGGTCGCTGGAGATCGTTCTGCGCAGTTCGTCGCCGTCGAGTACCTCAACCTCCACGTCCTCGCCCGCGAGCGAGGCGACAGCGCGAGCGACCGTCGACTTGCCCGCACCTGGCAGGCCGGTGAGCCAGACGGTCACGCCGCGGGACAGCCGCGGGCCGGTGGGTGGTGGCATTCGACGTCTCCTTCTCGATCCGGTGCCCGTGAATTTCTGGCAGCATAGACACCTTGGCAAGGCCACCTACTACGATCCCGGGCTCATGACCCACCGATCCCAACGCGTCTACGTCCATATCGGGCTGCCGAAGACTGGCACAACCTCCCTACAGGCGTTGCTGTGGCATCACCGTGAGGCGCTGGCGGCGGACGGCGTGCTCTATCCGGGCGCCGACGACACGGCGCAGCACAAAGCCGCGATAGACGTGCACCCGCAGCGGTTCCCGCAGTGGAACGAACCAGGTGTGAAGGGTTCCTGGGACTGGCTGGTGGAGCAGGTGCGTGCGTGGCAGGGCACATCGCTGATTTCCTCGGAGTTGCTGGCTCCCGCCAGTCCTGAGGAGGCGCGGCGGGTGCTGTCTGCGTTGTCGTTCGCCGAGATTCACGTGGTTTGCACCGTTCGGGACTTCGCCCGCCAGGTTCCTTCGGTGTGGCAGGAAAACATCAAGACCAGGGATTCCACGACGCTGGAGGAGTTTCTCGCCCACCTGCGCGGTGGGGAACTGACCGATGTCAGCACGCCGTTCTGGGACTTCCAGGATCTGCCGAGGGTGCTGCGCACGTGGGGTGGCTCGTTGCCGCCGGAGCGGGTGCACGTGGTGACGGTGCCGCCGAAGGGTGCGCCGTCGGAGTTGCTGTGGCAGCGGTTCGCCACCGTGCTCGGGGTGGACGCCGGAAAGTACACCACCGATGTGCCGCAGGAGAACTTCTCGCTCGGCCTGGCGGAGACGGAGTTGCTGCGGCGGGTCAACGTGGCGCTGGGGCCGGACATGCCCTGGCCGCGGTACGCGGGAGTGGTGAAGGACACCTTGGCCGCGAAGGTGCTGGCGGAGCTGGACGGTTCGACCAGGATCGCGCTGCCTCCCGGTGATCACGGGTGGGTGGCGGACACGGCGCGCCGGTTCGTCGACGCCGTCGCCGAGGCGGGCTACCACGTCGTCGGCGACGTCGACGACCTGATTCCCGCGTTGCGGGCCGAGGGCACCGGCACGGCGGTCGACATGCCCGACGACGCGGTGCTGCTGGAGACCGCCGTAGCGGCGATCGCGCGCCTCATCCATCGAGTACCGTCTCCGCCTCCGCCTGGGGCCGGGCAGCGCGGTGTCCACCGAATCAAGGGCCGACTGCGTGATCTGTCCGAGCAGCATCCGCAGGCCATGCGGGCGCGGCGGTTCTACTGGCGTGCCAAGGCTCGGCTGCGCAGCAGCCCCTGACGACGGCACGCCAGGCGGAACTCGCGGGTGGGAGAGGGGAAGTCGTGCGCGGGAACGGGGGACTCGCGGGCGGGAACGGGGGACTCGCGGGTGGTCAGCGGGTGCGCCTGCGGTACTTCAGGTATGCCCACCAGTAGCCACCGCCGCCGAGTAGCAGCAGCCCGCCGAAGAACCACATCAGCGGCGGCACGCCGATGGTCACCGCCGAGACCACCCACATCCCCAGGCCGAGGACGGTGAGCACGGCCATCGCCCACAACCGCCGGCGCGAGAACTCCTGCTGCTCCTCGGCTTCCTGTGCCATACGCCCGATCCTGCCACCGCGGTCCTGGTCGCGCCGCGCATCGGGTCAACTCGTCGCCGCCGTGGCCGTCGGTCATCGAGTTGCCCGCCGGGCAGGCGGCGGTACGGTAGGGCGCCGGAAGCGAGAGGAGCAGGCCTTGCCCGACCTCAGCACGGTGTCCATCGTGGAGTTTCCCGTGGATGCCGAGGGCCCGTACGGGATCGCGGTCGGTGCGGACGGCGCGGTCTGGTTCACCTACGTCCATGACGGCCGGATCGGCAGGCTGGCGGGCAACGGTCAGCACACCTCCTACCGGCTGGAAACGCCGTCGGGGCGGCCGTCGATCATCACGGCAGGGCCGGACGGCGCGCTGTGGTTCACCGAGTCGCATGCCGACCGTATCGGGCGCATCAGCACCGACGGCGCCATCACGGGGTTCGCCGTACCCACGGCCGACGCGGGCCCGTTCGGCATCACGGAGGGTCCCGACGGCGCGCTGTGGTTCACCGAGCCGCATGCCGACCGTATCGGGCGCATCAGCACCGACGGCGCCATCACGGAGTTCCCGCTGCCCGGTTCCGGCACCTTCCCCACCATGATCACCGCCGGCTGTGACGGCGCGCTGTGGTTCACGCTCAACCAGGCGGACGCGATCGGGCGTATCACCACCGACGGCAGGGTCGACATCCACCCGCTGCCGACGTCCGGCGCGGGCCCGGTCGGCATCACCGCCGGCGGTGACGGTGCACTGTGGTTCGTGGAGATCGTCGCGGGTCAGCTGGGACGGATCACCGTCGACGGTGCGATCACCGAGCTTCCGCTGCCCGACCGCGAGGGGCGGCCGCACGCGATCACCTCGGCGGCGGACGGCAGTTGCTGGTTCACCGAGTGGGGCACCAACCGGGTCGGCCGCGTCGGCGCCGACGGCCACATCACCGAGTACGCCCTCCCGGACCGGTTCAGCGAGCCGCACGGCATCGCGGCGGGGCGGGACGGCGCGCTGTGGGTGGCCCTGGAAAGTGGCGCGATCGCCCGGGTCGACGATCCACCTGTATAACGACCTATACAGCGGGGCTCTCAGTTCACCTCCCTACCGGTACGTGACCGGAACCTGATGTGGTGCCGGGGAACGAACGCCGTCACGACGGTGCGCCACTCGAGATCGGCCGTGAGTAGTTGGTAGGTCACCATCGCCAGTGGCGCGCCGTCGACCGCGGGCATCCAGCCCCGCAGCAACCCCTTCACCTCGTAGCGGTACTGCAGGCCGTCGCGGGTGTCGTCGGTGAAGGTGAACGCGTCGCGGCGCAAGGCGGCACGCAGGTCCACCCACACCCACTGCGGCGGGTCCACCGCGGTGAACGACTCCGGCGGCTGTTCCGCGGGCGTCCAGACCGGCCTGGTGGGGGTCGAGCTTTCGTCCCTGCGCCACCACCGGCACGCCATTCGAGCTGGCTGATCCACAATGCGCTCCCCTAACGGTCTCCCGGTTCGAACAATAGTTCGAAGGCTCTCGCGCGTGTCAAGGGGAGTGGCGGAACTGACACCGCTTCCGGCGACGAAGGCCACTCGAGGGCCGTTTTGGGACCATCCGGTCAGTTTCCGGCCGCTTGGTGCGGGATCCTGGGCTCATGGCCAACACGAGTGCCCGGATGCTGCGGTTGCTGTCACTGCTGCAGACCCATCGGTTCTGGCCGGGCGGTGAGCTGGCCTCAAGGCTGGAGGTGAGCGAGCGGACGTTGCGCCGTGACATCGAACGGCTGCGGGATCTCGGCTACCCGGTGCAGGCCAGCCGTGGTGTCGCGGGCGGGTACCAGCTGCGATCCGGCGCGGCGATGCCACCGCTGTTGGTCGACGACGAGGAGGCCGTGGCGATCGCGGTGGGGCTGTGCGCGGCGGCGGATGTGGCAGGTGGTGTGGCGGAGCCGTCGATCCGGGCGCTGAGCAAGGTGGTGCAGGTGATGCCGCCGAGGCTGCGCCGCAGGATGGAGGCGCTACGCAGTTACACCGTCGCGGCCTCGCTGTGGCAGGGCCCGGCGGTCGACGCCGTCGCGATGACCGTGCTCGCCCAGGCGTGCCGCGACGACGAGCGGCTGCGGTTCGGCTACACCGCGCGGGACGGGCAGCACACGACACGACTGGTGGAGCCACACCGGCTGGTGTCACTCGACCGCCGCTGGTACCTGGTGGCCTGGGATGCCGAGCGGCACGGCTGGCGCACCTTCCGGGTCGACCGCCTCACGCGGCCCGAACCGACCGGCGCCAGGTTCCGGCAGCGGGAACTGCCCTGCGGCGATGCCGCTGCGTTCGTGCGGCGAAGCGTCGCGTCCGTGAGCCAGCGAAACGAGATCGTGCTGGTGGTGCGGGCGCCCGCCGAACGGGTGCGCGCGGTTGTGGCGAGTTGGGGAACGGTAACCGAACGCGACCCGGAGAGCTGCCTGCTGCGGATGAACGTCGACAGCTTCGCCTGGCCGGCTCTCGTGCTGGCGGCGGTGGGAGCCGACTTCGAGGTGGTCAGCCCGCCGGAACTCGGTGACTACCTGCGCGAGACGGGGCAGCGGTTCCTACGGGCGGGCCTGCGGACTAGGTCATGAGGCCGGGCAGCCCCGCCGCGGCCATCGAACGCCGTCGTCGCAGCCATACCCGGCGCGTGCCGTCGGAGTACAGCCGCACGTTCGACAGCTCCCATCCGGAGAACTCCGCCTGGATGGACAGCTGCACCGCGGCGGAAACGCGGGAAACCCCGGGTGGCAACTGCACCCTGCGGTACTCCCAATCCTCGTCGACCACCACTTCCGCATTCGTCATAAAGCGATCACCTGGATCCCTTCCCCGGCTGCCGAGCCGATGACGACCCGCGAGGTCCGTTCGTCGACCGTAACCGAATTCGGCTGCGTAACGGTGGGGTAGCGGTACTTTTCTCGCGGCTCGCCGCCCCGCACATCGAATGCCACGACCTCGTTACGCCGGGTCAACGTCACCCAGACCAGGTGGCGCCGAGGGTCGTAGGCGATGCCGTAGGCCCCGCCCGGCACCGGGTAGCGCTGCCGCAGCAGCAGCGGGTCGGCAGAGAAGGCCAGCAACGCGCCACGGCGCGTGTCGACCACGAACACCCGACCGTAGGAGTCCACCACCGCGTTGGTGGCACCCTGCCCTGCCCGCAACCCCTCGCCGATGTGGCCTGCCGCGACGTCGACGCTGAACACGGCCGTGCGCTCGCGGTCGAGCACGACTGCCGCGCCGTCGGCAACCAGCACGTCGTCGGCGCTGTAGAGGCCGTCGGTGATGGTTTCGCCGACCCGGTCGCCTCGCAGCACCGCGACGCCCTTGCCTTCCCGCAGCGCGACCAGCGTCCGCTCCCCGTCGGCAGCCACCCCGGCAGGCGCGCCTGCCACCGGCACGGTCGTCAGCTCGCCGCCCGGCAGCCGGATGCGGGCGAGCTTTCCCGCCGCGGGCAGCGCCGCCAGCAGGGTGTCGCCGGACACCGCCAGGTCCTGTGCAGGTGAGGGCAGCGACACCGACCTCGCGGGCGCGTCGAGCCGGTCGAGGTCGTACAGCAGCACCGCGGCGGGCTCGGTGACCGACACCGCGAGTGTCCTGCTGCCCGCGTCGGTGGCCAGCGCGTTGACCGTGCCCTGCGCGGGCAGCACCCGGCCAGCGGGCCGCACCGACGCCGGTGGCGAGGCGGGCGCCACGGCCGCCTTCGGGTTCTCCACGACCTGCAACTCGTCGCCGCCGCCCTGCTCCGAGCACGCCGCCAGCGGCAACACCAACAGCAGCAGCGCCGCCACGACCCGCGCCCTCATGACGGCCACCGCTCGGGGTAGCCGAACTCGATCGAGCTCACGTCGTCCAGCGCCGACCTGATGGCACTGGGCAGGACGAGTTCCTCGGCGGCGAGGGAGCCGGACAGCTGCGCGGTGTCACGTGCGCCGACCACCGGCGCCACCACGCCCGGCCGGTCACGGACCCACGCCAGCGCGACGGCCAGCGGCGAGGTGCCCAGCCCGTCGGCGGCGGTGACGACCGCCTCGACGATGCGGCCCGCACGCTCGGTGCGATGCTGCTCGACATAGCCGGCGTAGGTGGTGGAGGCGCCGCGCGAGTCGGCGGGGGTGCCGGTGCGGTACTTGCCGGTGAGCACGCCGCGGCCCAGCGGCGCCCACGGCAGCAGCCCGATGCCGTGATGGGCGGCGGCGGGCACCACCTCGCGTTCGATGCCCCGTTCCAGCAGCGAGTACTCGGCCTGCGTGGAGATGATCCGCTGGTCGGAGGTGGCGGCCGCGGCCGTGGCCAGTTGCCAGCCCGCGTAGTTGCACACCCCCGCGTAGCGGACCTTGCCGCTGCTGACGGCGTGGTCCAGGGCGGACAGTGTCTCCTCGATCGGCACGGCCGAATCCCAGGCGTGCAGCTGCCACAGGTCGATGTGTTCGACCCCCAGCCTTCGCAGCGAGCCGTTCAGCGCGGACAGCAGCGCCCCGCGTGACGCGCCGCCGCCGAACGGGCCGCTTCCCCTTCTGGCCACCGCCTTCGTCGCCAGCACGATGTCGTCCCGCGGCACCAGCTCACCCAGCAGCGAACCGAGGATTCGCTCGCCCTCGCCATCGGCGTAGATGTCGGCCGTGTCGACCAGCGTGCCGCCCGCGTCGACGAACGCCGCGAGCTGGTTGGCGGCTTCCTCGGCATCGGTCACGGTGCCCCAGGACATGGTTCCCAGTGCCATGCGGGACACTCTCAGGCCCGAGGCGCCGAGGTGACGGCTTTCCATGCCGCCCGAGCCTAGCGACGGTCACCCAGTGCCACGACACGTGGGCGAGGACGATACCCGTGCGGTGGGTGTGCGCGTCGCCAAGGCAGGTGTGTGGCCGCCTCGGGCACGTCGATAGTGTCGGCGCTCGTGCGATTGGGATTGAATCTCGGATACTGGGGCGCCACAAGCCACGCGTCCGGTGTCGGGCTGGCGAAGCAGGCCGACGACCTTGGCTATTCGGTGGTGTGGGTGGCGGAGGCGTACGGGTCGGACGCCGCCACGGTGCTGGCGTGGATCGCCGCGCAGACCACATCCGTCGACATCGGAAGCGCCGTGCTGCAGATACCGGCGCGCACTCCGGCCGCCACCGCGATGACCGCCGCCACGCTGGATTCCCTTTCCGGCGGGCGCTTCCGGCTCGGTCTCGGGGTGTCGGGGCCGCAGGTGTCCGAAGGCTGGCACGGGGTGCGGTTCGCCTCCCCGCTTGGCCGCACCCGCGAGTACGTCGACATCGTCCGCGCCGCGCTGCGCCGGGAGCGGCTGCGCTACAACGGAAAGCATTTCCAGCTGCCGCTGCCGGACGGGCCGGGCAAGGCACTGAAGCTGACCATCCACCCGGTGCGCGAGTGGCTGCCCGTCTACCTGGCCGCGATCGGACCGCGCAACCTTGAGCTCACCGGCGAGATCGCTGACGGCTGGCTGCCGGTGTTCTTCTCACCGGAGCATGCGCACAGCCAGTTCGAGCACCTGCGGGCGGGCGCGGAAAGGGCCGGACGCTCGCTCGACGGTTTCGACATCGCTCCCACCGTCCCGCTGGTCCCCGGCTCCGACTGGAAGGTCTGCGCCGATGCCGTCCGCCCCTACGCCGCGCTGTACATCGGGGGCATGGGCAGCAGGGAGCGCAACTTCTACAACGAACTCGCCTGCCGGATGGGTTTCGAGGCCGAGGCGGCGCGGATACAGCAGCACTACCTCGCCAAGGAGTACGAGGCGGCCATGGCGCAGGTGCCGCTGGAGTTCATCGACGCCACCAGCCTGCTCGGTCCCCGGGAGCGCATCGCTGAGCGGATGGCGGCCCTCGCCGAGGCCGGAGTGACCACGCTCACGGTGGCGCCCTACCTCGCCGACGCCGACGCCGCCACCGAGGCGCTGCGCACCGCGGTCGCCGCGCTGGAACTGTCGGGGGTGGCGTGATGGGGTGGTTCGAAGCGCTCGTGCTCGGGCTGGTCCAGGGACTCACCGAGTTCCTGCCGATCTCCTCGAGCGCGCACCTGCGTATCGTCGCCGCGTTCGCGGGCTGGGGCGACCCCGGAGCCGCGTTCACCGCCGTCACCCAGATCGGCACCGAAACGGCCGTGCTGCTGTATTTCAGCAAGAAGATCGGCAGGGTGCTGCGCAACTGGTTCCTCTCGCTTTACCGGCCGCAGTACCGGGGAGACCCCGACGCCAGGATGGGCTGGTTGATCATCGTCGGATCGCTGCCGATCGTGGTGCTCGGGCTGGCGTTCCAGGACCAGATCGAGCACACCTTCCGCGACCTGCGGTTGACAGCGACCACGCTGATCGTCTTCGGTCTGCTGCTGCTGGTCGCCGACCGCATCGGTCGCAAGGAACGCGACCTGGACCACCTGACGGTCCCGCACGGTCTCGCCTTCGGTGTCGCGCAGGCGTTCGCCCTGATCCCCGGCGTGTCCCGGTCGGGCGGCACGATCACCGGCGGCCTGCTGCTGGGGTACAAGCGCGCGGACGCGGCGGAGTACTCGTTCCTGCTGGCCGTGCCCGCCGTGCTGGGTTCGGGTTTCTACAAGCTGCTCGACATCGGTGAGGGCCGGGGACCGTCGTGGGGGCCCACGATCCTGGCGACCGTGGTGGCGTTCGGGGTCGGTTACGCGGTGATCGCGTGGCTGATGTCCTACATCAAGAAGAACAGCTTCCTGCCGTTCGTCATCTACCGGTTCGTGCTCGGCGTGCTGCTGCTCATCCTGGTGTTCACCGGGGTGCTCGACCCGCACGCGGGCCCGGCTGTCTCCGCGGGAGGGCAGTGAGCCCGTAGGGTGGCGGCTGTGGGAACCGTCATTCTGCTGCGCCACGGCCGCTCGAGCGCCAACGGCTCCGGTGTGCTCGCGGGCAGGGCACCCAAGGTGGGTCTGGACGACCAGGGGCGCGCTCAGGCGCAGGCCCTGATCGACAGGCTCGCCGGGGTGCCGCTGGCCGCGCTCGTGGTGTCGCCGCTGCTGCGCTGCAAGCAGACGCTGGCGCCGCTGGCGAAGGACAGGGGACTCGACCGGACGCCCGAACCCAGACTGTCCGAAGTGGACTACGGGGAGTGGACGGGCAGGGAGCTGAAGACGCTGGTCAAGGAACCGCTGTGGCGGGTGGTGCAGGCGCACCCCTCCGCGGCGGTGTTCCCCGGCGGGGAAGGACTCGCCGAGGTGCAGGCGAGGGCCGTCGCGGCGGTGCGCGAGCACGACGCGCGAATCACCGCCGAGCACGGCGAGGGCGCGGTGTGGCTGCTGTGCAGTCACGGTGACGTCATCAAGTCCGTGCTCGCCGACGCGCTGGGGCAGCACCTGGACAGTTTCCAGCGCATCGTCGTGGACCCCGGCTCGCTTTCGGTGGTGCGCTACACCGAGACCCGGCCGTTCGTGCTGCGGGTCAACGACATGGGCGGCGATCTCGGCGGCGTCGTACCCCCGCAACCGAAGAAGCGGCGAAGGAGCCGCAAGCTGTCCTCCGACGCGGTGGTCGGAGGTTCGACCGGCTCCGGCTCGAGGAAGGATCGATCGTGACGGGTACCGACAATCCGCTGCTGGAACCCAGCGACCTGCCCTATGGGCTGCCGCCGTTCGACCGCATCACCGACGAGCACTTCGTGCCCGCGTTCGAGGCCGCCATGGCCGAGCACGCCGCCGAGATCGAGCGCATCGCCGAGGCGCAGGAGCCGCCGACGTTCGACAACACGATCGTGGCGCTGGAACGCTCGGGACGATCGCTGCACCGGGTGTCCTCGGTGTTCTTCAACCTCGTCGCCTCGCATTCCAACGACACGTTGCGGCGGGTGCATGCCGACATCGCGCCACGGCTGGCCTCGCACGCCGACGGCATCCACCTGAATCCGGTGCTGTTCGCCCGCATCGAGAAGCTCTACGCCCGGCGTGACGAACTCGGCCTCGCCGCGGAGTCCGCCTGGTTGCTGCGCCGCTACTACCTCGACTTCCAGCGTGCCGGGGCGGCGCTGACCGCGCCGGAGCAGCGGGAGTTGCGCGAGCTCAACGAGGAACTGTCCTCGCTTTCCACCCGCTTCCAGGACAACCTGCTTTCCGACACCGGCGAGCTGGCCGTGCTGGTGAGTGATCCGGCGGAGCTGGCGGGGCTGTCGCCGGACGCGGTGGCCGCCGCGGCACAGGCCGCCGGTGAACGTGGGCAGCAGGGCAAGTACCTGTTGCGGCTCGTGCTGCCGACGAACCAGCCGGTGCTGGCCTCGCTGGAGAACCGCACGTTGCGGGAACGGGTGTACCGCGCCTCCACAGCCCGCGGAAACCGAGGCAACGAGTACGACAACACCGAGGTGCTGGCGCGTATCGCGATGCTGCGGGCACGCAGGGCCGCGTTGCTCGGGCACCCGCACCACGCGGCGTACGTGATCGAGGACCAGACGGCACGCACGGTGGAGGCTGTCACGGGGCTGTTGAACCGGCTCGCGCCGGTGGCCGTGGCCAACGCCAGGGAGGAGGCCGCCGAGTTGGGCAGCCAGATCGCCGAGTCGGGAGCCGATTTCGAGTTGCGGCCGTGGGACTGGGCGTTCTACGCCGAGCGGGTGCGCAGCCGCCGTTTCGAGATCGACGACGCGGAGCTTCGGGAGTACTTCGAACTGGAGCGCGTCCTGCGTGACGGCGTGTTCTACGCGGCCAACCGGCTGTACGGGCTGACCTTCACCGAGCGGCACGACCTGCCGACCTACCACGCGGACGTGCGGGTGTTCGAGGTGTTCGACGCCGGCGGTGAGCCGCTCGGGCTGTTCCTCGGCGACTACTACGCGCGCGACTCCAAGCGGGGTGGCGCGTGGATGAACACCTTCGGCGACCAGTCCAGGCTGCTGGGCGACCGGCCGATCGTGGTGAACAACCTGAACCTCGTCAAGCCCGCCGAGGGTGAGCCGACACTGCTCAGCCACGACGAGGTGACCACGGCGTTCCACGAGTTCGGGCACGCACTGCACGCATTGCTCTCCGATGTGGAATATCACCGGTTCTCCGGCACCAGCGTTCCCCGCGACTTCGTGGAGTTCCCCTCCCAGGTCAACGAGATGTGGGCGCTGTGGCCGGAGGTGCTGCACAACTACGCGAGGCACCACCGCACCGGTGAGCCGTTGCCGCCGCGGTTGGTGGACCGGCTCGAGGAAGCCCGCCACTACGGTGAGGGTTTCGCCACCACCGAGTACCTGGCCGCCGCGCTGCTGGATCTGGGGTGGCACACCATCGGCGCGGGCACCCACATCGACGACGTCGGCACGTTCGAGGAGCAGGTGCTGGAGAAGGCGGGCGTCGCGCTGCCGGAGGTCGCGCCGAGGTACCGCAGCACCTACTTCGCCCACATCTTCAGCACCGGTTATGCCGCCGGGTACTACTCCTACATCTGGAGTGAGGTGCTCGATGCCGACTCCGTCGAGTGGTTCCGCGAAAACGGTGGGCTGACAAGGCAAAACGGCGACAGGTTCCGGCGAGAGCTGCTGGCAAGGGGCGGTGGGGTGGACCCGATGGAGGCGTTTCGTGCCTTTCGAGGGCGCGACCCGGAGATCGAGCCGCTGCTGCGGCGCCGTGGCCTCACCGGGGCGTGAGGGTCAGGCGCGCCGGGTGTCCGCCGCCCTGTGCCGGTGGAGGGTCCAGGGCCAGGTCATCAGCGCCCACACGGCGGCGATGAGGGTGACTTCCGGCAGCAGGTACCACGGCCACGGGCCCAGCAGGTCGAGCACCGAATCGGTGTCCGGCTTGCGGTTGAGGTAGCCGTAGTTGGTGCCGGTGGCCGCGTTGAAGGTCATCGCGATCGCCACCCAGCCCAGTGTCACGGCGATGGTGATGCGGTAGCCGCGCCAGGTCGGTCGCAACCCCGCCCCCCAGGTGAGGTAGATCGCCGCCCAGATGACGAGCAGGTGCATGCCCCAGAACGCCAGGAACTCGTGGTGGGGGAAGTCGGGGCTGGAGAGCACGGGGGAGACCAGGGCCTGCGTGCTCAGCGAGAGGCACCAGTAGTAGGTGAGCGCGAAAGCCCAGTGACGGTGCGACCACAGCGCGTAGGCGGCGACCAGCCCGGCCAGATCCGAAAGGTGCAGCGGCACGGAGTCGGCGAGGTCCCACCGCGCCGACGACATGGTGTAGGTCTGGATGGCCACGTAGACGGCCAGCAGCACGGCGGCGAAGCCGCGGCTGAAGTGGCGGTCCGTCGCTGTGCCGCGGTGCTTGCGACCGAAGCCGACCAGCGCCGCCGTCCCCACCGCGAAGATCAGCAGCACCACCCAGTGCGAGGGCCCGTATGCGTCGAACTGGGCCTGCGTCGCCATAGGTCTCACCCTGGCAGAAACACCCGTGCCCGGTCAGCTGAACACGTGGTCGGGCACGCTGGCGGTGGGCCGGACACCCGGTGCCCGGCCCACCGTCGGCGGTGTCGTCAGACCAGCCCGAGCTTGCGCACGGCGTCGCGCTCGTCGGCCAGTTCCTGGACCGATGCGTCGATACGCGGCCGGGAGAACTCGTTGATCTGCAGACCCTGCACGATCTCGTAGCGCCCGCCGGTGCAGGTGACGGGGAAGGAGGAGATGAGACCCTCGGGGACCCCGTAGGAGCCGTCGGAAGGCACACCCATCGACACCCAGTCGTCCTGCGGGGTGCCGTTGACCCAGTCGAAGATGTGGTCGATGGCCGCGTTGGCCGCCGACGCGGCCGACGAAGCGCCCCGCGCCTCGATGATCTCGGCGCCGCGCTTGGCCACCCGCGGGATGAACTCCTCTGCCAGCCACTTCTCGTCGTTGACGGCCTCCGCGGCACCGCGGCCCTTGACCTCGGCGTTGAACACGTCGGGGTACTGGGTGGCGGAGTGGTTTCCCCAGATGGTCATCCGCTTCACGTCGGTGACCGGCACCTCCAGCTTCTTGGCGAGCTGGGTGATGGCGCGGTTGTGGTCGAGGCGGGTCATCGCGGTGAACCGCTCGGCGGGCACGTCGGGGGCGTGTGAGCGCGCGATCAGGGCGTTGGTGTTGGCCGGATTGCCGACCACGAGAACCCGGACGTCGTCGGCCGCGCCCGCGTTGATGGCCTCGCCCTGCGGCTTGAAGATGCCGCCGTTGGCCTCGAGCAGGTCGCCACGCTCCATGCCCTTGGTGCGGGGCCGCGCGCCGACCAGCAGCGCGATGTTGGTGCCCTCGAACGCCTGCTTGGGGTCGTCGAAGATGTCGGTTCCGACCAGCAGCGGGAACGCGCAGTCCTCGAGCTCCAGCGCCGTGCCCTCCGCCGCCTTGACCGCCTGCGGGATCTCCAGCAGCCGCAGCCGCACCGGCGTGTCCTGCCCGAGCAGCTGACCGGACGCGATGCGGAACAGCAGCGCGTACCCGATCTGGCCGGCAGCGCCGGTGACGGTGACGTTGACAGGGGCCTGGGTCATGACGTTCTCCTGCTCACGGTTCGTTGCTTGGCTGTATCGGGATGCTATCCGCCGCCGCGAAGGGCGGTCGGGTGCGTCGTCTCACCTGAACCGATCGAGGACTGTATAACGCCCTATACAGCGTGGCTTTGTGTGCGCATACCCAGCTCACCACGACACACACCGACCCTCACTTCCACAACAGCACCGAAGGGGCAGCCTTCAGCTCAGCAGTTCCCACTGCGCCAACCGAAGCCGTGGCCACGTGGTCTCCGTGATGCGCAGCCGGTGTCTGCGGCAGTGTCTTGGCTCTGTGATCCGAAACGCCCTCGTCTGGCGGCGCCACTGGAACACCTCGTCGTGCCGCTCGTCCAGCACGGTCCACTCCAGACCGTCCGGGGAGCCCTCGAGAACCCACCCGCTCGGGGTGCCCTGGGTGCTGCCGGAGGTGAGTGTGTACATCCTCACGGTGGCCTCGCCGTCGTGCCGAAGTACCGGGTAGGCCGTGCGAAACGCCACCTCGGTGAACGTGGAGTCGTCGGTGAGCGCGGTCACGTTCGTACCGTCGCAGCAGCTCACGGTGCCCGGGATTTCCTTGAGCGGGCGAGGCCGGTGGGTGGGGCCGCCGACAGTGCCCCACGCCGAAGGGGACGGGCCCAGTTCGAAGTCCAGCACCGCCCCCGCGGTGAGCACGTCGTGGTCGAGCCACGGCGAGTCGTGCGGCTGCCCGTTGACGTGCAGGCTTTGCACGTACACGTTCTCGGCGCTGTTGCCGGGCGCGTTGATCACGATGTCGTTGCCGTTCTCCAGGTGCACCACGGCGCGGGTGAACAGCGGTGAGCCGATCACGTAGCGAGGGCTGCCCACCGCCAGCGGGTAGAACCCCAGCGCGCCGAACAGGTACCAGGCCGACATCTCGCCGTTGTCCTCGTCACCGGGATAGCCCTGACCGATCTCGCTGCCCAGGTAGCAGCGACGCAGCACCTCACGCACGATCCGCTGGGTTCGAGCGGGTGCGCCCGCGTGCGCGTACAGGTACGGAATGTGGTGCGACGGCTGGTTGGAGTGGCCGTACTGGCCCAGCCGGACGTCCCTCGCCTCGGTCATCTCGTGCTTGACCCACCGGTAGGAGCCGGTGCGGGTGCCGGTCTCCGGCGTGGCGAAGAAGGTGTCGAGGGCGGCCTTCAACCCCGCGCGGCCGCCGTGCAACGCCGCCAGCCCCTCGCCGTCGTGCGGCACGGCGAACGCGGCGTTCCAACCGTTGGTCTCGGTGTAGTCGTAGCCCCACACGGTGGGGTCGTAGTCCTGGGGAGTCCACCTCCAGTCGCCGCGAGGGGTGCGGCCCTGGAAGAAGCCGATGCGGTGGTCGAAGTGTTCGACGTAGCCCTGCGCGCGGCTGCCGAAATAGGCGGCGTTGTCGGCCTCTTGGAGTGCCAGTGACCAGTTGGCGAGTCCGAAGTCGTTGACGCATCCCTCCAGCGACCACGAAAGGCCTTCCCGCACCGACGTGGGGGTGAAACCGAGGAAGATCGACTGTGACAGCCCGCGCCTGCCGACGCGGGGGCTCGAAGGCGTGACGGTGGCGTTCTTGACGGCGGCGTCGTAGGCGGCACGCACGTCGAAACCGCGCACTCCCTTCAGGTAGGCGTCGGCGAAGGCGACGTCGGAACCGGTGCCGACCATCGAGAGCCCGTAGCCGGGGCACGACCACCGCGAGATCCAGCCGCCCTCCCGGTACTGGTTGACGAAGCCCTCCAGCAGGCGGCCGCACAGGCTCGGCGCCAGCAGCGCGTATGCGGGCCATGCGGTGCGGTAGGTGTCCCAGAACCCGTGGTTGACCGACATCGGCCCTTCGAACACGCGCACCCCCTGCCGCAGCCGACGACGAGCCACGGGACTGGCGTGTCGCGTGCCGTGCGGGGTGTCCTCCTCGGCATGGTTGGGGTAGAGGAACAGCCGGTAGAGGTTGGAGTACAGGGTCCTCAGCTGGTCCTCGGTGGCGCCTTCGACCTCCACCCTGCCCAGCAGGTCCTGCCAGCGGCCTCGGGCGCGGTCGCGGACGTCGTCGAACGTCAGTGGCGGGGCCAGCTCGGCCTCCAGGTTGCTGCGGGCCTGCGCGGCGCTGATGAGCGAGGTCGCGATGCGCATGGTGACCTCGTGTTCGGCGAAGGTTGCGTACCCGGTGACTGTTCGCCACGGCGGTCGGCGCAGCCGACGCCCCGCGAGCGGTGCCTGGTCGAAGGTGGCGTGCAGGTACATCTTGTGCGTGCCCGCCGAGGACCGGCTGCGTACCCACGTGTGCCCGGTCACCGTGCGCCTGGCGGTGTCGATGTTCACCTTGCCGAAGTTGCGCACGTTGTCGAACAGCAGCCACCCCTGGCCGGCGGGGAAGGTGAACCGCATGATGGCGCCGTGGTCGGTCGGTGCGATGTCGGTGGTGATGCCGCAGTCGAACCGTACGCCGTAGTGGTGCGGTCGGTCGGTCTCCCCGGCGTGGGAGAAGGGCAGCGCGCGGTCGCGCCGTCGGGTGCGCAGCGGTCCCGTCCCCGGCATGACGTGGAAGGTGTTGCGGTCGCCGATCCACGGGCTCGGCAGATGGCTGAGCGCGAAGGCCTGTAGCGAGCCATGCTGGTAGTGGTAGGGCCAGGACAGGCTGCCCGCGTCGGTGACCGGGGTCCAGAAGTTGAACCCGTTGGGAACCGCGGTGGCGGGCAGGCAATTGCCTCGGGAGAAGTGGCGGCCGGAGTGGGTGCCCCTGGTGGTGCGGACGTGGTCGACCGGGTCCCGGCGGGTGTGTTCGACCTCGCCGACGCGGAGGTCGTCGATCCAGCCGGTGATCTCCTCCTCGCCCGGCGGTGGATCGGTGACGAGCACGATCGCCCGGGCGGTCCGGCCTGCCGCGACGGCGCCGAGCCGGTGCCGTACCAGGTTCCACTGATCGACATACAGCGTCTTCGACCGGCCCTGCTGCCCTGCGGCGGAGTCGGGTGCCAGCTCGCTGAGCGTGCTGCCGTCGTCGAACTCGACGTCGACGGCCACGTAGGTGCTGCGGTAGGTGGGGACACCGCGCCCGGACTCGGGCAGCACGACGTAGGACAGCTCGGTGCGCTCGGTGACGGCCAACTCCACGGTGAACAGGCCTGCACGGGCCAGCCCGGTCGCCGTGGTGGCGTAGTGCAGGGCGTGGGAGCCGGTGAATCCGGTGCCTGGCGTCGCGGCCAGCGGCGCGGTGGGGCCGGAGCCGACGTTCGACCGCAGCCGCGCGCCCGTGGCGGTGGGGCGGGGTTCGTCGTCCTCGAACGATGTGAAGAACTCCGTGCTGGCCACGCGCCCACCGTAGTGGTGCGCGGCTGCGGTCGCCCGATGATCGGTGACCGGGGTCCGCGGGAGGGGGCCGCGTTGCGCACGCATCGGCGAAACCGCTGTTCGCGACACAGTTCGCACCTAAGGCGACCGCGCGTGGTCGCGGTGTGTAACCTCAGAGGTCAGTATGGCGACCACCACCGACCCTGTGCCGAGCGCTGAGAGCGCGGAATCGGCTGACGACGCTTCGCGGACACGGGGCAGCACCCGTGGCGGCGATGGGGCGCGCTTCCCGTTGCGCACCATCGCGATGGGTGCGTTCGGCAGCACACTGCTGATGCTGGCTTCGCTCGGCGCGGGCGGCATCCTCATCAGGGACCCGATCCTGGGGTCGGGTCCGCTGTCGTGGATCCGTTACGGCCACGGTCATGCGCTGGCGACGGCGCTGCTGTATGTCGGTTTCGGACTGGTGGTGTGGGCGTGGGTGCGGTTGGGCCGTTACGTGCTCGCGGGAAGGATCGGTAGCAGGCCGGTCGTGGTCGCGGCGCTGACGTGGATGGTGCCGCTGCTGATCGCGCCGCCGCTGTTCACCAGGGACGTCTTCTCCTATCTGGGCCAGGGTGCGCAACTGTTGTACGGGTTGGACCCGTACGCCTACGGCCCCGCCGAGTTGGACGTGTTGCCCGACGTGGTGCAGAACGTGCATCCGCTGTGGCAGACCACGCCCGCGCCGTACGGGCCGCTGTTCCTGCTCATCGCCAAGGGCATCGTGTCGGTGACCGGCAACGACGTCATCGCGGGCGTGATCGTGACCAGGCTCGTGATCCTCACCGGGCTTGCCGGGTTGCTGTGGGCGTTGCCGCGGCTGGTGCGGCACCTCGGTGGCAAGCTGCCGGTGACGATGTGGTTGGCGATCGCCAGCCCGATGACGGTGATCCACCTTGTCGGTGGTCCGCACAACGACCTGCTGATGCTGGCCTTCCTCGCCACGGGCGTGCTCGCCGCGCTGGAGCGGCGGCACGCCGTCGCGATCGCGCTGGTGACGGTGGGCATGCTCATCAAGCCGACGGCGGCGATCGCGTTGCCGTTCCTGGTGTGGGTGTGGGCAAACCACCTGCCGGAGGAACAGAGCCTGGCGCGCCGGTTCGGTAGGGCCGTGACGCCCTCGCTCGGCATCTTCGGCGTGGTGTTCGTGGCGGGGACGTCGGTTTCGCTTGGGTCGTTCAATCTCGGCTGGGTCGGCGGGTTGCAGGCGCCGCAGATCATCGTCAACTGGCTCAACTTCCCCACCGGTATCGGGGAGATCTTCCACACGCTGGTCAACGTGGTGGTCGAGGTGCCCGCGTCGCCGTTCGTGACGGTGGCCAGGTTGCTGGCGTGGGTGGCGCTGGCAGTCATCATCGTGCGGCAGTGGTGGCTTTCACGTCACGGCGGCAACGAGGCGATCCTGCGGATGGCGATCACGCTGCTGGCTGTGGCGATCCTGGCTCCCCCGACGTTGCCGTGGTATCTGACGTGGGGTTTCGTGATCGCGTCGGCGTTCCCGTGGCAGCGGCTGCACCTGGCCGTCGTCGTCGGGGTGTCGATGGTGCTGGTGCTCGTGTACTACCCGACCGGGGAACAGAGCCTCTACGACTGGTGGTTCGTCGCCGCGGTGCTCGCTGCCAGCCTTTACGGCGCGGCGTCGTTGTTGCGGCCCGACCCGCTGGGTTTGCTGGCCGCGTGGCGGCGGCTGCCGAACGGCGCAGCGGTCGAGCCGCAGGAGTCCGGCGGCTCCGGCGGCGAGGTCAGTCGGGAACGGCCGACGCCGCCCACCCGCGCCACGCCGTGACGGTGGTGCGCACGACCGGGCCGTGTGGTGGGTTGTGCTGGTAGTGCGGGTACTTGTTTCGTAGCAGCGCGATGTCGGTCTCGGCCTCGGGGTCGTCCGCTGCGTGCAGGATCGTTGCCGTGCCGTCGGCGCGGACCCACCACAGGCGGGACCAGTCGTCGTCGTAGTGATCGGCGAGGAACGAAACGTTCGGGTTGGCGGCTATGTTGCGCAGTCGTCGCAGGTCGGTGGAGGCCTTCGGTTTGGCGTCCACAGCGAACACGATCGTGTCGCCTGCGACGGCGAAGGTCACCGGGACGAGGTGGGGTATGCCGCGGGCGTCGACGGTGGCGAGTCTGGCCACCGGCTGTGCCGTGAAGCGCCGACGCGCCTGTCCCGTTTGCAGCCGCATGGCACCGAGGTTAGCGGCGCGGTGGGGTCGCGGCAGTGGCACGCCGGCGGGTGTGAAGATCGCCGCACTCGCCGCGAAGCTGCCGCGCTTTCCGCGAGTGACCGCGCCGCGACGAATGGTTAACCTGGTCAGGTGGGGTGTGTGTGCCGTTCGGGGTGGTTCGTCGCTTTGCGCTGTCCGCGCGAACCGGTCGCTGGAGGCCTGCCCCGGACGAGCCTGATCTTGGAAGTTGGCCTAGGGTCGTATATGCCATGGCTCGTGTCATTCACGTCTTCCGTCAACCCGACCGCTTCGTCGCAGGAACCGTCGGGGAACCCGGCGACCGCACGTTCTACCTGCAGGCGTCGGAGAACACCCGCACTATCAGCGTGACCATCGAGAAGCAGCAGGTCGCGGTGCTCGCCGAGCGCCTGGACTCGTTGCTGGAGGAGGTCGCCAGCCGCTTCGGTGCCGACGTGCCGGAGGAGGTGCCGGACGAGTTGGTCGACACCGAACCGTTGGACGTGCCCGTCGAGGAGGAGTTCCGGGTCGGCACGATGGGGTTGGGTTGGGACGCCGAGAGCAAGGCTGTCGTGATCGAGTTGCTGGCCATCACCGAGGGTGAGGTCGACGAGACCGTGGTGCTCGACGACACCGAGGAGGGGCCCGACGCGGTGCGGGTGTTTCTCAGCCCCGCGGCGGCGCGCGCGTTCGCCGCCAGGGCCGACCGCGTGGTCAACGCGGGCCGCAAGCCGTGTCCGCTGTGCGGAGAACCGCTCGATCCGGCAGGCCATATCTGCCCGAGGCAGAACGGCTACCGCCGCAACACCGACCTCACCGGCGAGGATTGAGACCGCGTTGGCCGACTACAACCTGGACCCCACCGACCCCGCGGCGCGCGAACTGATCGCCAACGGCCGACTGCGGGTCGAGGGCAGGCTGGTCGACGCGTCGAACGTCACCCTGCTGTGCTCGGTGGAGTTGGACGGCCTTGCCGCCAAGGCGGTGTACAAACCGGTTTCCGGGGAACGACCGCTGTGGGATTTCCCCGACGGCACGCTGGCGGGCAGGGAGGTGGCGACCTACCTGGTGGCGGAGGCTGCCGAGTTGGGGCACGTGCCGCCGACGGTGCTGCGGGACGGGCCGTTCGGTGAGGGCATGGTGCAGTTGTGGGTCGACACCGACGACGGGGACCTCGTTGACGTGTGCGCCCCGGAGGACGCGCCCGCCGGGTGGCGGGTGGTGTTGCACGCCCACGACCGGTTCGGTGAGCCCGCGGTGCTGGTGCACTCGGCGCGGGACGGGGTGCGCGACCTTGCCGTGCTGGATGTGGTGGTGAACAACACCGACCGTAAGGGCGGGCATGTTCTCAACGGTGCCGACGGCCGGGTCTACGGCGTGGACCACGGTGTCTGCCTGCATACCGACCCGAAGTTGCGCACGGTGTTGTGGGGTTGGATCGGTGAGCGACTTCCCGGCGAGACGGTGGACAAGCTGCGCAAGCTGCGCTGGTCGGTCGACCATGACCTCGGCGAGGCGTTGGCGCCGCACCTCACCAGGGCCGAGGTGGCCGCACTGGCGGGGCGTATCGACCACCTGCTCGCCGAGGGCGAGTTTCCCGCTCCCGGCGAGCAGTGGCGCGCCATCCCGTGGCCGTTGTTCTGATGCGGGCGTGAGGCGGGCTCGCGGCGCTTCGGCGTGGCGGGCGGGCGCGGTATCGCCGGTGTCGCTACCGTCTGCAGCCGTGCGCTCTCACTCCTATGACGATGTGCTGTCCGGTCACCGCAGGCGCAGGCCGGTGCGGGAAGTGCCCGCCGAGCCGGGACTGGTGGTCGAGGACGCGGCCAGTGGCTTCTGTGGCGCGCTGATCGGGCTGGAGCACGGCGGGGCGGTGCTGGAGGATCGCGACGGCAATCACCGGCTCTTTCCGCTCGGGCCTGCCGCGTTCCTGCTGGAGGGTGAGCCGGTCACGCTGGTGGCGCCGCGCCGGGCGGGCCCGCCGAAGCGGACGCGTTCGGCGTCCGGTTCGGTCGCCGTGAGTGGGCTCAGGGCCAGGGTGGCCAGGGATTCGCGGATCTGGGTCGAGGGCAAGCACGACGCGGAACTGCTGGAGCTGGTGTGGGGTCACGACCTGCGGGTGGAAGGTGTCGTGGTGGAGCCGCTCGAAGGCGTTGACGTGCTGGCCGAGCGCATCGCGGCCTTCGGGACCGGCCCGGGGCGCAGGCTCGGCGTACTCGTGGACCATCTGGTGCCCGGCAGCAAGGAGTCCCGGCTCGTCGATGCCGTCACCGACGGCGCCGACGATGTGTTGGTCACCGGTCACCCTTATGTCGATGTCTGGCAGGCGGTGAAGCCTGCGGCGGTCGGTATCGCCGCCTGGCCGGAGGTGCCGAAGGGAGTGCCGTGGAAGCAGGGGGTCTGCGCGGCGCTCGGTTGGGGGCAGCCGTACGAGGGCTGGCAGCGTGTGCTGGGCGGGGTGCGGGATTTCCGTGATCTGGAGAGCCCGCTTGTCGGTGCCGTCGAACGATTGATCGATTTCGTCACGGCCGGTGGCGACGGACTGGCAGAACAAGGTCACGCGTAGATCACTTCATGTGATCCTCTCGGTGTAACCGGTCACTTTCTGGGAGCATGTGTGCATGACACCGGCACTCATCTGGCTCATCGTCGGAGTCGGCCTGATCGTCGCCGAGGTGCTGTCGGGCGATCTGGTGCTGCTGATGCTCGGTCTCGGCGCGCTGGCCGGTGCCGCGTCCGCCACGATCACCGGCAACCCGATCATCGACGTCGCTGTGTTCGGCGTGGCCTCGATCGGCCTGCTCGTGCTGGCCAGACCGGCGCTGAAGCGCCGGTTCCTGGCGGGCCCGAGCGTGAAGACCAACACCGAGGCGCTGGTCGGCGCGCAGGCGGTGACGTTGTCTACTGTGGATTCGCACGGTGGGCAGGTCAAGCTCGCGGGGGACGTGTGGTCGGCCCGCAGCCTCACGGAGGGCCACGTGATCGAGCCGGGGACGCAGGTGACCGTGGTGGAGATCTCCGGGGCGACCGCTGTCGTGTCGGCGGAGCCATGATCAACAGTGGTCGCGGTGTGGCCCATCCGGTCCGAAACAGTGGAGGGGAGTAGGTTGTGACGACAGCAGGGTGGATTGTTGTCGCCATCCTGGCGCTCTTCGTGATCGTGACGGTCGCGAAGGCGCTGATGGTGGTGCCGCAGGCCCAGTCGGCGGTGATCGAGCGCCTCGGCCGGTTCAAAACGGTCGCTTCGCCCGGCCTGAATTTCCTGGTGCCGTTCCTCGACAAGGTGCGTGCCAGAGTGGACCTGCGTGAGCAGGTGGTGTCGTTCCCGCCGCAGCCGGTGATTACCCAGGACAACCTGACCGTCTCGATCGACACGGTGGTGTACTTCCAGGTCACCGACTCCCGTGCGGCGGTCTACGAGATCTCCAACTACATCGTCGGTGTGGAGCAGTTGACCACCACGACGCTGCGCAACCTGGTCGGTGGTATGTCACTGGAGGACACCCTCACCTCTCGCGACCAGATCAACCAGCAACTGCGCGGGGTGCTGGACGAGGCGACGGGCCGCTGGGGCATCCGGGTGGCGCGTGTCGAGTTGAAGGCCATCGACCCTCCACCGTCCATTCAGGATTCGATGGAGAAGCAGATGCGCGCCGACCGGGAGAAGCGCGCCATGATCCTCACCGCGGAGGGGCAGCGCGAGTCGGCCATCAAGACCGCGGAAGGGCAGAAGCAGAGCCAGATCCTGGCGGCGGAGGGTTCCAAGCAGGCGGCGATTCTGGCGGCCGAGGCGGAGCGGCAGTCCCGGATTCTGCGTGCCCAGGGCGAGCGGGCGGCCCGTTACCTGCAGGCTCAGGGGCAGGCGAAGGCGATCGAGAAGGTGTTCGCTGCGATCAAGGCCTCCAAGCCCACCCCGGAGGTGCTGGCTTACCAGTACCTCCAGACGTTGCCGCAGATGGCGCAGGGCGACGCGAACAAGGTGTGGCTGGTGCCCAGCGACTACGGCAAGGCGCTGGAAGGATTCGCGCGCACCTTGGGGGCACCCGGCGAGGACGGCGTGTTCCGCTACGAGCCGCGCGAGGAGCAGGTGGAGATGCCGCCGCTGGAGGACGAGGAGGTTTCCAGCTGGTTCGACACCTCGACCGACCCCAAGGTCGCCGAGGCGGTGCGCGAGGCCGAGGCGGTGGCGCGGCAGGAGGTGCCCGGGCCGCTGGCCGGTCAAGCTCCCGGTGTGCCGTCGCCGTCGGCGCTGTCCGGGCTGGTTCGCAGGTCCGAGCCCGAGGAGCCGAGCGAGCCGCCGACGCCGCCGACGCCGCCGTCGGGTAACCCGGCTCCGCCGCCGGGTGGTCACGTCAGTGGCGGGCAGGCCAACCCGAGGCAGGGCGGCGGTGGGCAGTACCCACCGCAGGGCCCGCCGTTCTCCGGCCCACCGCGGTGACCGTGGTCGGGTGAAGTGGGGGCGCACCCACCGGGGTGCGTCCCCACTTCTGGTTTCACGGTCGGATCGCGGCGTAGAGCAGCATGTCGCGGCGGGTGCCGCCGATCCACTGGTGCGCGCGCAGCAGGCGTTCCCGCCGGTAGCCTGCGGCGGTGGCGACCCTGATCGAGGCGGTGTTCCACGGTTCGATGTACAACTCGACGCGGTGCAACGCCGGGACTGTCCATGCGAACGCGGTCAGCGCCACGAGTGCGCTCGTGGCCACACCGCTGCCGCGATGCTCCGGTGACACGGCGTAGCCCGCTGTGGCGCGGCCTTGCGGCAGGTCACGCAGCCACAGCCCGATCGCGCCGATCGCCGTGTCGGTCGCGGCGTCGGCGATCGCGAAGGAAAACCCTTCGCCGTCGGTGTGCTTCTGCCGTTGCCGCCGCACCCATTGCCTTGCCTGCTGCGGTGAGGGTCGTGCGGGCAGGCTGCCGATGAGCGGCACGTAGGGGTCGGCTCCCAGTGCGTGTGCCAGCGCGGTGTCGGAGGGCTCGAACGGCCGCAGCACCACCTGACCGTGTCGCGGCGCGCTGCGAGGCCAGGGTGGGAGCGGGCCGGTTCCGGCTCGGCGCCGCGGTTCACCGGGTGGTGTCATCGGCGAGCGGCTCGAGCCGTGGTCGCTTCGGTGTCAAGCCGTCACCGGACGAGCGGCCGCGCAGGCGGCGGCCCAGCCAGGGCACGGCGTGTTCACGTGCCCAGCGCAGATCTTGCCCGCGTCGCGGCGCTTCGGCCTGCGCCGGTGGCCGCGGGGAGATGTCGTGCTCCACGCCGAGCGTGTCGAGAACGGCGGCCGCGATCAGCGTGTGCCCGTGCGCGTTGAGGTGAATGCGGTCGGGTGACCACAACCGCCTGTCACGCAACGCGCGCATCGACCACATGTCCACCAGCAGTGCGCCGTGTCGTGCGGCGATCAACCTGACGTGCTCGTTGTAGATGGCGGTGCGGCCACGCAGCCGCCGAAACAGCGGGTCGTTCACGCCGTCGACACCGGTGAACAGCAGCACGGTCGCCCCGGTGGCTGCCAGTTCGGCGACGGCGGCGTCGTAGCTGTCGGCCAGCGCATCGATATCGATCCTCGGCCGCAGCAGGTCGTTACCGCCCGCGTAGAGGGTCACCAGGTCGGGTCGCATCGCCAGTGCCGGTGCCAGCTGCTCCGACAGCACCTGCCGCGCCAGCCTGCCGCGGATGGCGAGGTTGGCGTAGCTGAGGCCGGGTTGGTGGCGGGCGAGCTGTTCGGCGGCCCGGTCGGCCCAGCCGCGTACACCGTTGGGTGCGGTTGGGTCGCTGTCACCGACCCCTTCGGTGAACGAGTCGCCCAACGCGACGAACCGATGGATCATGGACGCACTCTAGCCACGTGGGTGCTGTGTCGCGGCACACGTGGCCGGTCGACGAAGTCGGCAAAAAAATCCGAACCGATGTGTCGATTGCTGTCGATTCGCTGCCTGCTTCTTCGACGCGTCGGTGAGGGCGGCGAGGACAGCGACCGCCACGACAGGCAACGACAGAGAACAAGGAGTCACCACCATGCGATACATGCTGATCGTCAAGGCCAGCGAGCAGTCCGAGGCCGGTGTGCTACCCACCGAGCAGGAACTGGCCGAGATGGGCAAGTTCAACGAGGAGCTGGTCAAGGCCGGTGTCATGCTGGACGGCAACGGCCTCGGCCCCAGCTCCGCGGGTGCGCGCGTGAAGTTCTCGGACAGGCGCAAGACCACGGTCGTGGACGGCCCGTTCACCGAGACCAAGGAGCTGGTCGCCGGCTACTGGATTCTCGACGTGAAATCCAGGGACGAGGCCATCGAGTGGGCGCGCAGGGTGCCGTTCGGTCCCGGCGGTGAGATCGAGGTCCGCAAGGTCGCCGAGGAGGAGGACTTCGGCGACAACTTCACGCCGGAGCTTCGGCAGGCCGAGCAGCGGATGCGGGAGCAGATCGCCCAGCAGCACGGCGGCTGAGCGAGCCGCTTGCCGCCATCGGGGCTGAACTGCTCTGATGGCGGTTGTGAGCACCATCGAAGCACGGCGGACCGTCGAGGCGGTGTGGCGCATCGAGTCGGCCAGGCTCGTCGCGGGCCTGGCGCGGATGACCCACGACATCGGCGCCGCGGAGGAGTTGGCGCAGGAGGCATTGGTCGCCGCGCTACAGCAGTGGCCGCAGTCAGGCGTCCCGGACAATCCGGGCGCCTGGCTGATGTCCGTGGCCAAGCGCCGCGCGATCGACGAGTTCCGCAGGCAGGAGCGGTTCGAGCGCAAGGTGGCCGAGCTGGGCAGGGAACTGGAACACGACGCCTGGCAGCAGCCCGAACCCGATCTCGACCGCATCGACGGCGGCATCGAGGACGACCTGCTGCGGCTGGTGTTCACCGCATGTCACCCGGTGCTGTCGACCGAGGCCAGGGTGGCGCTCACGTTGCGGCTGCTCGGCGGGCTTTCCACCGGCGAGATCGCGCGCGCGTACCTGACCCCCGAGCCCACGGTCGCGCAGCGGATCGTGCGCGCCAAGAAGACGCTGGCCAAGAAGCAGGTGCCGTTCGAGATACCTCGGGGCGAGCAACTGGCACCCCGCCTGGCCTCGGTGCTCGAGGTGATCTACCTGATCTTCAACGAGGGCTACTCGGCCACGGCGGGCGACGACTGGATGCGGCCTGAGCTGTGCGCGGAGGCGCTACGGATGGCGCGGGTGCTCGCCGGGCTGGCGAGTGCCGAGCCGGAGGTGCACGGCCTGGTGGCGCTGCTGGAGATCCAGGCTTCCCGCTCCCGGGCGCGGGTGGGCGCGAACGGAGAGCCGGTGCTGCTGCTGGACCAGGATCGGGCGCGCTGGGACCGGTTGCTGATCCGGCGTGGGTTGGCGGCCCTGGAGCGGGCCGAATCGCTGACCGACGAGCCGGGTCCCTACCAACTGCAGGCGGCCATCGCGGCCTGCCACGCACGGGCCCGCAGGCCCGAGGACACCGACTGGCACCGCATCGCCGCGCTCTACGAGGAGTTGGCGGCGGTGAACCCCTCTCCGGTGGTGGAACTCAACCGGGCGGTGGCAGTGTCGATGGCCGACGGCCCCGCCGCGGGTCTGAAGCTGGTCGACGAGCTTCGCGACGAACCCGTGCTGCGCGACTACCACCTGCTGCCCAGCGTGCGGGGTGATCTGCTGGCCAAACTCGGCAGGCACGCTGAGGCCCGCGACGAGTTCGAGCAGGCCGCGGCGTTGACCGGAAACGAGCGTGAGCGCACGCTGCTGCGGGAGCGCGCTCGGTCGGCGCGGGGCTCGTGAGCGGTGTGCGGCCGACCCCGGCGCTCACGGCCCATCGGCTGCCGATTCCAGCAGGGTTTGACCGATCCAGCCGCCGGGTTCGCAGCCGGGTGGGATCGCGAACACCGCTGAGCCGACGGGTGTGGTCCAGGTGTTGAGGGCGTCAAGCGCGGCGAGGCGGCGCTGGACGGGCAGGAACTGCCGGTGGAAACTGGCCTGGTAGGAGGCGAACAGCAGGCCCGCATCGGGGTTGCCGTCGGTGTCCACGCCGTCGTCGTAGCTGTAGCCGCGCCGCAGAATCCGGTCCTGCCCGTGGTGCGGTCTGGCTCTGCGTATGTGCGCGTCGGCGGGAATCACCAGGCCGTGGTGGTCACGCCGGGAGAAGTCCGCGGGATCGTGCTCCCTGCCACCGGTCAGCGGGGCGCCGTCGGAAAGTCGCCTGCCGATGGCTTGTTCCTGCTCGGGTGGCGGTACGCGATCCCACTCGTCGAGGTCCATCCGGATGCGGCGCAGGATCATGGTGGTGCCGCCCGCGAGCCAGCCCTCGCGTGACCACACCACATCGTCCAGCCCGTCGTTCTCGGTGGGGTTGGCGGTGCCGTCGAGTTGACCCATGAGGTTACGTGGTGTCGTGCCGGGAGCGACTCCGGCGTGCGGCAGGAACCCGGACTGTTGCCAGCGCACGGTCGCGAACGGTCTGGCTCCCACCAGCAGCACTCGCACGGCGTGGGCAGCGGCGATGCTGTCGTCTGCGCACACCTGCACCAGCAGGTCGCCGTCGCTCCAGCGCGGCAGCAGCCGGTCGATGGGAAACGTCGGTGCAGGCACGAACCCGGCGGGCACCGCGTCGGGTCTGCCGATCGCGTCGAACAGTCCCGGGCCGAACCCGAACGTCACCGTCAACCCGGCCGGTCGCTCGGCCAGTGTTGGCGCGGGGTCGGCGGTGGCGGGCCTGCCTGCCGTCAATGCGGCGGCGTCCTGGGTCCACAGCCGCAGCAACCTGCCGATGGCCTCGGCACCGACGCCGTCGCGCAGATCCAGCCCGGCGAACACGGCGCGGGCCTGCGCGGGGGTGGTGACACCGGCCTGGTGTGGGCCGTGGAAGGCGACGGTGCGGGTACCCACCGCATCCACGGGCGGTGGGGCGTCCTGGGTGGCGGCCAGTGCGGAGCCCGCACCCGCGACGGCACCGCCCACCCCCACCGCCGTGTAACCGAGCAGTCGGCGCCTGCTCAGTCGTGCCGGCCGCGGGTCAGTTTCCTCCGGAGGCGCCATGCTCGTGGTAGGTCTCGTCGGCTCCGGTGAACTCCTTGACCGGTGCGGTGACGGTCACCGGGCCGGTGCCGGACAGCCGCAGCGTGAGCGTCACCTCGTCGCCTGGGGCCAGTTCCCGTTTCAGTTTCATCAGCATGATGTGGTCGGCACCGGGCTTCAAGGTCGCGGTGCCGTGCGGCGGCACCGGCAGCCCGCCCTGCTTGCGGCGCATCACCATGCTGCCGCCGGAGGGGACGGTCTCGTGGATCTCCACCTTGCCCGCCACGTCGGTGGTGGCCGAGGTGAGGGTGACCTCGCTGCCGGTGTTGTTGCGCAGGCGCAGGAAGGCGCCCGTCATGTTCGCGGGCTCGGCGGAGCCCGCGGTGGCTTTCACCCAGGCGTCGGTGACGACAACGGTGGCTTCGCCGGTGGGGGAGTCGGCCTGTGACCGCTGTCCGCAGGCCGCCAGGCTGCCCGCGGTAGCCAGCACCAACAGGGCGGCCAGCCAGGCGGAGGGTTTGCTACGCACGACGCTCATCGTAAACCTATACCCGGGCGGGTATGCAGTGGCGCCGCTCACCGGTTGGCGGTCACGTGCGAGGCACGTAGTCTCGCTGCCGATCCCGAGGAGGACCTCGATGGCGGCACCGACCTGGTACGACAGCAAGCCGTGGCTGGCGCTCTACGGCGAGGGCAACCCGGCTCGGATCGAGCCCGAGCATCCCGACGCACTGGCGATGTTCGACGCTGCCGCACGCCGGGCGCCCGACGGCGACGCGATCCGCTACTTCGACGGCAGGCTCAGCTATGCCCGCCTGGACGAACTCAGCGACGCCTTCGCCGTGGGCCTGCTCCAGGGTGGCCTTCGTCGTGGCGACCGCGTCGCGCTTTACCTGCAGAACGTGCCGCAGTTCGTCATCGCGCTGCTGGGCACCTGGAAGGCGGGTGGGATCGCGGTGCCGGTCAACCCGATGAGTAAGGCCAGGGAACTGCTGCCACTGCTGGCCGACTGCGGCGCCGTGGCGTTGGTGTGCCTGCGCGGCCTGTATCCCGAGGTGGCTGCCGTGCTGTCCGAGACGCGAGTGCGGGTGGTGTTGACCACCTCGGAGCGGGAGTATCAGTCGCGCGACGATCCCAGGGCGTTCGGGGCGGGCGAGCCACCCTGGCCCGCGGAGCTGGAAGGCACCACCGACCTGTCGCGCCTGCTCGAGCGGCACCGGGGTGATCGCCCGCCCGAGGTGCCGGTGTCGCCGGACGACATCGCCCTGCTCACCTACACCTCGGGCACGACCGGCCCTGCGAAGGGCGCGATGAACACCCACCGCAACCTAGTGTTCAACGCCGAGAGTTACCGCCGGTGGTGCCGGCTCGACAGCAGCGACGTGGTGCTGGGGGTGGCTCCGCTGTTCCACATCACCGGAATGGTCGGCCACGTCGCCACGGCCCTGCTGCTGGGTGCTCCGCTGGTGCTGCTGCACCGCTTCGAACCGTCACTGGCGCTGGACGTCATCCAGCAGCAGCGCCCGACGTTCACGGTCGGCTCCATCACCGTCTTCATCGCCCTGCTCAACGCCCCGAACGCCGACCCCGCCGCGCTGGCCTCGCTACGCAAGATCTGGTCCGGCGGCGCGCCGATTCCGCCGAGCACGGTCACCGCGTTCGGTGACCACTTCGGCCAGTACATCCACAACATCTACGGCCTCACCGAGACCACCTCGCCCTCGCACGCCGTGCCGCCCGGGGTGCGGGCACCGGTCGATCCCGCGTCCGGTGCCCTTTCGGTCGGGTTGCCGATCTACAACACCGTGGCGCGTGTCGTCGGTGACGACGGCCGTGAGCTGCCGCCCGGTGAGATCGGGGAGATCGTCACCACCGGACCGCAGGTGGTGCCCGGCTACTGGAACAAGCCGGGGGAGACCGAGGCGGCCCTGCCCGGCGGCGCGCTGCACACCGGCGACGTCGGCTACATGGACACGCAGGGCTGGTTCTACCTCGTCGACCGCAAGAAGGACCAGATCAACGCCGCCGGGTACAAGGTGTGGCCGCGCGAGGTCGAGGACGTGCTGTACGAGCACGGCGCCGTCCGCGAGGCCGCAGTGGTGGGTGTGCCCGATCCCTACCGCGGTGAGACGGTGAAGGCATTCGTCAGCCTGCGCCCGGGCCGCCGTGCCGAGCCTTCGGAACTCATCACCTTCTGCCGGGAGCGGCTGGCCGCCTACAAGTACCCACGGCAGGTGGAGATCCTGGATGATCTTCCCAAGACCGCGACCGGGAAACTGTTGCGGCGGGAGCTACGTCAGCGCCACGACCGGGCCTGAAGTCGCCTCACGCGGCGCGGAAGCCGGGTGCCTGCTGTGGCGGCGTGACCGATGAGCACCGAAGCGGGTCGAGGCGGGCCTCACGCGGCGCAGAACTCGTTGCCTTCCGGGTCGCGCATGACCCACCAGTGCCCTGCCGGGCCCTGATCGACCTCACGCACCCGCGTGGCCCCCAGGCTTTCCAGCCTGGCGACCAGGTCACCCAGCGCCTCGTCCTCGGCATGGTGCACGTCGATGTGCAACCGGTTCTTGCCGCTCTTTTCTTCCGCAACGTCCTGGAACAGCAGCCGCCGACCCTTGCCGATGCCGGTCTCGGTGTCGAAGGGGTCATCGGGGTGGCGGACGGCGGCGAAGCCGCGAAAGATCCGGCGACCTCGGTGTTCGCCGATCCGGTCCGGCTCCACCATGCCTGCCGTGACCAGCCGGTCGATGAGCGCGCTGTTGTCCTCCACGTCGTAGCCCAGCGCCGCGGCCCAGAAATCCGCGAGCGCAGGAGCGTTTCGGCTGTCGATGACCAGTTTCCAGTGCAATGCCACGTAACCAGTTATAGTGGTTACGTGGCTGGGTCGGCAAGCAGAGGCGTGATCCTGCGCTCCCACACCGGCGCGAAGTACCGGTTCGATCCCGGCGCGTTGTGCCTGGAGTTGACCACCACCGGGGGGCCGGGCGAGTTTCGCCGGTTCGAGGTGCTGCACACACCCGCCGACCTCGCTGCGTGGGTGGCCCGGTCCCGGCTCAGCCCAACCCCCGACCTCGACATCCGTCAGGTCGAGGTCGAGGCCGCGCGCACCTTCCGCGACGCGCTGTTTCGGGCCGCCACCGCCCGCGCGTCCGGGGTGGAACCGCAACGGGGCGATCTGGACGTCATCAACCGCACCGCCGGACATCCCCCGCTGACACCGGCCATCGGGCCAGACGGGCAGCGAACCTGGACGGCGACGGCCACCGGGACGCAACTGCTCGCCACCGTCGCCAGGGACGCGGTGGACCTCCTGACCGGCGAGTACGCCCACCGCATCCGGGTCTGCTCGGGCGAGCGCTGCCACCTCGTCTACGTCGACACCTCACGACCGGGGCGTCGTCGCTGGTGCTCCATGGAGCACTGCGGCAACCAGCACAAGGTTCGCGCGCTGCGCGAGCGTCGCGACGAGAAAGGATGATCCAGCATGCCCACCGGGCTCACCAAGGACGCGGGCTGGCAGATCGGCGTGTCCCGCACCCTGCCACACCCACCGACGACCGTGTGGGACCTCGTCAGCGGCCCCCGGGGGCTGGCGCTGTGGCTGGGTACCGGTGTTCAGCTGAGCTCACCCCGGCGCGGCAGCGCCTACCGCACCGACGCCGGTGTGGCCGGAGAAGTGCGCGGCTACCGACACGGTGAACGCATTCGACTCACCGGCCCTACCACCGTGCAGGTCACGCTCACCCCGGCCGAGGGAGGGCGCACCGTGCTGCGCTTTCATCAGGAGCGCATGGCCGACGCGCGGGAACGGGAACGTCAACGCACCCACTGGCGCCGGGTGCTGGCCGCGATCGCCGAGGCCCTGGACGGCTGACGGCCTGGCTCAAGGGGTCACGATCGCGAAGTCGGGGTCCGGCTTGTCCAGTACCGACATCAGCCGCCGCAGCACATCCGGATCGCCCTCGATCGACACGCCCCCCTCGGCGAGTTCCGCGGCGTCGGCGTGGCCGGACACCAGCACGGCCAGCGCCGATCGCGGCAGCCGCAGCAGCACGTCGGCAGGCGACGGTTTCGCGGCGGCGGTATGGCTGAGCACGCCGTTGCGCAGGGTGAGTCGGTGGCGCTCGTCGAGGTCGGTGAAGTCGATGTCCACGGTGAGCTGCTCGTCCCAGCCGCGCGGGCCGTTGACTCGCACGGCCAGCGCGTCGAAGAGCTGAGCCGGACTCAGTTGCGTGAACAGGTCCGGCGCGGCGGGTGCCGCGGCGCTTCCCAGCGAGCCGTGCCGCAACTCGTGGGCACCGGTGAGGTAGAAGTTGCGCCAGGTGCCGTTCTCGGCGCCGTATCCGAGTTGCTCGTAGGTCTCGGCGAGCAGCCTGCGTGCCGCTTCGTGTTCGGGCTCGGCGAACACCACGTGGTTGAGCACCTCGGCGACCCAACGGAAATCACCGTCCTGATAGGACGACCTCGCCTTCGCCACGACCTCGTCGGCGCCGCCCATGAACCGGACATACCGCCGGGCGGCCGCCACCGGCGGGTGCTGCCACAGATGCGCCGGGTTGCCGTCGAACCAACCGAGGTAGCGCTGGTAGATCGCCTTGACGTTGTGGCTCACCGAGCCGTAGTAGCCGCGCGCGTGCCATGCCCGTTCCAGCGCGGGCGGCAGCCGCAGCGACTCGGCGATCTCGCTGCCGGTGTAGCCGCTGTTGACGAGGCGAAGCGTCTGGTCGTGCAGGTAGGCGTACAGATCGCGCTGCAGCGACAGGTACTCCACGACCTTGTCCCTGCCCCAGGTCGGCCAGTGGTGCGAGGCGAACACCACGTCGGTGTGCTCGCCGAACAGGTCGATGGCCTCGGTCAGGTACCTCGCCCAGGCGCGTGCGTCCCGTACCTGCGCGCCGCGCAAGGTCAGTAGGTTGTGCAGGGTGTGCGTGGCGTTCTCCGCGATGCACAGCGCGTTGAACTCGGGCAAGTGCAGATGCATCTCCGCGGGCGCCTCGGTTCCAGGTGCCAGCTGGAACACGATGCGTATCCCGTCGACCGTTTCCTGCTGCCCGGTGTACCGGATATCCACGGTGGGCGCGATCAGCGTGATGGCACCCACCGAATTGGACGGACCCAGCCCCGTGCCCACCTGGCCCCGAGGGCCGCGTGGCAGTGAGGGCGCCATCATGTATGCGCTTCGGCGCGACATCGCGCCGCCGGCGTACACGTTCTCCGACACCGCTGCCTCGAGAAACCCCTCGGGCGCGAGCACGGGCACGGCCCCGGCGTCCACCTGCTGCTGCGTCGTGACACCTTTCACCCCGCCGAAGTGGTCCACGTGGGAGTGGGTGTAGACGACGCCGGTGACGTCGCGCTCCCCCCGGTACCGGCGGTAGAGCCGCAGCGCCGCAGCCGCCGTTTCGGCGCTGATCAGCGGGTCGATCACCAGCACACCACGGTAGCCTTCGACGAAGGTGACATTGGACAGATCAAGTCCTCTCGCCTGGTAGATCCCGGGTACCACCTCGTACAGACCCTGGCGGGCGACGAGCTTGGACTGCCGCCACAGACTCGGGTTGACCGTGTCGGGCGCCTCACCGTCGAGAAAGGCATAGGCGTCGCCGTCCCACACCACGCGGCCGTCGTCGTCGCGTACCTCGCCCGGCTCCAGTCGGCCGAGGAAGCCGCGGTCGGCGGCGTCGAAGTCGTCGGCGTCGCCGAACGGCAACGACTCCCTGATCCGTCGCTGCTGGGAGACCACGTGGTCGTCAGGAGCGAAGTCGGTGCTCATGGCGCGAGTAGAGGCGGGCGGCGGAGGGCGCCGGTAGGGTCCAAGGACCCGAGCGGGGGCCACGGTCGGGTGTCACTGTCGTGCCGCCCGCGGTCAGTGGGTGGCGAGCGTGGCCACTCCCAGGCCGGTCAGCGCGACACCGCTGGCGCGTTCGAGGTGCGTGCCCACCTTCGGGCGGCGCAGCCAGCGCATCATCCTGGACGCGCCGATCGAGACCAGCGCCAGCCAGCCGAACGCCACTGCCGCGTCGATGCATCCCAGCAGCAGCGTGGTCGCGACGACGTCCGCGTGCGACTGCACGAACTGGGGCGCCACAGCCAGGAAGAACAGCCCGATCTTGGGGTTGAGCATCGCCGACAGCAGGCCGGTGCGGCCTGCCCGCCACCATGACAGGTGCTCGGGTATGCCCGTGGTGTCGGCCTCCACCGGGCGGCGAGCACACAAGGCCCGGACACCGAGGTAGATCAGGTAGAGCGCGCCGAGGACCCGCACGATGGTGTAGCCGATGCTCCAGCCGGCCAGTAGCGCCGCGAGACCGAGCCCTGCCGCGCCTGCCCAGAACAACGATCCGATCGCGGCACCCGCCGCCGCGCTCAGGCTCGCTGCCACGCCGGAGCGAACCGCGAAGCGCAGCACGATGAAGCTGTCCGGGCCAGGCGTGACAGCCAGCACCACACACAACCCGGCGAACGCGAGCAACGAGTCGAGCATCGACTGGCCTCCCGGTCCCGGGGTTTCGCGGATTCGTGCCCGATCAGCGTATTCGGTCGCGGGGAGTGTTTCTCACGGCGCCTGCCTGCCGAACGTAACCCGGAGGACCCCGGCCCGTATTCAACTTACCGGTTGACGACCTGTTCCCGATGTCATAGGGTCCTATTTAACCATTCGGTTGAATAAAAGCGCTTGAGAGGAAGTGGCATGACCGCGAGCAAGCACCAGACCGAGATCGCTGCCGATCCGGACCTGCCGACCATCCGCATCGTCCGGGAGTTCGACGCGCCCCGCGAGCGGGTGTTTCGTGCGTTCACCGAGCCCGATCTCTTCGCACAGTGGAACGGACCCAGATCCACCACGACCCGCGTCGATCGCTGGGACTGCCGTACCGGCGGCAACTACCGCTATGCCGTCGTCCTCGACGGCCAGGAGTACTGCTTCTACGGCTCGTTCCACGAAGTCAGGGGTGTAGAACGGGTCGTGCAGACCTTCACCTACGAGGACATGCCTGACGGCGTGTCGCTGGAGACCGCGACGCTGGAGGATCTCGGCGGCGGCCGTACCCGTGTCACGATGCTGTCCGTCCTGGATTCGATGCAGGCCCGCGACGGCCTGCTCGCCAGTGGCATGGAGGTCGGCGTGGTCGAGGGCTTCGAGAAGCTCGACGAACTCGTGACCGAGTTGGCATGACGACACGGTCTTCGCCCGCCGAGGAACACCGGTGGGTCGCCGCGGTCTTCACCGACCGGGTGCGTGGTACCACGCACCCGGCCTGGGACAACCCGGCACCGGTGGACGGCTGGAAGGCGCGCGATGTCGTCCGGCACCTCCTCGAGTGGTTTCCGGCCTTCCTTGAGTCGGGTTCCGGAGTGCGACTGCCTGCCGGTCCCTCGGTCGACGACGACCCGGTACGCGCGTGGACCGTCCACAGCGACGGTGTCCAGGCGTTGCTGGACGACCCGGCCACACCGAGCAGGACGCTGTCCAATCGCCACGTCGGTGAGCTGCCGCTGGATCAGGCTATCGACCGGTTCTACACCGCCGACGTCTTCATGCACACCTGGGATCTGGCACGGGCAACCGGGCAGGACGAGAAGCTCGATCCGGTCAAGTGCGCCGAGCTGCTGGCAGGCATGCGCGAGCACGAGCCCGCGATCCGCACCAGCGGGCAGTACGGTCCCCGGGTCGAGGTGCCCGAGGATGCCGATGTCCAGACGAAGCTGCTCGGTTTCATCGGCCGCCGACCGTGACGGCCCGCGAGCCCGCTCAGCGGCAACTCATGGTTGGCCTCGGTAGTAGTCGGCCAAGGCGTGGAAGGCTGCCTTGGGTTCCCAGGGCAGGTCCGGGTAGGTGTGGCCCTGGTGCTGTTCGAGGTACTTGACGATGGCGGGGCTGGCCAGGTCGAGGTCGTCGCGGGGGTCGCCGCAGGGGCGGTGTGGGAAGCCGTCGAGCGCGAAGAGGAAGACGAACGCCCCGTCGACGCCTTCGGCGTCGAAAATCTCCAGCAGTTCGCGTAGGTAGCCGGCCTGCCCTGCCTCGTCGCGGATGTAGTGACCGTCCAGCCGTACCGGCATGCCGGTGTCGGGATCGAACTCGGCGATCTCCATGCAACGGGCACCCCGGTCTGCCGCCCCACGGTAGGCGGTCGTGCCGAACTCGGTGATCACCACCGGCTTGTCCTGGGCGTTGCCCTGCGCGACCAGCGTGCGCACGCCCGCGCCGAACTGGTCGGCGACCTCGGCAGACCGGTACAGGTCGACGCCGATGATGTCGAAGGGCGTCCAGTCGATGCGTTCAAGCTGAACGGCGGCGTAGGTGAGCCTGCCCCCGAATCGTTCCCGGACGACTTTCACGGCGTGGCCGAGGAAATCGTTGACCCGTTCGGACAGCTCGCCTGCCAGTTCGGGTAGCCGATCGCGTTGGCCGAGCAGTCCCTGGAGTCGGTCCTGCTGCGTGTCGCCGGGCAGGAATCCCCTGTTCATGAGGCTCAACTCGGCGCCGGTGACGAACACGACCTCGGCTCCCCGCTGTCGGACTCGCTCGGCCGCCTCGGCACAGTCGGCGAGCAGCGACAGCATCTCCTCGGCGGTCAGTTCCAGCGGGTAGGGCGAGAACCAGACCTCGAGACCGAGTTCGGCGGCACGAGCGGCGGCCAGCTCCAGCCGCCGCGGATCGCCCCCGGTGATGCGGACGGCGGTGCAGTGCAGATCGTCACGGATTACGGCCAGTTCTCGCTCGACCACCTCGGGATCGAACCGCTCGCGGGAGGGTACGCCGTTGCGGACGAAGCCGGTGTCGTAGGTGATGCCCTTGGTGTGCACGGTTGGGGTCCCTTCTGTCGGTGAGGGCACCACCGTAGCGACAAAAAGTGCGTACACGCAATCTTGCGTATACGTATGTTTTGCTACGGCTGGTCGCGCGACCTCAGGCCGGGTGAGGTGCTCTCACCCGCGGCTGCCGTGCTTGCGTGCCAACACGAAACCCTGCGGTGTCCGCTCCGGAAACGCCGGGTTGTCGTCGGGCTCGCGCAGCATCGTGGCGCGCACATCGAACCCGGCCTGTGTCAGCAACGCGGACGCGTCGTCCATGCGCAGGCGGTAGAAGTCCAGCGAGATCCGGTGCTGGAGCGCATCGTCGAGGTGCAGCAGCCCGTCGCCGACCTGGAAAGCCAGCTGCAGGTACCCGCCGGGCGCCAGCACCCGGTTGAGCTCGGCCATGACATCCGGCAACAACCGCCTGGGCACGTGGATGATCGAATACCAGGCGACCACCCCGCCGAGCTTCCCGTCCGCCAACCCGAGGGCCGTCATCGACCCCACACCGAACCACAGTCGGGGATAGCTTCTGCGAGCGACCGCGACCATCGCGGGCGAGAGGTCGATCCCGAACGCGGACAACCCCAGCTCGGCAAGGTGCACCGTGATGCGTCCGGGCCCGCAACCGATGTCGGCGACCGGCCCGGAACCGGCGGCGTGCACGAGTTCGGCGAAACCGCCGAGCATCGCACGGTCCAGCGGCTTGACCGCCAGTTCCGGACGAGCCCACTCGGCGTAGTCTTCGGCCAGGATGTCGTAGGAGGCGCGCGTATCGCGAAGAAACTGTGGTTCGGTCACGATGACCGACAGTAGCCAGTTCGAGCCTGCGGCGTCGCCAGAATCGGTCCGGCGCACGCTCGCCCTCTTCGAGCGAGGGCGTCGTCGGGTTCCCAGCCCGAGCCGTGGTCTTCAGCCGGATTCCGACACTCCTGCCGAAAGGGCCACCGGTGCGGGCGTGCGCAACCACCCGCACCGGCTGCGTTCCTGGGTCGCCGCGCTCGGCTCCGCCGACGCGGCCATCGAGGCGGATCCGCGCGTCGACTGGGGGCGCCCATCAGGCACCCGTTGCGGCAGCAACCTTAGCGTTATTCCAGTGCTAGAATAGCGCGGTGGAGCTCACGCCGTCCGAACTGGTGGTACTCGGACTGATCATCGAACGCCCCCGGCACGGCTACGACATCGAGCAGGTCATCGAGCGCCGTGGCATCCGGCAATGGACCGACATCGGGTTCTCCTCCATCTACTACCTGCTCGCCAAGCTCGAGAAGCGCGATTTGGTCCATACCACCGACTCCCGGGCCGCACCGAAGTCCAGACGCGTCTTCCAGGCCACGGACCTGGGGCGGCAAGTGGCTACGCAGAACACGCTCACCTACATCCGAGGGCCGCACCGTGTCGCGCACCCGATGCTGGTCGGCGTGTCGAATCTCTGGCTGCTGCCGCAGCGCCAGTACACGCGGGCGCTTCGCGATCGGCTCGCGCAGGTCGAGCAGCGCATCACCGCGGTGAGGCAAGCTCAGGCGGCACAGGCACCCCTCCCGCTACCGGCGCGAGAAGTCTTCTCCTACTCACTGAGCCTGCTGGAGGCGGAAAGGGAATGGCTCGCGCAGCGAGCCGAGGTTCGGCGATGACGCACAAGATCGACTTCAAGAGAGAGATCGACGCCTACCAGGCCCGCAACGGCCGCTACGAGATCGTCGACGTCCCCGACCTGCGATACCTCATGATCGACGGCCATGGCGATCCGAACACGTCCTCGGCCTTCGGTCAGGCGATCGAGGCGCTCTACCCGCTGGCCTACAAGCTCAAGTTCGCCAGCAAACAGACTCTCGGGCGCGACTACGTCGTCATGCCGCTGGAAGGGCTGTGGTGGGCCGAGGACATGGACACGTTCACCGCATCCCGCGACAAATCCAGGTGGAACTGGACACTCATGATCATGGTGCCTGACTGGACCGACGAGGAGATGTTCGTCGCGGCCACCGAACAGGTCACGGCCAAGAACCGCCCGCGGCGCCTGCACGAGGTCCGCCTGGAGACACTGTCCGAAGGGACCTGCGTGCAGACGTTGCACGTCGGCTCCTTCGATTCCGAGGCCGAGGTGCTGGCGCGGATGCACCACGACTTCATTCCCCGACACGGGTTACGCATGGTCGGCAAGCACCACGAGATCTATCTCAGTGACTTCCGCAGGACCGCGCCCGAACGACTCCGAACCATCCTCAGGCAACCGGTCACGGAACCGCGGACCTGAGTGTGTCACAGACCGGCCCGGGCCGGGATTGTGTGGCACCCCTGGCAGTGGCCGGCGATCGAGATGATGGTCCTGCCCGGCCTCGCCGGGTTCCGGGATTCCGACGTGGTGTACCGGACCGGAGAAGCGACGGCTCGATGCCGGGCCGGCGCGACATCGTCTCGGGACGGCGGGTAGCGGGGACCGGCCGGGACCCGAGGCGGCCGGGACGGACCGGACCAGCGCCTGACCCGGATACTTCCTCAAGTGGGTTCTCGACATTCGAGGGGAGGCGCGGCGGAACGCGTCACCACGGCGTCCCGCCAAGGCTGGCGGGCCCGCTGTCGACCACGATCAACTTGTCGAGCAGGTAGGTGTCCACATCCGGGTTGAGCCACGACTCGCCCTCCCGAGCGCTGTGGAACCTGAACGTCGCGTTCGTACTGTTCGCGCCGACAATGCAGCGTATCGCGACGGGTTCAGGTAGTGCGCGGACAAGCCGGACGATTTCCAGGGCGAAGCCGAGCCCGTGACGCAACAGCAATACCTGATCGGACTCAGCGATCACCGGCTCCCCGTCTCCCGCCGATCCCGAACGGATCGGCACGATGCCCTCCAGCATGTCCTCCAGGTGGACGCTGCTCGTAGCGCACTCCCAGCCGGTCAGGTCCCGCCCGCCCGAGCGGGGCTCCGGGGCCTTCCCGGCGTGCCGGGCCAAGGCCAGGGCCGCACCGTGCCGAATGACGCCTTCGGCCGCCAACTCCCGCAACTTGGGTGCCAACTCCGACACCGGCACAGCTGCCTGCGCTCCCGCCTGCCCGAGAGCTCTGACCGCCAACTCGTTCATCCGAATGTTGAGCACGGCGTGAAGCCTGCCAGCACCCTCCACGGACGGGTGTCACCGTCGTCCTCGGACACTGGTGACCGCGACAGGTTCCTAGACTCGGCGGGTGTGAACGAGGCAATTGGCCAGCTTCTGCCGCTCGCCGTCGCCGTCACGATCTCGCCGGTGCTGGTGATCGCCGGGATCCTGCTGCTGTTCACCGAGAGCCCGGTGTTCAACGGCGCCGCCTACCTGCTGGGAACCGTGGTGGGAGTCGGCGGCGTGCTCGCCGCGCTGACCGCGGTCGCGGCCACACAGGACCTGTCGGCGGGCACCGCCGGGTCCGCCGGTGTGGCGTGGTTGCGGATCGTCCTCGGTGTGCTGTTGCTGGGCGGGGCGGTCCGGCGCTTCCGGGCGAGGCCCGGTCCGCAGGAGGAAGCACGCATGCCGTCGTGGATGGGCGGCATCACGTCGTTCCACCCCGGCAAGTCCCTCGTCACGGGTCTGGTGCTGGGTGCGGCCAATCCGAAGAATCTCGCGATGGCGTTCAGTGCCGCCGTCTCGATCGCAGGCGCGGACCTGACCGTGGGCCAGAGCGTGGCCAGTGGCACCGTCTTCACGGTGATCGCGGTGCTGGGGGTGGCCACACCGCTGGCCATGGTCGTCACGATGGGCGAGCGTGCCCGGCCCAGGCTGGACACCTGGAAGGACTGGTTGCGGCAGCACAACTCCGTCGTCATGTCGGTGCTGTTCCTGGTCTTCGGTGTGGTGCTCGTCGGTGAGGGCGTGCGGCAACTGTGATGGCACGTCCGGCGGGAGGCCGTGCGATGCCGAGCGGGCGCTACGGTGTGTCGCTCCGCTCCGCGCCGGCGTCGAGCAGTGCCCGCAGGCGCTGCCGCAGTGCACCATCGTCGGTGGCGGGATGGGTGGTGGGGTCGGTGCCTTCGGCGGTTGCGGTGTCGATGAGCCGGCCCAGGTCGTGCCGGAGTTGGGCGAGTTGGTCAGCGGCGTTGGCCGCCGCGCTGGATCGCTCGGCGACCTCGCGCCGCAGGGTGGCCAGCTGGTCGTGCAGCGGGGCAAGGCTGGCCGCGTAGTGCTCGGTGGACCGGGTGAGTTGTTCGGTGAGGTCGGTGATGCGCTGGTCGGCCACGGTCTGGATCTCGTGTTGCCTGCGGGTGAACTGTTCGGCCTGGGTCGCCAGGCGTTGCTCCCACTGCTCGGTGAGGGTTGTGCGCAGCTCGACCCGAGCCTGCTCCTCGTCGCGGCGCAGCTGGTCCAGCCGTTCCAGGGCGGCGGCACGCTCGCCTGCGAGGGTGTCCTGTAGTTCGGCGATGCGCTGCTGCGCGGCGGCCGCTTGATCGAGCGCACGCTGGCGGTCGGCGTGGGCCGCTTCCGCCTCGCGGTTGGCCGCGTCGCGAGCTGCCAGCGCCTGGTCGCGCTCCGCCAGCGCCTCGCCTGCCTGCTTCTCGGCGGCGGACTGCCGCTCCCGCGCATCGGCGGCCTGCTCCCGAGCCCGCTCGGCTTCGGCGGCCGCGTGGTCGCGCTCGGCGCGAGCGGCTTCGGCCGCCGCGACAGCGCCGTCGCGTTGCTCCTCGGCGACCCGGCGGGCCGACAGCGCCGCCGCCAGCTCACCGGTGACGTGGTTGTGCAGGGCGGTGAGCTCCGCGCGCACCGGGTCCAGCACGGTCCGCGCGGCGGTGAGGCGTTCGTCCAGTGCGTGCACATCCAACTCGGTCATGGGCTGGTCGGCGCCGTAGACGGTGACCCAGATCTCGCGGTGCTCGTCCAGCATCGCGCAGGTGATGGTCTTGGCGCCCCAGGTGCCGTAGCGGTCGGCGTCGGCGGGGCAGTAGGCGGTCGGCCTGCCTCCCTTCGGCGGCAGTGGGGGCAACGGTGAGCCGCAGTAGGCGCAGTACGCCTGCTCTCCGGCCGCCAGGGCGCGCACGGTTGCCTCCCTTCGCTCGTCCCTGCTGCCGCGACGGGCCGGCGGGATGCGCCGGGTGTCTTCGGCGGTCGCTTCCGAGGAGTCCGTGTGCTGACCTGTCACCGAATCCCAACCCCTTTTCACGCGCTGACCAGCGCCTCCGCCGTTGCCTAGTTTCAGTTCAGAAACCATAGCATGGTCTTTCAGTTTGAATACTGATACCTGCCGAGATGGTCAGCGAATCCTGAGTTGCTATGGATAACAGGAATTATGGATATGACTTCCAGGTCCGCCGGTGCGAGGCAGACCGGGTTGTCCTTCCTGGCTCGGGAAGCCGGCACCGGACGCGCGCAGAGGGTTCACCGTTTCTCAGCTAGCACTCGACGCCGCCACAGCGCGCTCAACGGGCGGCTATCCCAACCAGCCGACTGTGACAAGCCTGTCGGCCAGGTACAGCCGGCCGACGCCCGTCTTCACCGAAGCTGGCACCGTTGCGCTCGCAAGGTGGCGTGGGATCACGTGCGCGTGACCGCCAGTGGCCCCAGTCCCGTTGATGTTGACGAGGGCAAGCGAGCGCTCCTGCGCGCCGGGCTACTCGACTGGGGCGGACCAGCGCGCCCGACCGACGCCCTCGCGGTCGCCATGGGCTTCTCAGACGCCGCGCGGTTGTCACGCGAGACTCGGGCACTCCGACAGGAGATCGAGCGCACCGGTTCGTTGACAGCTCAGGAGTGGCAGCCGGTGATGCCGGCTGTCGAGATGGTGTTCGTCAGCGATGTCGTTGGGTCAGGGCTGGATTGGCGGTTCACGTCCGGCATCAGTGACACACCGACGATCGAGACCCTGCGGGGGCTGCAACGCGAACTGCCGCGATGGCGAGGCAGCGTCCGGTTCACTTTGGACTTCACCCTGGACAATGACGGACGCGTCACCAATCCCGACCCCAACCGGCCGCGCGCCTGAACCGGGTCCGCCGCGACGTCACCGAAGCCGCGTAGCGATTGCATCGGACCAGTGTTCTCCGCTCGGCTGACCGACCCGATGAGCAGCCATCCGGTGGTCGCGATCCGCGGGCGCTACCGCAGCTGGTCGCGGCGGCGGGTCAGGTAGGTGGTCTCGGCGGTGTTGCCCGCCAGGTCGATGGCTTTGTCGTAGGCCGCGCGTGACTCCTGGCCGCGGCCGAGCCTGCGCAGCAGGTCGGCCCGAGTCGCGTGGTAGGCGTGATATCCGGCCAACCCGTGTTCGAGCTGGTCGACGGCCGCCAGCGCCACCTCCGGGCCGTCGAGCTCGGCCACGGCGATGGCCCGGTTGAGCGCGATGATCGGGGAGGGGTCGAGGCGGACGAGCTGGTCGTAGAGGGCGAGGATCTGCGACCAGTCGGTGTCGCGGATGTCGCGTGCGCAGGTGTGCACGGCGTTGATCGCGGCGAGGATCTGGTAGCGACCCGGAGCCGCCCCGGCGGCGGCAGCGGCGAGGCGCTCGCGCACCAGCCGGTGACCCTCGGCGATCAGCGCCTTGTCCCAGGCTCCGCGGTCCTGCTCGTCGAGGGGGACCAGTTCGCCGCTGGCCGAGATCCGGGCAGTGCGGCGGGCCTCGGTGAGCAGCATCAGCGCCAACAGCCCGGCCACCTCACCGTCGTCGGGCAGCAGGGCTCGGACAAGGCGGGTGAGCCGGATCGCCTCGGCGGTCAGGTCGTGCCGTACGGGGTCGGTGCCGGGGCCGCTGGCCAGGTAGCCCTCGTTGAAGACGAGGAACAGCACGGCGAGTACGCCGGAGACACGAGCTGGCAGATCGTCGGCGGTCGGCACCCGATAAGGGATGCGAGCGGCCTTGATCTTGGCCTTCGCGCGGGTGATCCGCCGTTCCATGGTGGTCTCTTGCACGAGGAAGGCGCGGGCGATCTCGGGCACGGTCAGACCGCCCACCATGCGCAGCGTCAGCGCCACGCGGGTCTGCATCGCCAGCGCCGGGTGACAGCAGGTGAAGATCAGCCGCAGCCGGTCGTCCTCGATCGCACCGTCGCTGGCGCCGAGAGGCTCGACCGAGTCGTCGTACACCAGCTGCGCTTCCTTGTGCTTGTCGTCGCGCTTGTTCTCGCGTCGGATCCGGTCGATGGCCTTGCGGTTGGCGGTGGTGGTCAGCCAGGCACCGGGGTTGGGTGGCACGCCGTCGATCCGCCACCGCTCGACGGCGATCGCGACCGCCTCGGCCGCCGCCTCCTCTGCGATGTCGAGGTCACCGAACCGCCTGGTCAGGGCGGCCACCACCCGGGCCCATTCCTCGTGGTGGGCCCGGGTGATCGCTTCCTCGACGTCGCTCACAGGAACGGCCGCACCTCGATCTTGCGATCGCAGACCTTCGACGCCTCGGTGGCGAGCTTGAGCGCCACGTCCAGATCGGGGGCCTCCCACACCCAGACGCCTGCGAGGTACTCCTTCGACTCCACGAAAGGCCCGTCGCTGAGCACTGCCTGCTCGCCCCGGTTGTCGACGACCGTAGCCGCGTCGGTGTCCGCGAGACCTCCCGCGAAAACCCAGTAGCCCTCGGCGATCAGTCGTTCGTTGAACGCGCTGATGGCAGGCTGCCTGTCCGTGCTGCCTGGATTGCTCTTGTCATCTATCACGGAAACCAGGTACTGCATTTGAGATTCCTCTCCTGTGGTGTCAAGACAGCGTGGTTGCGCGGTCGGAAACGGATGAACGTCGCGGTCTCGTGGCCGCCCTTGCCCCGGGCCCATCCGGCGCGGTGCCGTTTCTGTGCATCACTCCGTCAATGGTGACCTCAGCCATGGTTATCAGCTGCATGGTCGCGGTTCCTTCGCCTTGGCGCCGCCCGTTGCTGGCGGCCTCACCCCTGCTACGAACACCACCGCCCCGATCCGACACCGCTTTCCGAGTTTCTTTGCTTTCTCGGCCGTCCAGCAGCGCCCGCGCCACGCTTGACATTGACACAGTGACAAGGTCTTGACTGGGCGCAGGAGGTGGTCCCCATCGACTCGACACACCGGGACTCACCGGGCACGCGACTGCTCGACGCGGCTCGAGGCGGCGCTGACGGCCGGAACGCAGGCCGACCCCGCTTTCGTCGACGCGCTCGTGGCACGCTGCGCGGTCGAGCCGGACTTCTTCGTGCGCGACATGCTCACCTGGGCGCTGACCCGGCTGCCTGCCGAGCGCACGGTGCCCAGACTCCTCACCGAGCTGCGTTCGCAGCGTGCGCAGGCCCGAAGCCAGGCGCTGCACACGCTGTCCAAGATCGGGGACAGCAAGGCGTGGCCCGCGATCACGCGGTCGTTGCTGCACGACCCCGACGACGAGGTCGCGCGAAGCGCATGGCGTGCCGCCGTCGTCCTCGTGCCCGCAGCGGAACGGGAGGGGCTGGCCACGGAACTGGCCGCGCAACTGGGTCGCGGTGACCGGGAGGTGCGACTGAGTCTCAGCCGAGCACTCGTGGCACTCGAAGATGTGATCGAGCCCGCCCTGCGGACAGGACTGGACAGCGCCGACCCGGCGGTGCGAGCGCATGCCCGTGCCACACAGCGGCTGCTGCACGACCCGGATGCCGGTTTCGACCTGGCCGTCGACGAGGCGAACCGGGTCGTGGCGCTCGGTTCACAGCGGGTCGGGGGCACCGCGTGCTGATCGGCGAGGTGGCACGCCGCTGCGGGGTGAGTGCCCGGATGCTCAGGCACTACGACTCACTCGGGCTGGTGCGGCCAACGGGCCGCACCGTGGGTGGCTACCGCGAGTACCGCGAGGCGGACATTCGCCGGATCCTCCACGTGGAAGGTCTGCGGTCCCTGGGGTTGTCGCTGCGACAGGTCGGCCGGGCCTTGGAGGATCCTTCCTTCGCTCCGGCCACACTGATCAGCGACCTCATCGAACGGACCGAGGACAGGCTGAAGCGGGAGCAAGAACTGCTCGAACGGCTCCGCGCCATCGAAACCTCGGCGCCCGCAGGCTGGCAGGGCGTCCTGCGCACCGTCGAACTGCTGCACGGACTCAACTCGCCCAGCGCGGCACACCGGCAGCAGGCCGTGCTGGCCCCGGCCGAGGACCGGCCGGTCCCGGCAGAACTGCTGGCCAAAGCGGTCCTCGGTGAATCCGATCCGAATGTCGCAGGCGCCCTGCGGTGGGCCCTCGCGCGAGCGGGCGGAGCCGGCGTGGCGAGCGTTGCCTCCGGGGTGTATTCGGAGAACGTCGACATCCGGCGCCGCGCGGTCCTCGCCATCGCGCAGTTGCCCGGTGACGAGTCGACCGCCGTGCTCACGGACGCGCTCGGGGACTCGGACACGACAGTGCGCGCGCGTGCCGCGCTGGCATTGGGCAGGCGTGGCGAGACCGCTGCCGTGCCGACGCTCGTCGACCTGGTCCTTGCGGGCAGGAACGACGTCGAGGCGGCCGAAGTCCTGGGAAGGCTGTCGCTGGAGTCCGGATGCCAGGACTGGATCACGGGCTCGCTTGTCGACCAACTCGCCGCGCACGCGGACTCCGCGGTGCGGATCCGCCTGACCCAGGCTCTCGTCGAGCTGCCGGGAGCCAGGGCACGCAGCGCGCTGCGGGAACTGGCACAGGACGACGATCGGGCTGTCGCCCGCATCGCTTCGGCCCTGGCGGGAGCGCTCGAAGCGCGTTCAGACGACTGAACGGGTCGAGCAACCTCGGGGTACCTCACGGCACGGGCGCGGTCACTGCTGTGCCTCCCGCTGCGCCTCGACGCGGCGCTCGTCGATCAACTCGTCGACTGCCGACTCCTGCTCGCCCTGCCACGCCTGTGCGACCTCGCGGCGGGTGCGTTCCGCCAGCCGCGAGGTTGGCTCGGTCACCACCCGCCTGCCACGATGTGCGGCTCGTCGAGCGTCATGCAGCAGACGGTACGCCAACAGGCCCAGGCCGGTTGTGGCTGCGCCGACCTCCAGTGACGGTGACTTCTCGGTCGCCACACGGGCGATCCGGCCTACGAGCGGCACGGTTTCGCCTCACCGCCCCGGCTGCTGCGGGTGTACTCACCCTGGCACCGTGGCGCCCGATGACGACGGGCGCGCCCACCCAGCGCCAACGCTGCGCCGCGCGCTATGTTCGATCACCGACACCGACCGCTGATCAGCCACGGAAGGGCACGCATGACCAAGGCCCTTGCCCCGCTGGGGCAGGTGGACAAGACCACCCGGGAGCGGTTCGCGGAGTTCCTGCGCATCTACGCGTCACTGAACACCCGGCTGGCCTACGCCACCGACCTCGGCATTCCGCTGGACTGGGTGCCCGGCTACCGCGCGCCCGATCCGGCCCGCAGGCGCGGCCGCGCCCGCAAGGCCCAACCCACCGGGCTGGAGTGGCTGCCCTGGTGCCTGCGCAACGGGTTCGCCTCCTTCGCCGATGTTCGGGTGGAGCACGTCGAACGCTGGCTGGCCGAGCTCGCCGAGGCAGGCTACAGCGACGCCACCCGCGCCAGGATGCTGTCGGCCGTGTCCGCCTTCTACCGCAAGTACCTGCTGCGCGAAGGACTCGCCCATACCAATCCGGCCGCGCTGGTCGACCGCTCCACCCAGCACCTCAACCGAGGCAAGACCACCCCGGCCACCACCAAGATGTGGTCGTTCGAGGCCTGCCGCGCCCTGCTCATGGCCGCCTACCTGCTGGCGGAGCGGCACCGCCACGGGCACCGCGACCGCGCGATGGTCGAGGTGCTGCTCGGCACCGGGGTGCGCGCCGAAGAGCTGGTCGGCGTCAACATCGACGACTACCACCGACCCACCCCCGGCGGCCCGGCGTCCCTGCGAGTACACGGCAAGGGCGCCAAGGACCGCCTGGTCGCACTGGCCCCGCCGGTGGCCGACGCGGTCGAGGCCTACCTTGCCGAGCGCAAACCCGCCACCGTCCCGGCCCGCCCCGCTTCGATCGGCCGCTCGGCACCCGAGCCGCTGTTCGTCACCCGCACCGGCGCCCGGGTGCATGTTTCCCACGTCCGCGCCGTGTTGCGACGGCTGTGTGCCACGTTCGCGCCGCCACCGGACGCGGCACCGCCCCGCGCCCGCTGGCTCCGTGAGCTGCTGACCACCGAACAGGGCGCCTTCATCGCCACCCATCTCGCCCCGCTGCGCGACACCATCCACCCGCACTCGGCCCGGCATTCCTACGCCACCCACGCCATCTCCCGTGGCGCCGAACCGCGCCAGGTGCAGAAGGACCTCGGCCATGCCGCGCTGACCACCACCGAGGGCTACCTGCACGACGCCACCACACTGGCCTCCTCGGCGGCCCACGAACTGTCCCCGGCGCTGCACCGCGGCTGGCTGTAGGTCCGCTCAGGACCTCGGCCGAAACGGAGCTCCGCCGCGGAGAAGCACGTTCCGGCTGTGACCATCGGTGGCGAGATGCGCCGCTGCTGATCACTGAAGGCCTTCACCCGAACCGGCACACGATCAGGCGGGCAGCACGTCCACCACCACGCAGGCCGCGTTGTCCGGGGTGCCGTTGTCGGCCACGTGTGCGAGCAGGGCGTCGGCGACCTGCTCGGCGGACCCGCTGTCGGCCAGCGTCGCGGCGAGGGCGGTCTCGGCGAGCACGCCATGGACACCATCGGAACACAGCAGGTACCGGTCCCCAACTCGGGCCTGCCGGATTTGCAGGTCGGGTTCGGCGTGCTCGCGGTGCAGGGCTCGAGTCAGGGTGGCCCGCCGCGGGTGGGTTTCGGCCTCCTCCGGCGTGAGCCTGCCCTCGTCGACAAGGGACTGCACGAGGGTGTGATCGTGGGTGATGCGGGTCAGTTCGCCACCGCGCAGCAGATAGGCACGACAGTCGCCGATGTGCACGATCGCCACCTGCGCCCCGGACCACAGCAGAGCGGTGAGCGTGGTGCCCGTGTCGGCGTGCGCGGGTTCGGCCGCGACGAATTCCTCCACCGCGCCGCGTGCGGTGCCGGTGACCGCGCCGACCGCCTGCGGTAGGCGACCGGCTGGTACCGGCGCATCCAGCGGCTCCAGCGCGCGCACGACCGCGGTCGCGGCCGAGTCGTCGCCGGCGTCGGCACCGAAGCCATCGGCGACGGCGAACAGGTGCTTGCCCGCGTAGGCCGAGTCCTGGTTCGTCGGCCGCACCGGTCCGCACTCCAGCCGCGCTGCCGACCGCAGCCCGACGTTTCGGGTTTGCTCCGTCATGTCGGTTTCCTTTCGGGACAGTTGATCGATCAGGAAGGCGGCCAGTTCCTTGCGGGCGGCCGTGTCGGCCTCTACCTGCCGCCAGTAGGAGGCGACCTCCGAGGCTGCCGCGGCCGCGGGCAGGTCGCACACCGTTCGGATTCGGGAAAGCGGCATGCCCAGGCCGCGCAGCCACGCCACCAACCGGGCGCGTTCAAGTTGGCCGCGCTCGTAGGAGCGGTATCCCGAGTGCGGGTCGACGTGCGCCGGTGGCAGCAACGCGAGTTCGTCGTAGAGCCGCAGTGCCTTCGGCGTGAGGCCGCACGCCTGCGCGAACTCGCCGATGCTCAGCCTGGCCATTCGATCTCCTCCTGCACCGGGGCCGGTGCCCGGCCACACCGACGGTGGATGCTGCCCCAGGGTGAAGGTCAAGTTCAGGCTTCGGGCCGCTCGCGTCCGGGTACAGCTCGGCTATCGACCGTGCATCGACGGCAGCGGAGAGGCCCATGGCGATCGACGGTGACTGGTACAACGAGTTCGGGTCCCGGATGCGGCTGCGGCCCGACGCCGAGGGCGGCCTCAGCGGTGAATACGTCTCCGCTGTCGGCCACGTCGCGGGCACCTACCGGCTCATCGGGCGGTATGCGGGCTCGACCGAAGCCGGGCACGGCATCGTGCTGGGCTGGACGATCGCCTGGCACAACGACCGCGGCTCGGCGGACTCGGTGACCAGCTGGAGCGGGCAGTACCTGGCCCAAGACCCGGAGCGCATCCTCACCACCTGGCTGCTGTCCCGGTCCGCCGAACCCGACGAAGTGTGGGAGGCCACCGTCGTGGGGCAGGACGTGTTCACCCGGCGCCCGCCCACCGACGAGGAGGTCGAGCGGTCACTGCGCAGCGGGCGGCCGGTGCCGCATCCGAAAGCACCGTGACAGGCGCCGTCAGGTATCGGCCCGGTCGGTTCGGCTCAGGGTCCCGGTGACGCTGATGCCGGGGGCGAGGCGGCGGGACGTGTGGGGCAGCGGCACCTCGGTCAACCTGCCGTCGTAGAGCATCCAGAGGCCGAAGCAGTCGTCCTCCTCGTCGCGGAGGAGCACCTGCACGGAATACGGGTCGGGCCACGGCAGGGATTCCAGGTGAACCAGCAGGCCGCGCCAGTTGTGCCGGGTGAACTGGACGACCCAGGCGTAGCACTCCTGCGAGCCCGGGCCGGTGCCCGCGAAGACGGAGTCGTCGACGCGGGTGAAGCACTGGTGCCACTCGCGTTCGGACGCAGGGCGGGTCAGCGGTTCCATCACCTCCTCGGCGCCGCGCGCGAGGACGATGACCTCCGCGTACCTGCTCACGTGCGCCACGCCCGTTCCCGAGCGGACTTCCTCGCCAGGCGCTTCGCGCGTGTCCGCTGGGTGCGGCGACTCAGCGCGGCTCCTTCGGCGGGACCAGTGGCTGCGGTTCCTCGCACAGGACGGGGACGTCGATGCGGTCCAGGCCACCGTTGTGGCGTTCGTATCGTTGGGCGAGCAGCACGCCCGCCGGGCGGCCCAGTTCGTAGCCTTCGACGAAGACCGCGTCGGTTCGGCTGCCCTCGAGCGTGAGGTAGCCGTCCCAGCACAGCGTGACGCACTGCGCGGATTCGTCGATCTCCCGGAGTCGCTGCCGCCCGAGGGCCACGCCACCTTCGATCGTCGGGTGGTCCTCGTCGTCGACGAGCTGCGATATCTCCTTCGAGCCGTCGCGGCCCAGTACCGTCACGAACGGCAGGAAACCGTGCCCGGACTCGCCCGCGTGTTCCAGCGCGACGTCGATGGCTTCGAAGACGAAGTCGCCGGACTGTGCGTCGAGGTTGTCGAACTCGCCGAACCGGTCGGCCGGTACCAGCGGCTCGGGTTCCTCCAACACGAGCGGGTCACCGATGCGCACGACGCGGTCGTGGTCGAGCCATTCGTACTGCTGGGCCAGCAGCACGCCCGCCGGGCGGCCCAGCTCGTAGCCCTCGGCGAACACCACCCCGGCGTTGTCCTCGTCCGGCAGGGCGCCACCCCAGACCAGCGTGACGCAGTGAGCGGCCCGGTCCACCGACAGCAGCCGCTCACGGCCGAGCGCTATCGCGTCCCCCACCCGGAAGTCGGGGTCGTCGTCGGTGAACCGCCACACCTCACGCGAGCCGTCGCTGCCCAGGATCGTCGCGAACGGGGTGAAGTCGGGCTCACCGGCCTCGACATGTTCGATGCCGCGCTCGATGGCATCCAGGGTGACCTGTTGGGCCTGCGCGCCGAGGTTGGGCAGCTGCCGAACGGATCGGTCCGGCGGCACCATCGGCTGCGTCTGGTCGTCGCACAGCAGCGGGTTCCCGATGAGGTTGACACCGCCGTCGTGCCGTTCGTACCGCTGGCACAGGTGCACGCCTGCCGGGCGGCCCAGCTCGTAGGCCTCGACGAACACCGCCTCGGTCCGCTCGCCGTCGCCGGTGAAGTAGCCGTCGTAGACGAGCGTGACGCAGTGCGCGGATTCGTCGATCTCCCGGAGTCGCTGCCGCCCGAGGGCCACGCCGCCTTCGACCGTCGAGTTGTCCAGGTCGTGGTCGAACAGCTTCCAGACCTGTTTCGAACCGTCCTTGCCCAGGATGGTCGCGAACGGGACGAACCCGTTGGCCTCCAGCTCCGCGTACTGCATCCCGAGATCGATCGCGTCGAAAGCGAATCCGGTGGCGAGCGGGTCGAGGTTGGCGATCCCGTCCGAACTCATGCGTGCACGACCTCACATCCGTACTCCGCGCTGGTGGCGCCATGCGGCAGGCATCGTCACCGGCAGTGTGCATGCCCGCCCTGGCAGGACCATCCCAGCTGCAACATCCCCAGTCCGGCCTACACGGCCAGGTGGAGAGCATATGCGGGCGGTAGTTGCGAAGTGGGTGCGGCCCTCGCTGTCACCCGGCGTCGGGCCCTGGTACGGGGCCGAGCCGCAGCAGGCCTTCGGCGACCTCGACGAGGTCGGCGCCGCTGACGTCGGGTGGGGTGAAGACGTCGCCGTAGCGGCCTTCCAGCCGGTCACACCAGCCGGCGAGGCAGCCGGCACGTTTGGCTCCGTGGCAGTCCCAGGCGTGCACCGCGACCAGCGCCAGGTTCTGCGGCGACGTGCCGAGTTCCCTGGCCGTCACGCGATAGACGGACGGCGCGGGCTTCCAGATGCCGGCCTGGTCCGCGGTGACGACGTGGTCCACGTGGCGTGCCAGACCCGCCTGTTCCAGGAACCGTGCCGTGTTCTGCGCGCTGCCGACGGTCAAGCAGCCGACCCGCAGCCCGGCTTCGGACAGCATGCGCAGCGCCGGTTCGGCATCGGGGTACGCGGGCAGTTCGGCGAACCCCGCCAGCACGTGGTCGATGTCCTCCTCGGTGGCGGTGTGGTTGGTGTCGGTGCGCAACGCCTGCCGCGCCACCGACTCGAACGTCCGGAAGTCTCCACTGAGGGCCAGAGCCAGGGAGTCGCGCTGGAATCGCATGAACCACGGTTGCAGCAACTGCGCGGGTTGGCCGATCGTCTCCAGCCGTGCGCGCAGCGGCTCCAGGTTCAGCATCGTTTCGAGCACATCGAAGGCGACGGCGTGCGGGCGAGCGGGCACGGGCCCTCCCTCGGTTCGGCGACACATTCCTTCCTCGCCGGTTACCCACCGGGTGTGTAGTGCCAACCGGTGCTGCGGGAGGGCCGGGGCGACGGCGACACGACCGAGTGCCGCGCAGGTCAGCGACGTGCAGGCAGCTTCGAAAGTTCCGTGCCGGGTCGAGCGGGCGCGGCGGCGATGTCGAGGGTGTCGCGCAGCGGACGTTCCTTGAGCAGCAGCACCGCGATCACCGTCACCACGGTGATCGCGGCGGTGACCAGGAACAGGATGCCGGTCGCGTCTCCGTAGGCGGCGCGAACCACCTCGCGCACCGGCTCGGGAAGCGATGCCACGTCCAGGGTGCTGCCGCCACCCTCGACCGCGTCGCCGACCGGGATACCGCGCGCCGCCAGCGAGGACCTGATGTCGGCGGCCACGCGGCCCGCGAGCACGGCGCCGAGCGCGGACACCCCGGCCGCGCCGCCGAGTGTGCGGAAGAACGTCACCGTGCCGGTCGCCGCCCCGATGTCGCGGATACCCACGATGTTCTGCGCCACCAGCACCAGGTTCTGCAGCAGCGCACCGACGCCGGCGCCCAGCAGCGCCAGGTACACGCCCATCCAGCCGAGGTTGGTGGTGTGATCCACGCTGCTCAGCAGCGCGCTGCCTGCCAGCAGCACCAGCGCGCCCGCGACGAGGAACGGTTTCGTCCTGCCGGTGTGCGACACGATTCGCCCGGTGATCGTCGAGGACAGGAAGAGACTGAGCACCATGGGCAGGGTCATCAGCCCGGCGTGGGTGGGGGAGTAGCCGCGCGAGATCTGGTAGTACTGCGCGAGAAACACCGCCGCGCCGAACATGGCGGTGCCCACGGCGAGCGAGCCGAGCACGGCGAGGCTGAAGGTGCGGTTGCCGAACAGCCGCAACGGCAACACCGGTTCGCTGACCTTGGCCTCGACGAACACGGCCACCACCAGCAGCACCACCGAGGCCGCCACCATGGCGGCGGTGGTCCACGAAAGCCACGCGAACTGCTTGCCCGCCATGGAGAACCACACCAGCAGTAGCGTGACCCCACCCACCAGTAGCGTCGCGCCCAGCCAGTCGATCCTGACGTGCCGGGTGACCACCGGCAGCCGCAGCGTGCGGCCCAGTACGACGAACGCCAACGCCGCGATCGGTACCACGACCCAGAAACACCATCGCCAGCCGAGCGCGGAGTCCACGATGAGGCCGCCGAGCAGCGGTCCGGACACGGTTGCGACGGCGAACGTCGCACCGATGTAGCCCGCGTAGCGGCCGCGTTCCCTGGGAGTGATCATGGCTGCCAGCACGGCCTGGATGAGAGCCTGCATGCCGCCGAGGCCGATCCCCTGCACGGCGCGGAAGGCGACCAGTTGCGGCATGGATTGCGACAGGCCCGCGAGCACGGAACCGATCGTGAAGATCACGATGGCGAGTTGGTACAGCAGCTTCTTGCTGAACAGGTCGGAGAGCTTGCCCCAGACGGGGGTGGTGGCGGTGGAGGTCAGCAGCATGGCCGTCACCACCCACGCGTACTCGTCCTGCGTGCCGCCGAGGTCGGCCAGGATTCTCGGCAGGGCGTTGGACACGATCGTGGAGGACAGCATTCCCACCAGCAGCGCCAGCAACAGTCCGGCGAAGGCCTTGAGGATCTGCTTGCGTGGCAGCGACCCGGCGGGTTGGTCGGGCACGGGCTGGGAGGCGGGCGCGGCAGTCGTCACGAACTCCTTCCACAAATCGATTGCTTACCCAATCTAACTAAATAAGTTGCGTACTGCAACTACATTGTTTGTAGCGTTGGTCGACAGGCGAACCGTCAGCGACATTCGAACGCGAGTCGCAGCTTGCATCCTGACGCTGGCAGGTGGTGCCGGCGGGATGACGAAATCGGTCGTCAAGCCGGCCAGGCGTTGCTAGCTTGCGATCGTGGAGCTCTTCTCGCGCACTTGGACGGCGTTGCGCAGGGTGGTCGCCGAGACCCCGGACGAGGACTTCGCCCGGCCGTCCGGCTGCACCGGCTGGCTCGTGCGGGATCTGGTGTGCCACCTGGTCATCGACGCTCAGGACGTCCTGATCACCCTCGTGACACCCGCCGAGATCGAACCGACCCATGACGCGGTCACCTACTGGGACGTCGCCGAAACGCCGCCGACCGGCAACGACCCGCTCGACGCGCTGATCACCCGGCTGGCCACCGCCTACGAACAGCCGCGGCTGCTGAAGTTCCACCTCGATGACGTCGGCTCCGCCGCTGGCCGCGCCGCCGGACTCACCGACCCAGGTCTGCGTGTGCGCACTCAGGACAAGGTGCTGACCGCGGGCGACTACCTCACCGCGTATGTCCTGGAATGGACGCTGCACCACCTCGACCTGATCGCGTACCTCCCGGACGCAGCGGAGCCGCCCGCCGAGGGCCTCGTCCGGTCGCGCGAGATGCTGGAGAGGATCGTCGGGGGCGCGTTCCCCGCGTCGATGTCCGACAAGGATGCGCTGCTGGTCGGCACCGGACGACGTGCCCCGACCGACGCGGAGAAGGTCGAGCTCGGCGAGCTGGGCACGAAACTCCCGCTCGTCCTCGGATGATCCCTAGCTGGCTTGGATCACAGCACTTTCCGCGGTGCGAACTGGCGACAGCCTCGTGGTCCGAGCTCGACCGGCTGGCCAGGATGCTGTTCAACACCCTGGCCACCTTCGCCGAGTTCGACGTCTACTGCGCACGCGCAACCCGCGAAGGTGTGGCCGTGGCCAAGGCGAAAGGCAAGCCGCGCGGCGAACAGCCCAAGCTCAGCCCCACACGGAACAGCAGACCGAACTCTGTCGTCAACACGCGACCGGTGGTCACAAGCAGCAACGATCTGGCCGAACTGTTCTCGATAGGCAGGGGCCACCGTCTAGCACCCTTCGGGGCAGCGGCGGCTCGAGACACCTTCCTTACCGGCACACGCCTCAACACGTGGCGTCTGGGTAGAGCTGGGTGCAGTCCGCCGAAAAAAAGTCGCGGCAGGATGTCGAGAAGGCGCGCACGGCTTCGTCCCAGCCGCGAACACGGTCACAATGGGCCGTATCGCACCAAGGAGAACATGATGGCCAAGTACCTGCTGCTCAAGCACTACCGTGGCGCACCGGCGGCGGTCAACGACGTGCCGATGGACCAGTGGACACCGGAAGAGGTCTCCGCCCACATCCAGTACATGCAGGATTTCGCCGCCAGGCTGGAGACCACCGGCGAATTCGTCGACGGTCAGGCGCTGTCGCCGGAGGGCACCTTCGTGCGCTACGACGGCGAGGGGCGGCCACCGGTGACCGACGGCCCGTTCCCCGAGACCAAGGACCTGATCGCGGGCTGGATGGTGATCGACGTCGACAGCTACGAGCGGGCGCTGGAGCTGGCGGGCGAGTTGTCCGCTGCTCCTGGCGCGGGCGGCAAGCCGATCCACGAGTGGCTCGAACTGCGCCCGTTCCTCACCGAGCCGCCGACCATCACGGAGTGAGGCACGGTGGACGAGGCCCTGTTGCGGACCCTCACCCCCACCGTGATCGGAGTGCTCGTCCGCCGCGGAGCTGACTTCGCGGCGGCCGAGGACGCCGTGCAGGACGCCCTGGTCGAGGCTGTGCGCCTGTGGCCGCAGCGCCCTCCTGCCGACCCCAAGGGCTGGCTGATCACGGTGGCGTGGCGCAAGTTCCTCGATGCCGCCCGCGCCGACTCGTCCCGGCGGCACCGCGAGGTGCGCGTCGAGGCCGAGCCGGCGCCCGGCCAGGGGGAGGAGGTGGACGACACGCTGTGGCTGTATTTCCTGTGCGCGCACCCGTCGTTGACACCGGCATCGGCCGTCGCGCTCACGCTGCGCGCGGTCGGTGGACTCACCACCCGTCAGATCGCGCAGGCCTACCTGGTGCCGGAGGCGACCATGGCCCAGCGCATCAGCAGGGCCAAGCGGACGATCTCCGGCGTGCGGTTCAACCAGCCCGGTGACGTCGCCACCGTGCTGCGGGTGCTATACCTCGTCTTCAACGAGGGCTACTCCGGCGACATCGACCTCGCTGCCGAGGCGATCCGGCTCACTCGCCAGCTGGCGGCCAGGATCGACCACGAGGAGGTCGCGGGCCTGCTCGCGCTCATGCTGCTGCACCACGCCCGGCGAGCGGCACGAACCGGTCCCGACGGCAGGCTCGTTCCGCTGGCCGAGCAGGACCGCACCCGGTGGGACACGCGCCTGATCGCCGAGGGTGTCGACCTGCTGCAGGCAGCACTGGCCCGCGACCGCCTCGGCGAGTACCAGGCCCAGGCCGCCGTCGCGGCGCTGCACGCCGACGCCCGGACTGCCGAGGAGACCGACTGGGTGCAGATCGTGGAGTGGTACGACGAGCTGGTACGCCTCACCGACAGCCCGGTGGCACGCCTGAACCGGGCCGTCGCCGTCGGCGAGGCCGACGGCCCGCGCGCCGGTCTGGCAGCGCTGGCCGAACTCGACCCGACGCTGCCGCGCTACCCCGCCGTCGCGGCGTATCTGCACGAGCGCGACGGGGACCTGCTCACCTCGGCACGGCTGTACGCCGAGGCCGCCAGGGCAGCGCCCAACCTGGCCGAACGCGACCACCTCACGCGGCAGGCCGCACGCCTGAACGCGCGGCTGCGCGACTGAGTCGCGGGCACGCGCAACCGGCAGGGACGGTGGGGTATCACGTGCGGCACGGTCGCTTGACCTCCACCGCACTGCAGGTGCGAGTGTGACGCCATGACACAGTCACAGCCGGGCAGGCCCGGCGACGAGTGGGGTAGTGCGGACCTCGACCTGGACGCCTACCTCGAGCGGATCGGGCAGACCCGCTCCGAGCCGTCGATCACGGCGCTGCACGCCCTGCACCAGGCGCATGTGCGCACCATCCCGTTCGAGAACCTCGACCCGGCGATCGGTCGCAGTCCCCGGCTAGACCTCGGCTCCATCACCGCCAAACTCGTGCGCCGCAGCCGGGGCGGCTACTGCTACGAGCACGGTCTGCTGTTCGCCGCGGCCCTGGAGTGCCTGGGTTACGAGGTCTCGCGGCGCGCCTCCCGTGTCTATCCCGACAGCACCGGCGCGCGCACGCACATGAACGTCGTCGTTCGGATCGAGGGCTCGGATTTCCTCGCCGACGTCGGCTTCGGCGCCTCCATCATGCATCCGATGCCGCTTCGCGACGGCACCGTCGTCGACCAGGCGGGCTGGAAACACCGGTTGACCCGAGCCGCCGGTGAGTGGCGGCTGGAGGCCGAGACCGAGCAGGGCTGGACGGCGGTGCAGGCCATCGGCGACGAACCGCAGCGGCCGGTCGACTACGAGATAGGCAACCACTATGTCGCCACCCACCCCGATTCACCGTTCACCGGCCAGCTGATCGTGAAGCGACTCGACCACGGTCTTTCCCGCAAGCTGGTCGGCCATCAGTTGCACCACGACCACGCCGACGGGCGCCAGGAGCACTTTCCCGTGCCGCCCGCGCGCCTGGAGGAGGTGCTGCACGACCTCGGTGTGGAACCCACGTCCGACGAGTTGGACGCGCTACGACAGCTGTAGCCGTCGTAGCAGCACCTCGACCAGCACGGCGACAACGCGGCTGCCGAAGACACCTCGCCTGACGGCAGGCACGACCGCGCGGCTTCTTCCCGCGCACAACGGAAGCCGACAAATTGGACAGTCGTCCACACACTAGTGCTTGACACCCGTCTACGGTGATCTTAATGTGATCGCCGCCATAAGCGCGGAGGTTGCATGGCACAACGGAGTCGGGTCATGCGGTGGGTTTCGGCATAGCTCACCGTCGCTGCATACCGGCTTGACACCCGAACTGTCGCGGGGCATGCGTGCCCGCAGCAAACCTCGACACACGCTCAGGCTCAACACGGCCGAAAGCGTCGATGTCCCGGACCACGTGTGCGACGCACACCCTGCATCGCAACGCGCCGACCGGGGCGGTTTCGCATACCCGTCGCGTCAGAAGGAGAGCCATGTCGTCTGTGAAGGTGTCAGGACAGGTCAGTTGGAAGCGGTTCGCCACGTTGCTGGTACCGGCTGTGGCGGTGAGCGGGACTCTGGTCGCTCTCACCGCCGAGGGCGCGCTCGCCACGTCGTTCTCCGTATCCGGTGAGCCCTTCCGCGCCACCGCCAGCAGTGTCTCGGGAACCGGATACGTCCACTACGGTCAGACCCTGTCCACTCAGGACGGCAAGCAGCACTACGTCGCGACCAACGCGCTGCGGCAGGCCGACATCAAGGACTTCTGCATGGAGATCAAGACGGGGCCGATCACCACCCTGCTGAAGGCAGGCGGCGGCGAGAAGCCGGTCTCCGGCACCAACGTCGCCTTCATCGTGAAGGACTTCGGCGGCAACGGCGTCATGAACGACATCGTCATGGGGCAGGACGCCAGTTCGCTCAGCGCCGTTCCCGGCTACACCGGCACCGAGGGTGCCTTCGGCATGCAGGCCTCGTCGATCACCCTGGACGGCCCCGCCATGCAGGCCAGGGAGATGGCGGCAGGCACCATCGCCATGCCCGACTTCACCATGTCCGTCACACGGGGCGGAGCCTGCTAGTGGAGGCGATGTCCGGCAACGCGGACGCGGCCCGCGGCGAGGCTTCCGGAAAAGCCGAGAAAGCCGAAAAGAGCGCAGAAGCCGCAGGCGCCCAACCCCGCCGCAAGACCTTCCGGCAGTGGCGGCGGTCGCGTCCGTTCTGGGGTGGACTCCTGCTGGCCGTGGCGGGAATCGAGCTGCTTTGCCTACCGCTGTTCGACGTGTTCATGAAGGGCGCGGTAGGTCTGGTTATGCACATGGGCGTCGGAGGTGTCTCCGGCGTCGTCATCGGCGCCATGTTGACCGCCTGCGGCCTGCTGCTCTGGTTCGACCCGGCACACAAGACGTTCTACGCGGTCATCGGGGTACTGGGCGGAATCGTCTCGTTCCCCGCGACGAACTTCGGCGGCTTCATGCTGGGAATGCTGCTGGGGATCATCGGCGGCTCGCTGGCGTTCGGCTGGACGCAGCGCTCGGCCGACTCGGCGGGCTTGGACTCGGGCACGTCGAGCGGCAGCGGGCCGCAGACCACCGGAGAGGCGAAGGCCGGTGAGGACACCTCCGCTGCCGGCGCTGCTGACGAGGCCGACCGCACCGTTAGGCCCGCTTCCGATGCCGGCGCGGGAAACACCGGCAAAGCGCTGGGCTTCGTGCGGGGCGGTCGAGTGCGGCTGGGAAAGGGCCGAGCGCTGCTGGTGTGGGCAATGACGGCTGCCGTGGTCGGCCCGCTGCTGGTGGCGGGCTCCGCCGAAGCCTCGCAAGCGTCACAGCTCCGCCATGCCGACGAGTGCGACCTGATCGTCTTCTGCTCGCCGAGCACCACACCCGCGCCGGAGGATCCGGACTCCTCGGGTGTCGTGCCCGCACCGTCCGTGCCTGGCCTGCCGTCGCTCGAGGTGCCCGTTCCGCCCGTGACCGGACTGCCCGGGGTTCCGGACGACGAGAACAAGGACGAGGAGCAGCAGGACAGCAAGCGGGCGTCCGGAACGGCCGGTATCCGTGCCTACACCGCACCGGTCGTGCTGCAGTCGGGAAGTGTCCACGTGACGGGGTTCGCCTACGAAGGTGTTGCCGACGTCCCGCTTGCCGGTGGCGGTTCGGTGCGGATGATGAAGTTCACCGCGGCCACCTTCAGGGCCTACGACGGGATGCGAGGTGACATCTCGCACAACGGCCGCACCACGGTCATGACGAGCCCGTCGTTCGACCTCAGCGGCGACATCGTCCTTTTCGCCGCGAAGTTCTCCGGCAATCTGATGGGTGTTCCTGTGACGCTGACTCCAGGAAACGCCGAGTCGCAGCTGATGAAGGCGCTCAAGTCGCTGACCCCGAAAATGCCGATCACGATGACCGACGTCTCCGCGAACCAGCCGATCATGGTGGCCAGTTCCGCGAACGGCCACATCGCCATCAGCGCCCGGTGACCGGACGGTTGATCGGCCGCCTGCGGAAGGAAGCGTGTCCCTGAGCGGACGAGACACGTTGATCGGACCGAGTCGGTGGTCCCGCCCACAGTGGAGCGGGACCACCGACTGTCACATTTCGGTGGCGTGCTTCCAGCACCAACCCCCGGCCTCGTTGGCCAGCTCAATGCGTATCGCGCCCTTCGTCTGCCGGCCTTCGGCCTCCAGCACCACATCAGCGGTGACGGTCGCGGTGTTGCCCGATTCCCGCACCGGACCTCGCAGCTGGAACGACTCCACGAACACCGCCTCTCGCGTGTAGCCGCCGACCTCCGGTTCCGAACCGGCGCAGACCAGTTCGTCGAGCGCGGCCCGGTCCTTGTCGGCGAAGCCCTGCGCGATCTGTTCGGTCACCGCGGCCGCCGGACTGTCACCCGCATCGACGTCACCGTCGTCGTCGATCAGGAAACCTGGGGCCAGGAACCCGGTGACGAGGAAAGCCGTGGCGCTGACCGCCCACGCGGACAACCCCAGCCACAGGCCGGTCCGCTTCTTCGGCGGCCGCGGGGCGTACTCGGCCTGCGGCGCGGCGGGGTACTGGGCGAAGGGCTGTGGATAGCCACCGGGTGGCGCCTGGCCGCCCTGCGGGTACGGTCCTGGCTGCCGGTGCGGCGGCTGCGCCGACTGCGGCGGTTGTGTCATGGTTGCGGCCTTTCCGTGCCTCATGGCGCCCCCAGCTGGTGCGCGCTGTCCTGAGACGCCCGACCAACCCGGCTGGTTCGACCACCGCCGGGTGCGGACGCCGAACGCATTCTGCCCAATCCGGTTCGAGCCCGGAGTGCGATCAGCCGGGCAGTAGTTCGGTGACCAGCCTGGACAGTTGCCGGACGTCGCGGCACTCGTACATCGGCACCACCCGCGCGTACCGCCGCGCCGCCGAATCACCGGTGCCCCACAGGCCCTCGGGCTCGGGATTGAGCCAGTACACGTGCCGGGCACGCTCGGCGATCTCACGCAACGCGGGCAGGTTCGGGTCACCACCGTTGGTGCGCCCGTCACCGAGGATCAGCACACTCGTGCGCGGCCCCACGGCGTCCAGCCACTTCGACACGAACGTGGCAAGCGAGTCGCCGTAGTCGCTGCTGGTACCCCATCGGGTCAGCCTCGCCTGGGACATGATCCGCGCCGCGAGGTTCTCCGGCTCTTGCGCGCCCTCGCGCACCAGTTCGGTGACTTCGTCGGTCATACCCACGAACGCGAAGCTGCGGACCTTGCCGAACTGGTCGGACAGCGCCTGCATGAGCAGCAGCGTGAACTGCGCGAACCCGGCTACCGAGCCGGACATGTCGCACAGCAGCACCAGTTCCGGCCTGCCGGGGCGACGCTGCCGCCACGCGGGCCGCATCGCGACGCCACCGGTGGCCAGCGACCTGCGCAAGGTCCGGCGCAGGTCCACCCTGCCACGCCGGGCACGCCGCGCGCGGGCGGCCAGACGGGTGGCCAGCTTGCGCGACAACGGCCGCACGGTCCTGCGTAGCTGCTCCAGTTGCTCGCGGCTCGCGCTGGTGAAGGGCACCAGTTCAGGGGGAGGGGCCACCGCGTGCCGGGCGACGCGGTCACGGCCACGCACCTCGGCTGTCCGGCGACGGGCCTCGGCCCGAACCTGCTCACCGAACCCGGCGATGGCCGTCCTCGCCTGCCGCTCGGCGAGGGCACGCTCGAACGCGCCCGCCGCCCGCATGGCCTCCAACACCCGGCTCAACAGGGCCTGCGGCCGGAGCAGCTCCAACGTCTGATGCGCCGACCACCCACTCAGTTCCGCCGCGCCACCCGAGCCGCCCTCGCCCGCGGGGCCGAACCGGCCGAACGCGTCCACCCCGGCGGCCGCCAGCGCACGCAGCCGTTCCACGTCACCGGCGGCGAGCGCGGTCACGAGTTCGTCCCGCAGCCGCGCGACCGTGTCCGGCGCGGTGTCGGTCACGGTGGCGGTGGCCTGCGACATTCCCACGGCGGCGGGGAAGTAGAGGTCGAACAAGGCGTCGAACACCTGACGCTGCCCCGATCGGCGCAGCAGTGTCGCGGCCAGCGCCTCGCGCAGCCGGGCCCGGTCGGCCAGCCCGAGCACATCCACCGCCGCCGCCGCGTCGACGGTTTCGCCGGGGCCGACAGCGACACCGTGTTCCCGCAGCGCGCCGCCGAACTCCACCAGCCGGGTGGACAGCGCCTCGCCGGTCACGGTGACGCCGGGTCCAGCAGGCTGTCCAGCCGCAGTTGCGTCATCGCCTTGCGGTGGTCGGCCTGGTACTTCAGCAGCACGCCCAGGCTGGTCCGAACCAACTGCTCGTCGACGGTGTCGGCTCCCAGGGCGAGCAGCGTGCGAGCCCAGTCCACGGTCTCGGCGATCGAGGGTGCCTTGCGCAGCTCCATACCTCGCAACGCGCCGACCACCCTGACCAGCGACTCGGCGAGTCGAACATCGAGCTCGGGAACGTGCAGCGTCACGATGTCGCGTTCCAGCTGCGGCGAAGGGAAGTCGAGGTGCAGGAACAGGCAGCGCCGCTTGAGCGCCTCGGACAGTTCCCTGGTGGCGTTGGAGGTCAGCAGCACGAGCGGCCTGCGCGCCGCCGTGATGGTGCCCAACTCGGGCACCGTCACCTGAAAGTCACCGAGTACCTCCAGCAGCAGCCCCTCCATCTCGACGTCGGCCTTGTCGGTCTCGTCGATGAGCAGCACGGTCGGGTTCGGGTTGCGGATGGCGGTGAGCAGCGGGCGGGCGAGCAGGTACTCCTCACTGAACACCTCCTCGCGTGTGGAGTCCCACCGCTCGTCCCGCGCGGCGGTGATGCGCAGCAACTGCTTGGCGTGGTTCCACTCGTACAGCGCGCGGGCCTCATCGATGCCCTCGTAACACTGCAGCCGCACCAGCTCGCTGCCCGTGGCCTGCGCCAGCGCGCGCGCCAACTCGGTCTTGCCCACCCCCGCAGGGCCCTCGACCAGTAGCGGCTTGCCCAGCCGGTCGGCGAGGAACACTGTCGTGGCCACCGCGTTGGAGGCGAGATACCCGGCACCGGCGAGCCGCTCGACGACCTCGTCGACGGAGCTGAACAGTGGTTGCTGCATGCCTCATTGTCGCCATGCCGAGCTCACCGGCAGGTCCGCGCGTGTCCCAGGTCACCCCGACAGCATCTTCGGTGACGCGTGGTCGGCTATAGTTACCGGCGATGATGACCGGGACGGCGCGATGCCACGCACGGATTGGTGACCCGGTAGTCACCTGAACGCGGCGCGGGCCGGTAGAGGCCCGGTGCTACGGCGGTCGTGCACGAACGCTCGAGCGCCGCCGCTGTCGTGATTGACCGAAAGCTTCGAAGGTTCGATCACGACAGGAGGACTCTTGAGCGCACGCTTCAACCACACCATCATCGCCGCGAAGGACAAGGCCGAATCCGCCGCCTTCTTCCGCGACATCCTCGAACTGGCACCGGCCCCGTCCTGGGGCGTGTTCACCAACCTCAGCTGCGAGGACGGGGTGCTGTTGCAGTTCGCGGAACCGCCGGTGGAGACCATTCAACTGCAGCACTACGCGTTCCTGGTGGACGAGGAGTTGTTCGACCGGGCGTACGCACGGCTGGTCGAACGCGGCATCGAACACTCGGCCGACCCGTTCTTCCAACGCACCGGTGAGATCAACTTTGAGCACGGTGGGCGAGGGGTCTACTTCCTCGACCCGGCGGGGCACGGGATCGAAATGATCACCCGGCCGTACCTGTGACCAGCGGTGGCCGGGGCAATGCGGACATCCCGCCCGCCGCGGCCACCACGACCCCGCCCTCGCCACGCCTGGCGGGGGCGGGCGTCACGACGGTCAGGAAAGCCCCGCGTATTTCGTGGCCAGTTCCATACCGATCCGGCCGAGCTCGCGCCCTACCTCATCGGGTTCGACCACCGTCACCGCGCCGCCGAACCCTGCCAGGTGCTCGGCCAGCGACAGCGCGCTGTGACCGGCCAGCCTGACCCGCACCCTGCCGTCCCCGGCATCACCGACCTCGCCCTCGACGTGACAGTGCCGGCCGAACTGGTTGCGCAGCACCGAAACCAGCCGAGGCGGCACCAGCACGGTGACCGACACACCGGCACGTCTGCGTTCCACCTCACTGGCCACCCGCTCCCACGCCTGGGAGAGTTCGAAGTCGGCGGGCCGCTCACCTGCCAGGTCGCTGACCTCGACGTCGCGTACCCGGTCGAGCCGGAAGGTGCGCTGACCTCGCTCGGTGCCCGCCAGCAGGTACCAGACGCCGTCCTTGCTCACCAGACCCCACGGGTCCACCATCCGCCGCGTCGCCTGCCCCGTCCTGCCCTCGTAACCCAGCCGTAGCTTGCGACGCCGAACCACGGCCGACTGGATCGTGCCCAACACCTCCGGTCGGGCAGGGCCGAGCTCGCCCCACCCCGTGGAATCCACCACCACGGCATCCGCCGCGGCCTGCGCATCGGCCCGGAAGGAGTCCGGCAACGCCCGCACCAGCTTGCGCAGCGCCGACCGTGCCCCCGGTGACGACCCCGCCAGCGGGCCCGCCAGCAGGAACAACTCCTGCGCCTCGCGCTCGGTGAGCCCGCTCAGGTCGGTACGCGCGCCACCAACCAGCGACCACCCGCCGCCCCGACCCTGCTGCGAGTACACCGGCACACCCGCCGTCGACAGCGCCTCCAGGTCACGCCGGGCGGTGGCCACCGAAACCTCCAGTTCCCCGGCCAGTTCCGGGGCGGTGACCCGGCCGCGAGCCTGCATCAGCAACAGGACAGCCACGAGACGATCGGCGCGCACGAAACCAGTCTCGCAGCAAAACAGCTCACAGGGTGAGCTGTTCAAGGGCGGACCATGACAGCACATCACCGAACGGGAAGGAACCACCATGTTGCGAGGACTCAGCACCGTCAGCTTCTTCGCCGACGACGTGCCCGCGGCCGCCCGCTTCTACACCGAACTGCTCGGCGTCGAGCCCTACTTCGTACGCCCGGTCGAAGGGCCACCCGCCTACGTGGAATTCCGCCTCGGCGACCTGCAACACGAACTGGGCATCATCGACAGCCGCTACGCCGCGCACCCCAGCGGACCGGGCCCGGCCGGAGCGGTCGTGTACTGGCACGTCGACGACATCGACGGCACCTACCAACGGCTGCTGTCGATGGGCGGGAAGGCACACGAACCACCGCAGGACCGGGGGGAGGGCTTCATCACCGCCACCGTCACCGACCCGTTCGGCAACCTGCTCGGCATCATGTTCAACCCGCACTACCTGGAGATGCTGCCCACCCGATAACCATCCGGTCGCCACCCGACAGCCACAGTGGCCACCGTCGGCGGGCCTACCGGCTGCTCACCGCGCACTGACCACGGTCGACCGCGCGCGGCGGGCCCGCCGACGGCCGGGGGTCGAAGTCGAAGATCGCGGTGGGGATGTACAGCGTGGCGCACGCATTGGGAATGTCCACCACACCGGACAACCTGCCCTCGATCGGCGCCGCACCCAGGATCAGATACGCCTGCTCCGGCGTGTAGCCGAACTTGGTGAGGTAGTCGATCGCGTGCAGGCACGCCCTGCGGTACGCCAGCGAGGAATCGAGATAGCGCTGCTCGCCCGACTCGGTCACCGACAGCCCGGCGAAAGTCAGGAACTCGGTGTAGCGAGGCTCCACCCGGCCCGGGATGAACACCGGCGCCTCCACGCCGAAGGTGTCCATCCCGTTCTTGATGACCTCCACGCGCAGATCGATGTAGCCGCCCATCTCGATCGCGCCGCAGAAGGTGATCTCACCGTCTCCCTGGCTGAAGTGCAGGTCACCAAGGGAAAGTTTGCCGCCGGGGACGAACACCGGGTAGAACACGCGCGAACCACGGGACAGGTTCTTGATGTCCTGGTTGCCGCCGTTCTCTCTCGGCGGGGCGGTGCGGGCGGCCTCGCCCGCCACCCGGTCGAACTCCGCGCCCGTCAGCGAACCCAGCAACGCGTTCTCCGGCAGCGGAGGCAGCGCCAGCGGAGGCACAGCGGAAGGGTTCGTCGCGATCAGGTCACCTTCCCGCTGATTCCACCGCGCCAGCAGCTCGGCCGAGGGTGCTGTGCCCATCAGGCCCGGGTGAGCGATCCCGGTGAAGGACACCCCCGGCAGATGCCGGGAGGTGGCCGTCAGCCCGTGGAAGTCCCACACCGCCTTGTAGGCATCGGGGAAGTGGTCGGTGAGGAAACCTCCGCCGTTGTCCCGCGCGAAGATCCCGGTGTAGCCCCAGCCCTGCCCGGCGACCGGCCCCACCTGCTGCGGCACCGGGCCGAGGTCCAGGATGTCCACCGCCAGCAGGTCGCCCGGCTGCGCGCCCTCGACGGCGATCGGCCCGGACAGTTGGTGCACGATGGACAGATCGGCGTCACGGACGTCATCGGCGCTGTCGTCGTTGTGGATGGTGCCGTCGAACCACTCGCGGCACTCCACCCGGAAATCCTCGCCAGGCCGCACCGTCACCGCGGCGGGCACGTCCGGGTGCCAGCGGTTGTGCCCGAGCACGTCCTGCTCGGAGAAGGCGCGGGACTGGTCGACACTGAACTTGACATCGGGCATGACCGGCTCCTCGTTGCTGGGGTGTTGCTGAGGTGGTGGGTCACGGACGAGGCAGCCGGGCATGCCGGGGGTCGCGACTGACACGCACCGGTTTCGGCGGCGGCGCCGAAACCACCTCGGGCTCGTGTGCGCTGCGCTCGGCCCGTTCACGCGCGTGATCGACTGGCGTCGCTGCCCGCCGCAGTGCGGGCGCGGTGAACCTGCGCACCGCGGACGCACCACAGTCGGGACACCCTAGGGTGGCCGTGGCCCGACCCATCGGCAATCGCGTCTCGAACTCACCACACCGGGGGCACCGGTAGGCATAGCTGACCATGTCTGTTACCGCGCCGCCTGTCCGCTGATCGTCACGTCCTGCTCAACGGATGGCTTCCCCTGTCACCGCGCGCGAAACAGCGCGCTCGTGTGAAGCGGCCAGACCTGGCTCAACGCGAACGGGTCGCGACCAGCACGGTGGCGCCCACCTCGTCACACGTGCGCACGGCAGGCACCAGGCCCGCGCCGGTGAGCGCGGCACGGGCCGAGGGGAGTTGCGAGCGCGCCACCTCGAACAGCACCTGGCCGGTGGGGCCGAGCCAGCGCGGCGCGACAGTGGCGAGTCTGCGGACCATCGACAACCCGTCGGCGCCGCCGTCGAGCGCGCGGCGAGGCTCGTGATCGCGCGCCTCCGGGGGCATGGTGGCCACCGCCTCGCTCGGTACGTACGGCACGTTGGCGACCAACACGTCGACCCTGCCCCGCAGCCCGGCGGGAAGTGGCTCGTCGAGGTCGCCTTCGTACACGGTCGCACCAGGGCCTGCGAGGTTGCGGCGTGCGCACCCAACGGCGGCCGGTTCGAGGTCGGCGGCGTGCAGTTCGATCCCGGGCACGGCCGCGAGGACGGCGGCACCGATGGCGCCGCAGCCGCAGCACAGGTCGACCACGACGGCACCGGGCCGGGCCAGTGTCGCGGCCTGCCGCGCGAGGAACTCGGTGCGGCGGCGGGGAACGAACACACCGGGGTCCACGGCGACGCGCAGCCCGCAGAACTCGGCCCAGCCGAGAACGTGTTCCAGCGGAACACCCGACACCCGCCGGTCGAGCAACAGGCCAAGCTCGGCCGGGTCCGTGGTCGCCGCGCCCAGCAGGCGGGCCTCGTCCTCGGCGAAAACACAACCCGCCGCCCGCAGCGTGTGGACCAGCGTGGCTTGATCAAGGGGGAGTGACATCGAAAGCGCCCTTCGAGTGCAGCGGGCGCTCACGCTCGTCGAGCGGTCAGCGGACCGCCGAGGCGAGCACCCGAACGTTGCTGGCGGAAACGGGTCTCACCTCCTCGGTGCGATCTTCGGTGTACCGACTCTACCCCGACCGAGCAAGCCCTCAGGCCATGGCCCCGATCGATCGAGCGGTGCCACAGCGTCGGGCGAACAGGGCCGGGGAGGCCTCAGCGTGGGCCTGCGCTCGGACGCGGTCTGACCCGCAGGTGCAGGCCGTCCGCGACGGCAACTCGGTCGACGATCGTTGTCGTGTGCCACCCGCGCGGCCCGGCGCGCAAGGCCGCGCGCACCCGGGGCAGCCGCCGGACGTGCCGCTGGAACGAACCCCGGCGCAGCACCCGCCCTCGGGTGCGTTGACCGGCGGCGGCCTGCTCGGGCGGGCACTCCACCCACACGAAGTGCCGGGCACGCCCGGCGAGCTGCCCCAGCAGTCGCAGCCATGCCCTGGTCGCCGCGCCGGTCGCGGGATCGTGCACCACTACCGGGCTGGCGTCGCGCAGGACGTGCCAGGTCACGCGAAGCCGGTGCAGGACATGTACCAGTGGTCGGTACCGCGAGTACGGCGTCCTCGGCAGCAGAGCGCGGAGTCGGTCCCGCAGCTGGTCCGAATCCAGCACCGTGACCGCGGTGTCGGTTTCCGTGCAGCGCAGCAGTGTGCTCTTGCCGGATCCGGGTAGCCCCGCGATGACCACCAGTGCCCTCGGTTCGATCGTCAGACGCCACATGAAGGGCCCAACGAACACCGAGCGTAAGTAGTTCACCGTGAGCGGCTTCGGTTCGTGGGTGTTCGGCGACCACAGCCGGTTCCGCCTGCGGGCCCGAGACTACGGTCGCGGCAGGAGCTGTTGCCGGATCATGCCGGCGGCCACGGTCCATCGATGAGCCGCTTGGCCTCGTCGATGATCAGCCGCCGAAAGCGATCGCGTTCCACACCGCAGGACGGATTCCAATCGTCGTGCTGGATCACCCGGCAGGCCAGCGGCTGGAGCGTATCGGGGTAGCCGAGTTCGTTCCAGCCGTGATGCCAGATCAGGTCTGCGGCGACTGCCGGCTCCATGCTCCCCTCTGCGATGGCCTCGCACAGCATGCGGACAAGCTGCCATCGGGTGCCTGGTATGTCGGCAGGTGCGGCAGGTGTCAGCTCCAATTCGGTCGCGACGGCGCGGAAAAGGTCGTGTGCGTCGGCCTCCTCCTTCCGCGACAGGCCGGCGAGGAGCCGAAGCGACGGCGAATCAACGCCGTCCAGCAGCGCACGCAAGGCGGTTTCGATGAGCACGTTCGCACCGACGATCTCATCGAGGGCCTCACGCAGGGCCAGCATCCGAAGCTCCTCCAGCGCTTCCACACGGCGAGTGTCGCAGGGCCTGCTGCGAGCAGCACGACCTTTTCGGTGGCCGACTGCGTCCGACCCGGTGCGTGCCAGGGAAGGAGCAGGGACCCGGACTGGCAGGACAGCGGCTTCGTCCTCGCCGCGCAGGCGACAGCGACGCGGTGGCGTGGACCTACCTCGACTGGCGGGGGCTCAACGGCGAACTCCAGCGACTGCTGACGAGCGGGCAACGGAGCACAGCCCATGAGGACACTACTTAACATAATGTAGCTTATCGGCGCGCAATGGAGATGTGGTTTCAACGCGGCGGCAGCGCCATCGACGCTTGGGCGGCCGCCGCACTAACGGCTCTCACCGAAGCCGTTCCAGGCTTCGAGCGCTGCGTGCCAACTCGGCGGCAAGCCGACGCAACTCGGCGACGTCGGCGCCGTCCTCGGTGGCTGTCACCACGTCCTCGGCCGCGCAGCGCAACTGGAACAGCCGGTCCTGCAACATGGCCAGCTCCGCGGCGGACAGTACGACGGCGTCTTCGGGCAGGCCGCCGCGTTGCACGGCGAGCCTGCGCTCGTAGGCGCGCTGTCTGCACGACTGGCCGCAGTAGCGGCGCCTGCGGCCCACCGTGCCGCCGTGCTCCAACCGCTGCCCGCACCAACCGCAGTGGGTCGGCACCGGCTTGCGCAGTCCGGCCAATTCGTCACGTGACGCAATGACGGGGGTGGTGTGCTCGGCCGGTTCGCTCACTTCGCCGACCCTAACCGGTCACCACACGCTCATGCCTCGGCCACGCCGAACAGGCACACTGACCACATGACCGTCTCGCATCCCTACCTCGCCGAGCCGCTGCCACGAGCGTTCGCGCACCGGGGATGGCACGTGGGCGAACTGGCGGACATGGAGAACTCGCTGCCCGCCTTCCGGCAGGCCGTCGCCGAGGGCTACCGCTACATCGAGACCGACGTGCACGCCACCTCCGACGGCGTGGTCGTGATACACCACGACGCGTCGCTGGATCGCACCACCGACGGCACCGGACCGATCGCCAGGCAGACGTGGAACACCGTCCGTCGCGCGAAGGTCGGTGGCAAGGCGGGTGTGTCGCGGCTGGAGGACGTGCTGGAGGAGCTACCGGGCGCGTTCTTCAACGTCGACGTCAAGGCTGGAACCGCCGTGGAGCCGTTCGTGCGCGCGCTGCGGCGTACCAAAGCCTTCCACCGGGTGGCTGCCGCGTCGTTCTCCGATGCCCGGCTGGCGCGGCTGCGCATGCTGGCGGGCCCGGAGCTGATCACCTCGCTCGGCCCGCGCTCGGCGGCCGTGCTGTGGGCCAACGGCTGGCTGCCGTTCCTGCGACTGGGGTTCCTCAGCAGGGGCGTCATGGCGCAGGTCCCGCTGCGGCAGGGGCCCATGACCATCGTGGACAGGGCGTTTCTGCGCGCGGCCACCAGGGCGGGCGTCGAGGTGCACACCTGGACCATCGACGACAAGGAACAGATGCGGACGTTGCTGGACCTCGGCGTGCACGGCATCGTCACAGACAGACCCGATCTGCTGCGCGAGTTGCTGATCGAACGTGGCGCGTGGCTGCCGGGCACAGGTGGGCGGCACGGCGACGCGGCGAGTTGACAGCCGGCCGAGCCCCCGCGCAGCGCGGCCGAGTACTCTCCGCTCACCAACCTGAGAACCGTGCGAGGAGCCCGGCATGAGCACGCTCCCCCATGGCCCCGTTCCGGCCACCGACCCGCGGGAACGCAAGCGCGAACAGCGCGGCTGGTACTTCTACGACTGGGCGAACTCCACGTTCTTCACCTCGGTGATCACCGTGTTCGGCGCGCTGTACATGAGTTCGGTGGCAGCGGCCGATGCAAGGGACGACTTCGCCCGCAACGGGCCCACGCCGTGCGTCAACCCCGACGGCACCGACAACTACCTGCGCGACTGCGACATCAGCCTGCTGGGATTGGAGTTCCCCGCGGGGTCGTTGTGGGGCTACCTGCTGGCCGTGGCCACCGTGATCCAGGTGCTGGTGCTGCCGATCACCGGCGCCATCGCCGACCGCAGCCAGTACAAGAAGCGCATCCTCGGCTTCTTCGCCTTCCTCGGTGCGGGCGCCTCGGCGCTGCTGTTCTTCATGACCGACGGCCTGTGGCAGCTCGGTGTCGCCCTCTACATCCTGGGCAACATCGGCTACGGGGCCTCGATCGTCACCTATTACTCGTTCCTGCCCGACATCGCCACGCCCGACGAGCGCGATGCCGTGTCGGCGAAGGGCTGGGCTTTCGGCTATCTCGGCGGCGGTATCGCGCTGGCGCTGCAACTGGCGTTCTACCTCAACCGGGACGCCTTCGGGGTCAGCGAGTCCGCGGCCGTGCGCATCTGTTTCCTCACTTCGGGGCTGTGGTGGGCGGCCTTCACGCTCATCCCGCTTCGCAGGCTGCGCGAACACCAACGCCCGCACGGCAGCGAGCAAGGAGCGTCGGTGCTGCGGGCGGGTTTCACCGAGTTGCGCCAGACGATCAGTGCCGCCAGGGCGTTTCCGCTGACGCTGGCGTTCCTCGGCGCCTACCTGATCTACACCGACGGCATCTCCACCGTGGTCACCGTTTCCGCCCAGTACGGCAAGGAGGAGCTGCGCTTCTCCAACGAGGTGCTCATCACCACCATCCTGGTCATCCAGTTCGTCGCCTACCTCGGCGGAATGGCCCACGGTCTGGTCGCCAAGCGAATCGGCGCGAAGAAGACCATCCTCGGCAGCCTGGTGATCTGGATGGTCGTCGTGGCGTCGGCCTTCTTCATCCAGGCAGGTCAGCAGCTGCAGTTCTACGCCGTGGCCGCCGGTATCGGGCTGGTGCTGGGCGGTACCAACGCGCTGTCGCGGTCGCTGTACAGCCAGTTGATCCCGGCGGGCAAGGAGGCGCAGTACTACTCGCTGTACGAGATCGGTGAGCGCGGTACGTCCTGGCTGGGCCCGCTGCTGTTCGCCGCCGTGGGTCAGGCGACGGGGTCGTTCCGGTACGCCATCATCGCGTTGCTGGTGTTCTTCGTGGTGGGCTTCGTGCTGGTGGCACTGGTGCCGGTGAGAAGGGCCATCGCGGCGGCGGGCAACCGCGAACCCGCGGTGCTGTAGCCGTCTCCCCCGGTCGGTGGTTCGCCGCGTCAACCGGTGAGGTGAATCCCACGCCGACACGCGCGTCGAGGCATTCGGCTACGGGGAGTTACCAGGTACTTTGGCGGCAGTACTTCCGCCTCGGTAGAGGCGGAGCAGGTGCGCCTGGTCAGGGCAGCTCCGGCTGCTGTGGTCGTTGACCGCACCGCTAGCCCAGGAGGGGGATATCCCCAGGAGGGGGGCCGTGACGCGTCACGCGAAGGCGTCACAGGTCTCCCTAGATTGAGAAAGCCGTTCCGCGCGGGGTGAGGCTCGCCCGCTCGTGGGTAACGACATGGTCTGTTGGGAATTCAACGGGCCTAGCGTGTCGTTGCACAGGGTGAGCATCGCCCTGGCTCCTGAACGGGAGCCGACTGAAAGGACCCCATCATGGCCGACCGTGTTCTTCGTGGAAGCCGGTTGGGAGCGGTCAGCTACGAGACCGACCGCAATCACGACCTCGCCCCTCGACGTACCGTTCGCTACTCGTGCCCCAAGGGCCACGAGTTCGAGGTGCCGTTCTCGGACGATGCCGAGATTCCGTCGGTGTGGGAATGCCGGTTGCACGGCAGCGAGTCGGAGATCGTGGACGGCGGGCAGCCCGAGCCCAAGGAGGCCAAGCCTCCGAGGACGCACTGGGACATGCTGCTCGAGCGACGTTCCATCCCGGAGTTGGAGGAGTTGCTCAACGAGCGACTCGCCGAGTTGAAGGGCAGGCGAGGCCGCACGGCGTAGCGGCCGCGAGCCGACCGCTCCCCTTGACCGGCGGAGGGCCCCCGCGACAGCGACTGTCGCGGGGGCCCTCCGCTGTCACGGCGTCAGCGCCGCGAGCGTGACCGCGACGCCCGCAGCCCGCGCAGTAGCGCCTGCAGTTGCCCGGCCCGGTGGCGCAGGCCCCACTGGGCGACCTTCAGCGCGGCCTCCCCCACGATCGAGCCGCTCATCTTCGACTCGCCGGACTCCCGCTCGGTGAAGGTGATCGGTACCTCGAGCACGTCGAAGCCCGCCTGCACGGTGCGCCAGGTGAGGTCGATCTGGAAGCAGTAGCCCTGCGAGGTGACCTCGTCCAGCGCCAGCTTCTCCAGCACCGGTCGTCGGTAGGCGCGAAACCCCGCGGTGATGTCGTTGACGCGCACCCCCAGCGCCAACTGCGAGTACAGGTTGGCCGCCCGGGAGAGCAGCTGGCGGTGCCTCGGCCAGTTGACGACTGCGCCGCCCGGCACGTAGCGGGACCCGATGACCAGGTCGGCGTCGGCGAGGGCGGCCAGCACCCGGGGCAGGTCCTCCGGTGCGTGCGAGCCGTCGGCGTCCATCTCCACCAGCGTGGCGTAGCCGCGGTCGATCCCCCATCGAAACCCGGCGATGTAGGCGGCGCCCAGCCCGGCCTTCTGGGTTCGGTGCAGCACGTGGATTCGGTTGTCGGCGGCAGCCAGCTGGTCGGCGACCTCGCCGGTGCCGTCCGGGCTGCCGTCGTCGACGACCAGTGCGTGGACCTGCGGAAGGGCGGCGTGCAGCCGTTCCAGCAGTGGCGTGAGGTTCTCCCGCTCGTTGTAGGTCGGGATGATCACCAGCACCGGGTCGATGGCGCCGGTGTGGGGTTTCCCCTCCGCCATAGACTCCCCCTTCTCGTCACGTGTCGTCGGCTACGGTGCGCCGCGTGCGCGGCCGGAGCACGAGCCCGGTGGCCACGGCGGCGAGCGCGGCACCGATGAGCACGTACTCGGTCCACGCACCGAGTCGATCCGACAGCGTAGTCTGCTGCCGCAGTGGCACGTCGGCCACCAGCGTCGCCGCGGTGTAGAGGCTGGTCGACTGCTGGACGCTGCCGTCGGGTGCGACGATCGCGCTGATCCCACTGGTGGCCGCCACGACGGCGGCCCTGCCGTGTTCGACGGCGCGCAGCCGGGACATGGCCAGTTGCTGGTGGCTCATCTCCCCCGGCCCGTACCAGGCGTTGTTGGTGGGTACGACCAGCAGTTGCGCGCCCGCGTCGACGGCGTCGCGGGAGGGGTAGTCGTAGGCGACCTCGTAGCAGATCACCGGCCCGGTCCGGGTTCCGGCGACGTCGAGGGCACCCGGATCGCCGCCCCAGCGCATGTCGCGGGTGTTGTCCAGGAACGGGGTGAACCACTTCGCGATCGAGCGCATCGGGACGTACTCGGCGAAGGGCACCAGTTCCTGCTTGGCGTAGCGCTGCGTCGGCCCAACCCCGGGTTGCCAGGCGATGACGGCGTTCTCGGTCTGCCCGCCGCCTGCTGGCTGGTAGAGCGCGCCGATGAGGGCGGGCGTGTCCAGTTCGTCGACGAGGGCGTCGATGGCCGGGTCGTCGCCGAGGACGTCGGTGGCGGTTTCCGGCCAGACCACCAGGTCCGGTCGGGGCAGTGTGCCGTCCCGGACGTCGGCGGCGAGCTTCTCGGTCTGCGCCAGATGGTTGGCTCGGATGATGTCGCGTGCGCCGAGCAGGCCGAGCCCGAGGTCGGGGGCGTTGCCCTGCACCACGGCGACCGTGCGGGTGCCGGTCTGCGCCTCGGTGCCCACGGTCGGCCACACGGCCAGGCCTGCGACGACGGGCAGCAGGGTGGCCATCGCGGGCGCGATCCAGCCACGGTGGGGGCGCCCGCCTCGCTCGCGGGCGCGCATGATCCACTGCGCGAGGCCGAAACCGGTCACCAGCACGGCGAACCCGACCAGCGGGACGCCGCCGACCGAGGCCAGCGACAGGAACGCGCCCTCGGGTTGGCTGAAGCCGACCCTGCCCCAGGGGAAGCCGTTGGCCGGCCAGCGCGAGCGCGCCGCCTCCTGCAGCAGGAACACCAGCGCCAGCCAGACGGGCGCGCCGGGCAACCTGGCCACGAACGGCATCAACCAGCAGGCGGCGCCGATGTAGACCGCCAGTACCGCCGACAGCCCAAGCCAGGGGGCGGAACCGAACTCGGTGCCGAGGAAGTTCTCGATCCAGATCAGGTGGGCGAGGTAGAACGCCAGCCCGAACACGGTGCCGTAGCCCGCGCTGCCCCACGGGCCGCGACCGTGCAGCACCAGGCCGAGGCCGGTGAAGGCCAGCGGGGCCAGCCACCACAGTGGGCGGGGTTCGAAGCTGGCGAAGAACACCAGGCCCGATGCCGCGGCCAGGCCGAGGCGACCGAGCACGGGCAGCAGTCGCCGTAGCCGTGCCCGGCGTGGCTGTTCCGTGGTGGTCACGGGGGTCGCTGGAGTCGCGGCCGTGGCGGTCACCCGTCCAGCCTATTCGCCGGAGGTGAACTCGTCGTAGATCACCCGGCCCGCGCGCACGGTGCGAAGGCAGCGCGGCAGTGGCTGGTCTGGCTCCAGTGGCGGCAGGCCGGGCACCCGGGAACGGGGGTCGGTGGACCAGCGCTGCACGCGGGTGTCGGGGGTGGCCACCACCAGGTCGGTGGCGTCCCAGATGGCGTAGTGGGCGGGCGCGCCGGGTACCAGGCTGCCGGTGTTGCCGTCGCGGTTGCCCGCGGCGCGGTGACCGGCGCGGGTGTGGGCGTTGAACGCGGCCCTTGCCGATATGCCCGCGCCGGGTGTGCGGTGGTGCACGGCCGCACGCACGGTGGCCCACGGATCGAGCGGGGTGACGGGCGAGTCGGAGCCGAACGCCAGCAGCACGCCTTCCGCGGCGAGTGTGGAGAACGGGTTCAGCGTGGCCGCGCGGTCGGGTCCGAGCCGGGTGGCGTACATGCCGTCGCTGCCGCCCCATGCCGCGTCGAACAGTGGTTGTACCGACGCGGTGACGCCCCAGCCCGCCAGTTGGCGTGCCTGCTCTCGGTCGATCATCTCCACGTGCTCCAGCCTGTGCCCGCGCGCGGCCAGCCGCGCCCGGCCGGTGCCGTGGGCGCCCAGCGCCTGCTCCGCGAGGGCGAAGCCGGCGACGACCTCGGTGACGGCCGCGTCGCCGATGACGTGGAACCCGGCCTGGATTCCCGCCTCGGTGCAGGCGACGATGTGCTCGGCGATGGCGGCGGCGTCGAGGTAGCGCGCGCCCGTGGTGTGTGGCCGGTCGGCGTAGGGCTGGTGCAGGGCGGCGGTGGCCGAGCCCAACGCTCCGTCGACGAACAGGTCCCCCGCCAGACCGTGCGCACCGAGTCGGTGGGCCAGCTCGGCGGCACCCAGTTCACCCCAGTAGGCGACGACCTCGGGCGCGTCCGGCTGTCGCGCCAGCGCCAGCAGGGCACGCAGGTCGTCCTCACCGGAGATGTCCGGGCCCGCGCATTCGTGGACGCAGGCGATGCCCGCCGCCGCCGTGGCCCGCAGGAACGCCTGCTGGGCCCGGCGGCGCTGCTCGGCGGTGATGGCGGCTCTCGCCGCGCGGCGAGCCCGGTGGTGTGCCGCACGGGTGAGCGGGCCCTGTGGCGACCAGCCGTCGGCGCCTTCGGCGTCGGGCGCCAGCGCGAGCAGTGCGGTGGAGACCAGCGCGGAATGCGCGTCGACGCGGGTCAGGTACACCGGCACGTCGCCTGCGGCCTCGTCGAGTTCGGTTCGGCTGGGTAGCCGCGGGCTGCTCCAGGTGGTCTCGTCCCAGCCGTGCGCGAGTAGGACCTCGCCCGGGGTGGCGGCGGCGCGGACGGCGGCCAGCAGTTCCGCTGCGTCACGGACTCCGGAGAGGTCGAGGCCGGTGAGGTGCAGTCCGGTGGCGGTGGCGTGCACGTGGGCGTCGACGAACGCGGGTGTGACCAGCGCGCCGTCGAGTCGCACGAGCTTGGCGTCGGGGTGCAGTGCCTTGCCCGGTGCGTCCTGGCCCACCCAGACCACGGTGTCGCCGGTGACAGCCATGGCCGTGGCGTCGGGCGTGCTCGGCGAGTGGATACGGCCCCCGATGAGCAGGGTGGTGTCGGTTGTGCTCACGGGTTGAGTCTGCCAGCCCCACCGAGGCGAGAAGATTTGTGTCCTCAGCGAGATATGTCAGGATATTTTCACGACATAACCAACCTTAGGAGCAGATGTGACTGCGATCCAGGAACCTGCTACCGAGATGCCCGAGCAGCCGTACACCTACCGGCGTGCCGAGTTGGTCGAACCCGACTGGCGCCGGTTCCCCGGTTGGCGGGACGTCACCGAAGCCGAGTGGCGCGACGCCCAGTGGCAACGGGTGCACTGTGTGCGCAACGTCAAGCAGTTGCGTTCGGTGCTCGGAGACCTGCTCGACGACCGTTTCTACGCCGACCTGCTCGACGACCAGCGGCACGCGGCGACGATGTCGATGTTGCTTCCGCCGCAACTGCTCAACACCATGGCTGCGCACGCCGGCTCCGACCCTGGCAAGGTCACCGACGCCTTCTACGCCGACCCCGTCCGCCGCTACATGCTGCCCGTACTCAGCGACCGTGACCCGGACTGGCCGAGCCACCCGTACTCGCAGCGCGACTCGCTGCACGAGGCCGAGATGTGGGCCGTGGAGGGACTGACCCACCGCTACCCCACCAAGGTGTTGGCCGAGTTGCTGTCCACCTGCCCGCAGTACTGCGGGCACTGCACCCGCATGGACCTGGTCGGCAACTCCACCGAACAGGTCGACAAGCACAAACTCAGCCTCAAACCGGTGGATCGCCAGGACGCCATCGTGGACTACCTCAAGCGCACCCCCGGCGTGCGTGACGTGGTCGTCTCCGGTGGCGATGTGGCCAACGTCCCGTGGCACCAACTCGAGGCGTTCCTGATGCGGTTGCTCGACATCGAGACCGTGCGCGACATCAGGCTCGCGACCAAGGCCCTCGCGGGCCTGCCGCAGCACTGGCTGCAACCCAAGATCGTGGAAGGGCTGGCGCGGGTGGCGGGAACCGCCCGCCGCCGCGGGGTCAACCTGGCGATCCACACCCACGTCAACCACGCCAACTCGGTGACACCACTGGTGGCGGAGGCCGCGCGGACAGCGCTGGACGTGGGGGTGCGCGACGTGCGCAACCAGGGCGTGCTCATGCGCGGGGTCAACGACACGCCCGCTCAGTTGCTGGACCTTTCCTTCGCGTTGCAGGACGAGGCCAACATCGCGCCCTACTACTTCTACATGTGCGACATGATCCCGGGCGCGGAGCACTGGCGGCTGGCCGTGTGGCAGGCGCAGGAACTGCAACACGCCATCATGGGTTACCTGCCCGGCTACGCCACGCCACGCATCGTGTGCGACGTGCCCTACGTGGGCAAACGCTGGGTGCACCAGGTCGCCGAGTACGACCGGGAACGCGGCATCTCCTACTGGACGAAGAACTACCGCACCGGCATCGAGCACGACGACCCGGAGGCGCTGGTCCGCCGCTACCCCTACTACGACCCGATCTCCACCCTGCCCGAAGCAGGTAAGGCCTGGTGGCGGGCCGCGGACTGAACCGTGTCGAAGGTGTCGCCCCCGCGAGCCGGGGGTGACACCTTCACCTCGGCCGATCACGCGGGGTCAGGTGGCGGCAGGCCACTCCAAGCGATCACCGGTTTTGCGTACACTCGTGCCCGATGTCGCGCTCTCGCTGGTGGCTCGCGGGCCTGGCGCTCGCCGGTGTCGTCGTGCTGGTCGCGGTCTTCGTACTTGTCGACGTCGGCGACCAGGGCCCCACCGAGCGGCCTGGTCCGCCGGGGACCGGGCCGCTGACCGTGGTGTCCATGGGCGACAGCACGATCTCCGGCGAAGGCGCGGGTGACTACACCCCGCGCACCAACGGTCGAGCTGGCAACTGGTGCCACCGCTCGGCGAACGCGCTGGTGCACAAGGTGCGCTACGGCGGCGCCGTCGAGTCGGTCAACCTGGCGTGTTCGGGCGCGCCGTCAGGACACGTCGCACTCGGCGACGTCAAGCAGTACACGGAGCCGTCACAGGCCGCTCAGCTGCGCGAACTGGTGAAGACCCACCGCGTGGTGGCCGTCGTCGTCGCCGTCGGCGCCAACGACGAGCCGCACTTCTCCCGGCTGATCTCGGAATGCTTCACGGCGTGGTTCATGGAGACCGGTTCCCCGTGCAGCGAGCGCATCAAGGCGGACTGGCAGTCCCGCGTGGACGCGATGGTGCCGAAGGTGACCGCCGCGTTGCGTGACATCCGGACGGTGCTGCGGCAGGCCGGTTACGACCGCGAGGACTACGAACTGCTGCTGCAGTCCTACGCCTCGCCGATCGGCGCGGGCATCCCCGAATCCCTGCGCAACCTCAACGGCTGCCCGTTCCGGATCGACGATCTGAAGTGGGTCGAGCAGACCGGGGCGGTGTCGCTGTCGGCGGGACTGCGGCGGGCGGCAGCCGGGGCCGGTGCCCGGTTCCTCGACCTGTCCCGTGCCGGGGAGGGACACGAGGCGTGCAGCGGCGGCGACCGTGCCGACAACGAGTGGTTCACCCGCTTCACGGTGGAGTGGGACGACCTCAAGGTTGTGGAGCGGGCCTCCCACGCGTTGCAGGAGTCGTTCCACCCCAACGCCAAGGGTCATGAACAGTTCGCTCGCTGCGTGAGCGAGTTCCTGGCCACCAACGACCCCGCCGCCGCGTGCCTGGAGGGTCAGGACGGCAACCTGCACGCCGCGCCGTCGCCGGTCGCGCGGGGCAACAGCTGAGTAGCGCGGCGCCGCGTTCACAGTTCACAGGTCGAGTGCCGCGCGCAGCGCACTGTCGATCTGTTCCTGCACGTCGGCGCCGACCTCGGCGACACACCGGTCCAGCCACGGCCGATACACCCGGGTGAGGTTCAGCGTGGACACCCAGTACCGGCCGTCGACGGCCACGCCGAGGATGTCCTGCGGGTCGTAGTCGAGCAACTCGGTGCCCAGCAGCCACGGCCGCTGCGAGTCGTTGATGCCGTCCGACGACAGCAGCAGCATCTGGCGGGCGTGGGCCTGTTGCGTTGGCGGGTGGTAGGTCCAGACCTCACCCCTGCGCACGCAGCTCCTCCAGCGCGGCGGCCAGTTCCGCCTCGTCGCCGCGCGCCTTGCCCTGGGCGTCCTCGGTCGTGGGCCGGTAGCCGGTGCGCACCGCTTCCCGGCGCGCGGCCTTCGACAGCCACGACGAGACCGACACCCCGTCGGCCTTGGCTGCCCGCTCGGCGAACTCCAGCGCGCTCGCGTCCAGAGACAGGGTCACCTTGCGTGTTGCCATACCAATCATCGTACCGCTCACGCCGCCGTCACGGAGTTGTCACGGCGGCGCCCTCACAGTGTTGTTCCCACAGTGCCGCCTTCACCGTGCCGCCTTCACAGTGTCGGCGAGCGGCCTTCGAACGGTGTGGACAGCACCACGGTGGTGCGCGTCGAGACCTTGGCCGATTCGCGGATGCGCCGCAGCAGGTCCTCCAGCGCCAGCGGTGAGGCCACCCGCACCAGCAGCACGTAGGACTCGTCGCCCGCCACCGAGTAGCACGACTCGATCTCGCTGATGTGTTCCAGGCGCTGCGGGTAGTCGTCGGGTGCGGCCGGGTCGTTGGGCGTCAGCGAGATCAGCGCGGTCAGCGGCAGCCCGATCTGCTCCCCGTCGAGCTTGGCGGTGTAGCCCTGGATCACCCCGCGTTGCTCGAGTCTGCGCACCCGCTGGTGCACCGCCGACACCGACAGCCCGACACGTTCGGCCAGGTCGGTGAAGCTGCACCGGCCGTCGGCGGCCAGCTCCCTGACGATCGCCTGGTCCAGCGGTTCCAGTGCCCCCACTGTCAGGAATCCAGCACGGTGAGCTCGTGCGGCCGGTTGTTCAGCGGTTCGCCGCCGTCGGAGGTCACCACCACGATGTCCTCGATGCGCGCCCCCCACCGGCCCGCCCGGTAGACGCCCGGCTCGACGCTGAACGCCATCCCCGGTTCCAGCGGCAGGTCGTTGCCGCCCACCAGGTAGGGCTCCTCGTGCACGTCGAGTCCGATCCCGTGGCCGGTGCGGTGGATGAAGTACTCCCCCAGGCCCGCCCCGGCGATGATGTCGCGTGCCGTGGCGTCGATGTGCTGTGCCGTCACGCCGGGGGCCACGGCCGCCACGGCCTCCCGCTGCGCCCGCAGCAACACCGCGTAGCTGTCGGCCACGTCGGGTTCGCTGGGTTGACCCACCGCATAGGTGCGGGTGCAGTCGGAGTTGTAGCCCTCGGGGATGGGGCCGCCGATGTCCACCACCACGACGTCGCCTCGCTGGATCACGCGGTCGGACACGTCGTGGTGGGGGCTGGCGCCGTTGGGTCCGGAACCAACGATCACGAACTCGGCGCAGGTGTGGCCCTCGGCCACGACGGCTTCGGCGATGTCGGCGCCGACCTCGGCCTCGGTGCGGCCCGGCCGTAGCCACTCGCCCATCCGCGCGTGCACCCGGTCGATGGCTTCGGCGGCCGCGCGCAGCGCGGCGATCTCGGCGGCGTCCTTGCGCATCCGCAGCTGCCGCAGCACGGGTCCTGCCAGTACCTGCTCGGCCGCGCCGAGCGCGTCGCGCAGGCCCAGCACGTGCAGCGCGGCCATGGTGTCGCTGACCGCCACCCGGCGCGAACCCGCGAGCCGGTCGGCGACCATCCGGTAGGGGTCCTCACCGTCCACCCAGGTGATCAGTTCGACGCCGAGGTCGTCGGTGGGCACGTCGGCGTAGCCGGGCGCCTCCAGCTTCGGCAGCACCAGCGCGGGTGCTGTCGACTCCGCCTCCGCGGAGGGGACCACCAGCGCGGTCAACCGCTCGAACGAGCCGCCAGCCTGCCCGATGAGGTAGCGCAGATCCGATCCGGGTGCGACGAGCAGCGCGTCGGTCCTGGCGTCGGCGGCCGCGCCGCGGGCGCGGTCCAGCCGCGCGCGGAGGGTGGCGGCATCGGGGGCTGGCGTGTGCAACGATCGGCGCGACATGGCTCCAAAGCCTAGTCCGGTGCCGCGTCGGGGGCCGCTTCGGCAGGCCGCGGCGCGCCGCCGCTACTCGGCCCTGGTGTCGGCGGGCAGTGCACCCGCCAGCGGCGGCAGCGGGCAGTGCAGCATCGCGCACACGGTGCGCAGCAGTTCCGATTCCTCGATGGTGAGTGTCCCGTCGTGCCCGATCACGGCGACGATCGCCTCGACAAGCCGTTCCTTGGCGCGTGCGGGCAACCCGTCCAGGGCGGGCCAGGCCGCGTCAAGCGCGAGGTGTCCCTCGGCGGGCGGCCTATACGGCAACTCGGTGGACGGCAGCATCCGGGCCAGCCCGGCGCGGAAGGCGGCCTCGGCCACGTCGGGTTCTGGGTTGCCGACGTCCGCCAGGACCGACAGCAGGGTGGCTATCGCGCCGTGGGCGCGGCGCGGTGTGGTGTGTCGCCTGCCCCACGGCGGTGTGCGGTGCGCCGCCTCGTACAGCTCCCGGTGCAGCAACGTCGACAGCGAGTACTCGAACAGGCTGTTCCTGCCGTCGGCGGCCGCAAGCGCTGTGATGCCCTGCAACACGGTTTCGATGTCCTGCGCCGGGCGGTGCCGCAGCGCGGGAAGGGCCACCTCCGTCAGCGGCAACCGCAGCTCCGGGTCGAGCCGGGCCAGGGAACCGGCCTCCCGCAGGGCGGCCTCTGCCAGCGGCTGCCCGAATCGCGCGGCCAGCGTCTGGTACTGGCGATACCGAACCTGCTCGTCCGCCGACAACAGCAGCCCGTAGCTCAGCGGCACCACGGTGTCGGTGCGGTGAGCCCGGTCGAGCAGGTCCTCGGGGATGCGCGCCAGCAGTTGCCCCGCATGCGGGTAGGAGCTGGCGGCGGGGTTTCCGACGTTGGCGGCGACCTGGTCCGGGCGGGCCGGGAGGGTGGCCGCCTGCCTGGGCGGGGGCGGCGGCGGTGTCGCCGCGGGGGTGAGCCCCAGCGCGGCGTCCTCGCGCAGTCCCGAGGGCGGGTGGGCCGACCACTGGTCGCGCAGCCGCCGCAGCTCGGTGGGATCGAACGTGGGGTCGAGCACCCGGATGCGCTCCACCAGCGGCGGGTGGGTCGCGAACAGCGACACGAACTTGCGGCCCTCGCCGAACAGCATGTGGCTGACGTCCTCGGTCTTGCTGCTGCGCAGCTGCGAGCCGGTGGGCAACCCGCCGATCTTCTTCAACGCGCCCGCCAGGCCCTCGGTCTGCCGCGTGTACTGCACGGCGGAGGCGTCCGCCAGGTACTCCCGCTGCCGCGACACCGCCGCCTTGATGAGCCTGCCTGCGACCACCCCGATGTAGCCCGCTGCCAGCGCCGCCAGCGCGACGATCACCAGCGCGCCCGCGCCGCTGTCCCTGCGCCCGCCGCCGCGGCCCCCGCCCGCCAGCAGGATCCGGCCCACCACGGCCAGGCCCACGATGCCGGCGAGCACCCCCATCAGCCGGATGTTGAGCCGCATGTCGCCGTTGACGACGTGGCTGAACTCGTGGGCGATGACGCCCTGCAGTTCGGCCCGGTTGAGCCGTTCCAGCGCGCCACCGGTCACCGCGACGGCGGCGTTGGCGGGCGACCAGCCCGCGGCGAAGGCGTTGATGCCGGGTTCGTGTGGCAACACGTACAGGTCGGGAACTGGTGCGCCGGATGCGATGGCGATCTCTTCGACCACGTTGCGCAGCCTGCGCAGGTTCGGGTCCGTGGTGTCCTCGGGCACGGCCACGCCGCCGAGGCTGCGCGCGACCCGCGCGCCACCGCCGTTGCGCAGCAGCATCGTCCTGATCCACGAGGTAAGCCCGATCAACACGGCCGTCACGCCGCTGACCACGGCCAGCGTGGTCACGACCGTGTCGGTAGGTGCCTCGGCGAGCCCGAACGCCAGGAACGCCGCGAGGTCGACCACGGCGACGATGCCGACCACGGCGAGCGCGAACAGCCACACCAGCCGCACCGACACCTTGCGTACCGACTGCTGACGTTCGAAGAAGTTCATGGCCACCCGCGGCGTCAGAACGAGATGCGCGGCGCCTCGCGCTGCTCCGGCTCGTCGATCACCAGCAGCGCGGCCGGGCCGAACCCGAACATGCCCGCGAGCAGGTTCGTCGGGAACGTTTCCCGCTTGTTGTTGTAGGCCATCACCGAGTCGTTGTAGGCCTGCCGGGCGAAAGCGACCCGGTTCTCCGTGGAGGTCAGCTCCTCCGACAGTTGCATCATGTTCTGGTTGGCCTTGAGGTCGGGATAGGACTCGGCCAGCGCGAACAACCTGCCCAGTGTCTGGTTCAGCGCCGTCTCCGCACCGGACAGTTGCTGCATCGCGGCGGGATCACCCGGATTGCCCCTGGCTTCCTGCTGGGCGGCGACCGCGCCGCCCCTGGCCGCGATGACCGACTCGAGTGTCTGCCGCTCGTGCCGCAAGTAGCCCTTCGCGGTCTCGACCAGGTTCGGGATCAGGTCGTGCCGCCGGGTGAGTTGCACGTCGATCTGCGCGAACGCGTTCTGGTAGGCGTTGCGGCGGCGGACCAGGCCGTTGTAGCTCGAGATCGCCCAGATCACGAGCAGCAACACCACGACGGCCGCCACCACGAGCCCCACGATGGCTGCGGTACCCACTGCTGGCCTCCCCTGCTCGACGCTGTCCAGCATAGGCGCAACAGGGGTGGCGGGCGCGCCCGAACAGCCGGGACGGCGGTTCGGCCTGCTTGGCTCAGCCAGGTTCCGGCGAGCCTCCCTTGACGCGTTCGGCGAAGAAGCGCGGCAATCGCTGCCGGGAGTCCGCCGCCGCGGCGGGGTGGTAGTTGCGCCATCGGTCGTTGAAGAAGGAAAACTTGGCCTGGACAGACCTTCAGATCGTGGGCGGTGCCCGCGGCTGTCAGTTCGGTGTCCAGGATTCCGTGCGGCTTTGGTGGTGACGTCCCTTTCCGGCCAGGACCCGACGACAGGGCACAGCCGGCGGATAGCCTCACGCGGCCTGGCTGCGGCCGAACAGGTCGACCCCGAGCGCGGCGTACCCCTCGGCGGCGAAACGCCGACAGATGTCGCGGATGTTGTCGTTGGGGCCGGCCGCCTCATGGACGACCACAACCCCAGGACAGGGTCCCTCCTCGTGGGGAAGCGCCAGGTAGGAGTCGCCGGGCAGTGCGTTCCGCATGGCCCGAGTCTGCGCCTGAAAGGCCTTTCGAGGTATCGCTGAATCGCGGCGGCGCGGGCTGTCCGACCATGTGGCAGGCTGTGCGCGTGACAGCTCCACTTGCCCTGCTCGACGCCGCGAGCCTGTACTTCCGCGCGTTCTTCGCGGTGCCGGAGTCGCTGACGGCGCCGGACGGCACCCCGGTCAACGCCGTGCGCGGCTTCGCGGACACGGTCGCGCGGATCCTCACCGATCGACGCCCCGGCAGGCTGGTGGCGTGCCTGGACGCCGACTGGCGGCCGGACTTTCGGGTCGAGGCGCTGCCCAGTTACAAGGCTCACCGGGTGGCCGAGCAGGGCGGTTCGGGTGAGGTGGACGTCGAAGAGGCGCCGGACGCCCTGGGCCCGCAGGTACCGATCATCCTGGAGTTGCTGGAGGCGGTGGGGCTGGCCACGGCGCAGGCCGAGGGGTTCGAGGCCGACGACGTCATCGGGACGCTGGCCACCCGTGAGGACCGTGACCCGGTCGAGGTGATCACCGGGGATCGTGACCTGTTCCAACTCGTGCGTACCGAACCGGTGCCGGTGTCGGTGATCTACGTCGGCAAGGGCTGGGCCAAGGCGCAGGTGCTGGGTCCTGAGCAGGTCGCCGAGCGCTACGGGGTGCCGGTGGACAACGCGGGGCCCGCCTACGCCGACATGTCCATGCTGCGTGGCGATCCTTCCGACGGGCTGCCCGGTGTGCCCGGCGTCGGCGAGAAGACCGCGGCGACACTGATCACCCGGTTCGGTTCTCTGGAGGCGCTGCTGGCGGCGGCCGAGGCGGGAAGCCCCGACCTGCCCGCGAAGACAAGGGCCAAGCTGCTGGCGGCGGCCGACTATCTCGCGGCGGCACCGGTGGTGGTCCGGGTCGCCCGCGATGCCCCCGTGGTGTTCTCGCGGCCGGACCGGGTGCCGGACGCTGCCGCCGATCCGGCCGGGGTCGCCGAACTCGCGCGGCGCTGGAACCTCGGTGGTTCGGCGCAGCGGCTGCTCAATGCCGTCACCACCATCGGCGCCGCCAGGGCGGACGACACGACAAGGTGACCCGGCTCAACCGGGATAGCCGACCTCGTACTCGCCGTCCTCGTTCTTCACGGTGATGGGCACCGGCTGGGTGTCGCCGTCGACGACCGCGGTGCACTCGAACGTCAACCCGACCTCCACCGGTTGATCCGGCGGGCAGGTGACGGATTCCACTCCTTCGATGCCGTAGCTGTCGGTGAGGATGCGCAGCACCGAATCCCGCATCACGTGGGGGTCAAACACTCTGGGCAGCGGGGTCAGCGGTGCCGAGGTGGTGTCGTCCGAAGGCCGCGACACCATCGACTCCACCGCCGTCGAGCTGCTTGTCGTCTCAGCCAGGGTCAGCGACGGTCTGGCACCCTTGCCACCGCCGCTGTCGCAGGCTGCGAGCAGCAGGCAGCCGCCCGACAACATCACCAACAGCACAGTGCGTACCCGCAACGCCGGACACTCCGAGAAGTTGATCGTGACTTCGAGTCAGAAGAACGTACCGCACCATGGCGCAACGCGCGTACCGAACAGCCGATCGGCGCGCTCGGCAATCCCCTCTCCCGCCAGCTGTGCGCGCCCGACCTGCGCCAACGCCGAGGGGCGCCAGGCACCCAGGTAGGTCATCGCCAGCGCATCGACCCCGAGCCGTAGCTGCGGCGACGAGCGAGTGCGCTCCACTCCGTCCCGGCCCACGCGGAAGCGGCCGGTGTTGTGCTCCAACACCGGATCGGTGACCTCCACCACGAGTGGTTCGCCTTCCCAGGCACGCGCCGCCAACGCGGCGGGCACGTCGACCAGCCGCAACCAGGTCTCGTCACCGGTGCCGGTGACCTCGCAGGCACGAGGGTCGGTGAACAGCAACTCCACCGGCTCCCCCAGCGGCCTGCCTTCGGCTGTGATCTCGTCGACAAGATCCACGCCGAGCAGGAACCGCCACAGCCCGGCGAGCGCCTCGGCGTTGCCCGCGTGCAGGCCGAGCAGCCGCATGGTTCCGGAGAATCCGGGCTGCCTGCCCACCACCCGGTACTGGGCGAACCCGTCGGCGCCGCGCGGTCCGTGGTGCACCACGGTGACCACGGGCTCGCTCGCCTGGCGCAGCGCGATCCACATCGACCGCCACCAGTAGGAGCTGCGTGCCATCATGCCGGGCTGTCGTGGCAGGTCGGCGTAGATCCCGGGCAGCCGTTCCAGCGCTGTGTCGAGGTCGAGCAGTTCGCATTCGCCGCCCGAGGGCACCTCGGGACGGAACCGGGCCCGGGCTTTGCGCACGGTCAGCGAGCGGCTGAGCGTGGCGACGCCGTAGCCGAACCGCCCGTAGATCGCGCCCTCCGTGGCGTAGAGGGTGGCCGCCGTCACACCTCTGCCCGCCAACTCGTCGAACTGTGCCCGCATCAGTTCGGTGAGCACACCTCGCCGGGTGCGGTCGGCGCGCACACCGACCCCGGTGACCGCCGCGAGAGGCACGGCCGCGCCACCGGGAACGGTGAGGTCGGCGTCGGTGGAGCGGGCGGTGCCCAGCAGCTCGCCGGTTCCGGAGTCGAACACGCCGAGGTTGCGCTCCGGTTGGTACGCCCGCTCGGCGGCAGGCCACTCCTCGTCGGAGATCGGCTTGGCATGCAGCGCGGCCCGAAACAGCGCGTTGGCCGTGCGCAGTTCCTCCGGCCGCAGCGTCCGTGTCACAAGATCGGTCATGCTGCCGATCCTGTGCGCCTTCGCCCTCGCCGCGCCACCGGATTTACTGCTTCTGCTGGATCTGGCCGACCTCGTAGTGCCCCTCGTCGCTCTTGACCTTGATGGTCACCGACTGCTGCTGGCCGTTGACCGTCACCTGGCACTGGAACTCCGTGCCCGCCTTGACCTCCTGGTCGGCCGGGCAGCTCACGCTCTGCACTCCCTCGACGGCGTAGCTTTCGGTGAGCACCTGCTGGACGTCCTGCTGCATCTGCTGGTTGTCGAACACCTTGGGGACGAGCACACCGGGCCACAGGAACAACACGACCGCAGCCGCGGCGACCACGACACCCGCCGCGGCGATGCCTATCCACAGGCCTTTGCCCTTGGACTGCCCCTGCCCCGGCGGTGGTGCTCCGTAGCCGGGCTGGCCGTAGGGCTGCTGCCCGTACTGCCCGAACTGGCCCGGCTGGCCGTAACCGGGTTGGCCGTAGGGCTGCTGGCCGTAACCGGGCTGCGGCTGCTGGCCGTAGGGCTGCTGCTGGCCGTACTGCGGCTGCGCGCCGTACTGCCCGGGTTGGCCGTACGGCTGCTGCCCGTAACCGGGCTGGGCCTGCTGCCCGTAGCCGGGTTGCTGGCCGAACGGAGGCTGCTGTGCCTGCTGACCCGGGTCGGCAGGTTGGCCGGGTTGGCCCGGTTGGGAGTAGCCACCCTGGTTGGGAAAGCCCCCCGGCGGGGACCCCGAAGGCGGTTGCTGGCCCCACTGTTGAGGGTCGTTGCCTCCGTACGGCGTGCTCATCGTGTGCCTCCGCCACTCCACCGACATGTTTGCGCGCGTCCCGTGTGTCGACACCGCCGACAGTGCCGGCAGTGTCGACAACGGTGTCGTGCGCGATCCAACCACACCGGCACGCTCAGCACACGTAAAGGGCACGAGGCGACGCGACCGGGTCAGACCTCTCCCGCTGCCACCACACCGCGCCGCAGCGACCGCACCGCCTTGGCGGCCGTGCCGCCTACCGGATGTTCCTTGCCCAGCACGTCCCTTATCTGGTCGAGCAGGTCGATCACCTGCCTCGACCAGCGGACGAAGTCGCCCGCGGACAACTCCTGACCGTTGGCGTCCGCGGCGGTGAGCACCCGCTCCAGCGACTCACCCCGCGCCCAGCGATACACCGGCCACGCGAATCCCGCGTCCGGTTCCCTGGTGCGGTCCAGCCGGTGCCTGCGCTCGTCGTCGACCAGGTCGGTCCACAGCTTCACCGTCTGCTGCCACGCACCCGGCACCGCGCCGGAGGGCAGCTTCGGTTCGGCGGCGGAGTCCTTGCGCGCTTCGTACACCAGCGCGGACACCACCGCCGCGAGTTCGGGGGCGGTGAGTCCGTTCCACACCCGGTGCCGGATGCACTCGGCCGCGAGCAGGTCCGACTCGCTGTACAGCCGGGACAGCAGCCGCCCGTGCTCGGTGACCTCGTTCCCGCCTTCGCCCAGGTAGCCCCGCTCGGTCAGCAGTGACCTGATCCGGTCGAACGCGCGTGCCAGCGAGTGTGTCGTGGCCGCCACCTTGCGTTCCAGTTGCGTGTTCTCCGCCGACAGCCGCTGGTAACGCTCAACCCAGCGCAGGTTGGCCTCCCGCTCGGCCAGGCCGTGTGCGGGGTGCGCGCGCAGCTCACGCCGCAGCGACACCAACTCGGTGTCGGAGTTGACGTCGCTGTGCCGCCGCTGCCGCTTCGGTCTGCTGATGCCGGTTTCGCGCAGCGAGGAGGCGATGTCGCGGCGGGTCCTCGGCGAGCGCAGTTCCACGTGCTTGGGCAGGCGCATCCGCCCCAGCGGCTCCACGGGTGCGGGGAAGTCGGTCACCGACAGCGGGCCCGACCAGCGGTCCTCGGTGACCACGACGGGCCTCGGCTCCTGCATCGGGCCCAGGCCTGGGTCGACCACCACGGCCAGCCCGGCCCTGCGGCCCGCGGGCACCGAGATCACATCGCCCTTGCGTAGCTTCTCCAGCGACTGCGCGGTCTCCGCCCGCCGAGTCGCCGAGTTCTGCCTGGACAGCAGCTTCTCCCGCTCGGAGATCTTCCTGCGCAGTTCGAGGTAGGACAGCAACTCGTCGAACTCCCCGGTGACCGCCTCGGCGTAACCGTCGAGTGCTTCCTTGTTGCGCTCGATGCGGCGGGACAGGCCGACCACCGACCGGTCGGCCTGGAACTGGGCGAAGGACTGCTCGAGCAGTTCCCTGGCCTGCGCGGCGCCGAACTGGCCGACCAGGTTGATGGCCATGTTGTAGCCGGGCCGAAACGACGAGCGCAGCGGGTAGGTGCGGGTGGAGGCCAGACCTGCCACCTGGCGGGGGTCCACTCCCGGCTGCCACAGCACGACGGCGTGGCCCTCGACGTCGATGCCGCGCCGCCCGGCTCGGCCGGTGAGCTGGGTGTACTCGCCGGGGGTCAGGTCGACGTGGGCCTCGCCGTTGTACTTCACCAGCCGTTCGAGCACCACGGTGCGTGCGGGCATGTTGATACCCAGTGCCAGTGTCTCCGTGGCGAAGACGGCCTTCACCAGGCCCTGCACGAACAACTCCTCGACGGTTTCCTTGAACGCAGGTAGCAGGCCCGCGTGGTGGGCGGCGATGCCCTGTTCCAGGCCTTCCCGCCACTCCCAGTAGCCCAGCACCGCAAGGTCGGTCTCCGGCAGTTCGGCGGTGCGTTCCGCCACGATCCGGCGCACCTGCTCGGTCTCTTCGGGGGTGTTCAGCCGCAGCCCCGAGCGCACGCACTGCGCCACGGCGGCGTCGCAGCCGGCACGGGAGAAGATGAACACGATCGCGGGAAGCAACCCGGCGCGGTCCAGCCGGTCGACAACCTCGATGCGCGAGGGCGGGCGGTAGCGCGGCAGCCGTGGTGGCTGGCCCCTTCGCGGTCCACGAGGTCCGCGCAGCCCTGCGGGGGCGTGCATTCGCGCGGCGTCCTCCACCTTTCGCAGCAGGTTGGGGTTGATCCTGGGTTCACCGCTGTCCCTGTGCTCGCCCGCGAACAGGTCGAGCAGCCGCCCTCCGACCATCATGTGCTGCCACAGCGGCACCGGCCGATGCTCGTCGACCACGACCGTGGTGTCGCCGCGCACCGCGATGAGCCACTCACCGAACTCCTCGGCGTTGCTGACCGTCGCCGAAAGGCCCACGAGGCGGACGTACTCGGGCAGGTGCAGGATGACCTCCTCCCACACCGCGCCGCGGAAGCGGTCGGCCAGGTAGTGGATCTCGTCCATCACCACGTAGCCGAGATCACGCAGCGTCGTCGAACCCGCGTACAGCATGTTGCGCAGGACCTCGGTGGTCATCACCACGATCTGGGCGTTGCCGTTGATGGCCGTGTCACCGGTGAGCAAGCCGACCAGTTCAGGGCCGTAGCGCGCGGTGAGATCGGTGTACTTCTGGTTCGACAGCGCCTTGATGGGCGTGGTGTAGAAGCACTTGCGGCCCTCGGCCAGCGCGAGGTGGACGGCGAACTCGCCGACGACCGTCTTTCCCGCGCCGGTCGGCGCGCACACCAGCACTCCGTGGCCGTCCTCCAATGCCTCGCAGCCGCGCAGCTGGAAGTCGTCGAAGTCGAAGGCCAGTTCGCCGGAGAACCGGGTCAGCTCCGGATAGGAGCCTCGCCGCCTGGCGGCCGCGTAGGCGCCCGCGGGGGTCTGTGAAGTGGATGAGCCCACGGCGCCAGGGTTCCATACTCGTGGCCTGCCGTGCAGGCGGCGGGTATGCGAGCGCCGCCACGTGTCGGTGCCGGGCACTAGGCTGGCCGGATGACTCCACGGGAGCTGCGCGCTGCCTGCCTCGCACTGACCGGCGCGCGGGAGGAGTTTCCGTTCAACGAAGCCACCAGTGTGTTCAAGGTCGAGGGCAAGATGTTCGCGCTCAGCGCACTCGACGACGTGCCGCTGCGGGTGAGCCTGAAGTGCGAACCGGACCTGGCGCTGCGGTTGCGGGCGACCTACCCCGCCGTCACCGCCGGCTACCACCTGAACAAGCGCCACTGGAACACCGTCGAACTGGACGACTCGGTGCCCGACCAGCTGGTGCTGGACATGATCGAGGACTCCTACGACCTCGTGGTGGCGCGGCTGCCCAAGGCGACGCGGCACCTACTGGGCTGGCGCACCGGGTCCTGACGTCAGTCGAGGACGGTGAGCGCCTCGGGAACGCAGGTTGCGGTCACCGGCAGGGCGCCGAGCGGTTCGCCATCGGCGTAGGCGGGCCAGTCGTTGCCCGACAGCGTGACTTCCCTGGCACGCAGGGTGTGTACGGCGGGGTGGCTCAGGTGCTTGCCCGTGCGCAGCGTGGGCAGCATCCGGATGAGCTGCCCTCGACCGGCCTGCCCCACCACGGTGAGGTCGAACAGTCCGTCGTCGGCCCGCGCGGAGGGGCAGATCGGGATACCGCCGCCGTACCACCCGGTGTTACCGACCGCCACCAGTGTGGCCTGTAGTTCTAGCCGGTCGGTGTCGGTGGTGACGATCAACCTTCTGGTCCGCAACGAGGCCAGTTCGGCGACGACGGCCAGGTCGTAGCGACGCGGTCCGCTGGGCCAACGCATCCGGTTCGCGCGCGCGTTGACCGACGCGTCGAACCCGGCGCACAGCACGGTACTGAACCAGGTGTCGCCGAGCCTGCCGAGATCCATCTTGCGGGTACGGCCCGCCAGCAGCGACGCCACCACGGCATCGACGGCAGCGAGCGGATCGGCGGGCATGCCCAGCGCTCTGGCCAGGTCGTTGCCGGTACCTGAGGGAACCACGCCGAGCGCGATGTCGGTTCCCGCGCAGAACTGCACGGCCTGATGGGCCGCGCCGTCCCCGCCGAGCACCACCACCGCGTCGAGCCCTGCGCCGTGGGCCTCACGCATGAGGGCGTGCGACTCCTCCACCGTGTTGGCCGCCAGCAGGTCCAGCCGGTCGGTGGCGGCTCGCAGCCGGGCGGCCACGGTCCCGGCCACCCTGGCCGCCGCGCCCTTCCCGGAGTCGGGATGCACGGCCAGCGCCACTCGCAGTCCCATCTGCGGCTACGTCACGTCGTCGGGGGCTGCGTTGCTCGCGTTGCCGGACTGCTTGGCGCGAGGTTCGTCGTCCACGGACGTGGGGGTGTAGTCGAACGGCGCTGCCTCGTCGTCGGCGAGCCGATCCCAACCCTCCTCGGCCCGGTGCCGGTCGCGCTTGCGGTCGTGCAGCCTGGTGAGCTGCAGCGCGAACTCGAACAGCAATGTCAGCGCCCCCGCCAGCGCGATCATGGAGAACGGGTCCGCGGGCGTCACGAACGCCGCGAAGACGAACAGGATGAAGATGATCCCGCGGCGCCACTTCTTGAGCTGCTCGTAGCGCACCACGCCGACCCGGTTGAGCATCACCACCAGCAGCGGCAACTCGAAGCTCACACCGAAAATCAGCAGCAGCGAGATCACGAACGACACGTACTTGTCGCCGGTGAACCAGGTGTCGAACGCGCCGCCACCGAAGTTGGTCAGCAACTCCAGCGCGTGCGGAACCATGAAGTAGGCGAGCACCACACCGCAGGCGAACAGCACGCTGGCGAAGCCGACGAAGGTGAGGGCATACTTGCGTTCCTTGGAGTACAGCCCCGGCGCGATGAACGCCCACAGCTGGTACAGCCACGCGGGCGCGAACAGCACGGCACCCGCCGTAAGGCCGACCTTCAACTGGATCATGAAGGCCTCGAACGGCACCGTCTGCAGCAGCCTGCACGGCGGCTCCTTGGGGAACCGCTGCTCGGGCGGGATGGCGCAGTACGGGCCGGTGACGAGGTCACCGAGCGACGGGATGGGACCGACCCGGTTGCTGAACCACAGGAAGCCGACGATCCCGCCCGCCACGAGCGCGAGCAACGCGAATCCCAGCCTGCGGCGGAACTCGTAGATGTGCTCGATCAGCGTCATGGTGCCGTCGGGGTTGTGCCGACGGCTGCGCGCGCGTCGCTTGCTCCCGCGCCGTTCGCGCTTGTCGGGGGAATCCGCCACGGGCAGCTTCCGTTTCTTGTTCGCGGTCGAAGGGTCTGCTCAGGCGGGCGCTACTTCTGGGTCTGGTCGAAGCTGGAAGTGGCCTGCTGCTTCTTGAGCTCGTCCAACTGCCGCTGCAACTGCTCCACCTGGGCGTCGGTGTTCACCTGCGTGGACTGGGGCAGCTGCCTGGTCTCGGGCTCGGTCGCCTGGTCGGTCTGCGTGGTCGCCTCACCGGACTCGCCACGCATGTCCTTGGTCTCGGCCTTGAAGATCTTCATCGACTTGCCGATCGACCGCGCGGCGTCCGGAAGCCGCTTGGCACCGAACAGCAGCACCACAACAAGGACCAGGATGATCAAGTGCCACGGCTGCAGAGCATTCATCGGTGGCCTCCTCACTCGTTCAGGTCGATCGTACTTACTCGCGGTCGCGGATCAATGCGTTCGACGGCGCCTGCCCCCCACGGCGACCCGCAGTGCGGCCCACCGTGCGCGCAGCAGCCCGAGGTGATCGCGCGTGCTCGTAGACACCATGCTGGCCGTGTCGCCATACCTGCGCAACAGTCTGGTCACACGCGTTCCCAGAATTGCCAGTGCTGCGATCCCGAGGACGACGAGCACGACGCTCAGCTCGTAGAACACGGTGGGAAGCTTACTGGTTCAAAGTGACGGGAAGATGACGTGCTCGGGCCAGCGCGTCGGCGGCTCGCTTGCGTACGGCTTGCGCCAGAGCCGGCGGCTTCTCCACCGTCAACTGCCCGCCCAGCCGCAACACCAGCCGCACCAGCCACGACTCGTCGCCGTAGCGCATCCGCACCCGCAGCCGCCCGCCCTCGAGCTCGGCCAGTTCCTCGCACGGGTAGTACTCCGCGACCCACCGCGCGTCCGGCGCCAGCACCAACTCGGCTTCCGGGTAGTCCGGCCGGGGCGAGAACACGCCATTGGTGAGATCGGTCGGCTCCGCGCTGCCCGGAGGCTCCGCGGGTTCGGGCAGGACCGCCAACTCGTCGACCCGGTCGAGCCGGAACAGCCGTACCGCGTTCGCGCGGCGACACCACGCTTCCAGGTATCCCACACCCTGCACGATCAGCAGCCGCATCGGGTCCACGGTGCGTTCGGTGATCTCGTCCTTGGATGCGGTGTAGTACCGCATCCGTAGCGCGCGGCCGGCCTGCAACGCCTCGCGCATCGTCTCGCGGGTACGGGCGGTGTGCTGGGCCTCGCGCACCCCGTGGCCGACCACCACCCCGGACGGCTGCGCGTCACCGGCGGCCGCTTCGATCTTGGCGATCGCCCTGTGCACCGCCTCCGTGTCGACCACGCCCGGTGTCTCGGCCAGCGCCTTCAGCGCGATCACCAGCGCACTGGCCTCGCCGCCGGTCAGCCGCAGCGGCCTGCGCATACCCGCGTCGAAGGTCACCGAGACGGTGTCGCCGTCGAAGGACAGGTCGATGAGGTCGCCGGGACCGTAGCCCGGCAGCCCGCACATCCACAGCAGCTCCAGATCCTTGCGTAGCTGCTTGGCGCTGACGTCGAAGTCCTGCGCGGCCTCCTCGATCCGGATGCCGGGCCTGGCCAGCAGGTAGGGCACCAGAGCCAGCAGGCGCGGCAGGCGCTCGGCCGACCCGCTCATCCCGACACCCCCTGCGCCACCCGCTCCAACCGGTCGGTGACCGCCTTGGCCAACACGTCCGGCTCCAGCACCAGCACATCCGGCCCGTATCCGGCTATCCAGTCGGCCGCGCCTTCGGGGTAGTACAGATCTATCTCGACGATGTCGCCGTCGGTGTCGGCCACAGCCATCCGGTCCAACACCGTGGCGCGCCTGCGCACCCCCGCCGCGCGCCCGTCGGCCAGCCACAACCGCGCCTTGGCCACCGGCGAACGGTCGTGGTCACGCTCACCCGAACCCGCCACGAACTCCAGCAGGTCCACGTCGGGCGGCCTGCGCACCGTCGAAGGAGCGCCCAGCGTGCGGACCTGGCCGGTGATCCGCGACAGCCGGAAGCAGCGTGGAGCGTCGCGGTCGCGGTCGTAGCCGACGACGTACCAGCGCGCTCGCCACGACACCACACCCCACGGTTCCAGCGTTCGTGGGCGGCGCTCCGGTGATCCTGACCGCCGGTAGTCGAAGCGCACCACCTGCCCCTGCTGCACCGCCGAGAGCAGCGGAGCGAACGCGGGCTCGGTGTGCACCCGCTGCTCGACGATCGGGGGTGCGTTCTCGTCCACCTCGACGCCCGCCGCGCGCAGCTTGACCAGCGCGCCCTGCGCCTGCCCTGTCAGTTCGGGCGAGTCCCACAGCCGCACCGCCAGCGCGACGGCGGCGGCCTCGTCCGGAGCCAGGTCGATCTCGCCGAGTTCGTAGTCACGGCGAGCGATGCGGTAGCCCTCCACCGGGTCGAAGGCGGAGTTGCGCCCGGTCTCCAGCGGGATACCGAGTTCACGCAGCTCGGTCTTGTCCCGCTCGAACATCCGGGAGAACGCCTCGTCGGTGGCGGCGTCGGAGTATCCGGGCACGATGCCGCGAATCCGCTCGGCGGTCAGGTACTGCCGAGTGGACAACAGGGCGAGCACCAGGTTGACCAGGCGCTCAGCACGCGCGGTGGACACCCTGCCAACCTTAGCTGCCGGGCCGCGCCGTTTCCTCGCAGGTAGGCCACCGTGGCGCGGGTCACCGGACGGCAGGCATCCGCGCCCTACCCGTCACAACGAGTTGATCAGGCGCTCCACCCGCTCGTCGACCGAACGGAACGGGTCCTTGCACAGCACGGTCCGCTGGGCCTGGTCGTTGAGCTTCAGATGCACCCAGTCCACCGTGAAGTCACGACCGGCCTGCTGCGCGGCGGCGATGAAGTCGCCGCGCAGCTTCGCACGCGTGGTCTGCGGCGGCGTGTCCTTGGCCAGCTCGATCTCGCCGTCGTCGGTCACCCGCTTCACCATGCCCTTGCGTTGCAGCAGGTCGAACACTCCCCTGCCCCGACGAATGTCGTGGTAGGCCAGGTCCAGCTGCGCGACCCTCGGGTCGGAGAGGTCGAGGTTGTTCTTGCTGCGGTAGCGCTCGACAAGGCGATGCTTGATCGCCCAGTCGATCTCGGTGTCGATCTTGGAGAAGTCCTGCTGTTCCACCGCGTCCAGCGCGCGGCCCCACAGTTCCACCACCCGTTCGGCGGTCGGGCCGGAGCCGTTGGTCTCCACGTGCCGCACCGCGCGGGCGTGGTACTCGCGCTGGATCTCCAGCGCCGAGGCCTCCCTGCCGCCCGCCAGCCGCACCTGGCGCCTTCCGGTGAGGTCGTGGCTGATCTCGCGGATCGCACGGATCGGGTTGTCCAGGGTGAAGTCGCGGAACTGCACCCCCTGCTCGATCATCTCCAGCACCAGGTTGGCCGAGCCCACCTTCAGCAGCGTTGTCGGCTCCGCCATGTTCGAGTCGCCCACGATGACGTGCAGCCTGCGGTAACGTTCGGCGTCGGCATGCGGCTCGTCACGGGTATTGATGATCGGCCGGGAACGCGTGGTGGCACTGGACACGCCTTCCCAGATGTGCTCGGCACGCTGCGAAAGGCAGTACACCGCGCCGCGGGGCGTTTGCAGCACCTTGCCTGCACCCGAGATGAGCTGGCGCGTGACCAGGAACGGCAACAGCACGTCGGCGATCCGCGAAAACTCACCCGCACGGGTTACCAGGTAGTTCTCGTGGCAGCCGTAGGAGTTGCCCGCCGAGTCGGTGTTGTTCTTGAACAGGAAGATGTCGCCGCCGATGCCCTCGTCGGCGAGCCTTCGCTCGGCATCGACGAGCAGGTCCTCCAGGATCCGCTCGCCCGCCTTGTCGTGCGTGACAAGCTGCGTCAGATCGTCACACTCGGCGGTGGCGTACTCGGGGTGCGAGCCGACATCCAGGTAGAGCCGGGAACCGTTGGACAGAAAAACGTTCGAGGACCGGCCCCACGACACCACTCGCCGAAACAGGTAACGCGCCACTTCGTCGGGAGACAACCTGCGCTGCCCATGGAAGGTGCAGGTGACCCCGAACTCGGTTTCGATCCCAAAGATCCGCCGCTGCATCCTTCAAGGGTATGCGCTAACCGGCCCGCCACGACCAACGAATCCGGCGTCGAAACGGTGTCAGTGCCCAACGGCTACCGTTGACAACCGTGCCCGACCCGCAACCCAACTCCCTGCCCAACTCCCTGCCGAGAACCATGCGTCAGGTGGGCGCGCGCGACCGCGCCCTTGTCGCGCGCAGCGCGTCACTGCCCGCCTCCCCCGCCGACGCGCTGCTGCGCGCCCTGAGCCGCTCCGCGAACAAGGGACGCCTGTGGTGGGCCGTCGCCGCCACGCTCGCCACCCGCAAGGGCGCACCACGGCGCGGCGCGCTGCGCGGCCTCGCCGCCGTCGCGGGGGCCAGCGTCGCCGCCAACCTCGTCGGCAAGCCGCTGTTCCCCCGCCGCAGACCGGCAGCCGAACTGGTACCCGAACCCCGCAGGCTGGTCAAGCGCCCCACCTCGTCGTCGTTTCCTTCCGGGCACGCCGCCTCCGCCGCCGCGTTCGTGACCTCCGTGGCCATGGAGGCACCGGCGCTGGGGCTGGCGCTGGCCCCCGTCGGCGCCGCGGTGTCCTACTCCCGCATGCACACCGGCGTGCACTGGCCCAGCGACATCGGGGCAGGAATGCTCATCGGCGTCGCCGCCGCGCTCGCCACCCGGCACTGGTGGCCACTGCACCCTGACACCCCCGCCCGCACGGCGCACCGGGCCCACGCCCCGGTGATGCGCGACGGCGAGGACATGCTCGCCGTGGTCAACCCCGGCTCCGGCGACGCCGACAGCGACCCCACCGACGAGGTCCGCTACGCCTGGCCCAAGGCCACCCTGCTCTACCCCGACCCCGGCACCGACATCCGTGCCCAGCTGGAAGCCGAGATCCTGCGCGCCGACGGCCGGGTACGCGCGCTCGGCGTCGCGGGCGGCGACGGGACCGTCGCCGCGGTCGCCTCGGTCGCCGCCGACTACGACCTGCCGCTCGCGCTGATTCCCGCCGGAACTCTCAACCACTTCGCCCGTGACGTCGGCGTGCGCGCCATGCGAGACGCCGACGCGGCGACCGAGGCGGGCGCCGCCGTGGGCATCGACCTCGGCGAGGTCGAGATCTCCGGCGCGGGAACCACCAGCCGCCGCTGGTTCGTCAACACCGCCAGCCTCGGCGGCTACCCGGAAATGGTGCGGCTGCGGGAGAAGATCCAGCAGCGCCACCCCAAATGGCCCGCCACCGTCATCGCGCTGGTCCGCACGCTACGCCGCGCCAGACCGCTGCGGGTCCGACTCGACGGCAAACCCATGACGCTGTGGATGATCTTCGTCGGCAACGGCACCTACGCACCGAGGGGGTTCGGGCCCTCACGCAGGCCCGCGCTCGACACCGGCCTGCTCGACGTGCGATTCCTGCGCGCCGACCTGCCGTACTCACGGGCGCGGTTCGTGCTGGCGATGTTGACGAACACGCTCACCACCAGCCACGTCTACCGCCAGGTCGACCTGCCCTCGCTCGAGGTCGAACTACTCGACGCCAACCGCAGGGTCGCCACCGACGGCGAGGTCGGGCCACTGGGCCGCAGGTTCCGGTTCCACTCCCGACCGAGCACGCTGACGATCTACCGGCTACCCGAACGGTGACTCAGGTCTGCGACGGGCCGGACTCGCCGGAAGCCTGCCCGTTGCCGTTGCCGTCAGCGCTGCCGTTGGCGCTGCCGCCCTGGCCCTCGCCGGGCTGCTGCCCGTTGCCGTCCTCGCCCTTGGCGGGCTCCGAGGGACCCGGCATCAACGCGTCCAGCGCCGCGCCGGTGATGCGCCGGAACTTACGGCCTGGCCGCTCCCTGTCGAGCACCGCGACCTCGAGCTTTCCGGGCTCGCCCTCACCGTTACCGCCGGCTCCCGGCGTGGCAGGGGCACGCAGCGATTCCACCGCGACCCGCAGCGCATCGGCCAGTTCCATGCCGTCGGAGAAGGCGTCCTTCAGCCTGGAGTTGATCGTGTCCGCCTGACCGCCCATCACCACGAACTTCGGCTCGTCCATCACGATCGAGCCGTCGTAGGTCAGCCGGTACAGCTCGTCCTCGTCCGAGGTCGCCCCCACCTGGGCCACACAGATCTCCACCTCGAACGGCTTGAGCTGTTCGGTGAAGATCGTGCTCAGCGTCTGGGCGTACACGTTGGCCAGTGCCCTGGCGTTCACATCACGCCGGTCGTACTGGTAGCCCTGCAGGTCAACGTGCCGGATGCCGCCCCTGCGCAGGCTCTCGAACTCGCTGTAGCGGCCCACCGCGGCGAACCCGATCCGGTCGTAGATCTCCGAGACCTTGTGCAACGTCGGCGACGGGTTCTCCGCGACGAACAACACGCCGCCCCGGTACTTGAGCACGACGACGCTTCGTCCCCTGGCGATGCCCTTACGGGCGAGCTCGGAACGCTCACGCATCAACTGCTCGGGTGAGGCGTACAGCGGCATCGTCACTGGAGTTGGCTCCGCTCTGCTCGTCTTGTCAATTCCATCAACGCTGTCAGCAACGCTGCCGGCAGCGGTCGGCGAAAGTCAGCCGAGCCGCCCCGGCCGTTCGGACCTGCTCTCCACCACAGCCCGCGCGATCGCCGCGGTCTGCTCCTGCGGCGTCTTCACGGCACCGTGCTCAGCCGTGATCGTGACCACCGTCGGGTAGATGTTGCGCACCAGGTCGGGCCCACCCGTGGCGGTGTCGTCGTCGGCCGCGTCGTAGAGCGCCTCCACCGCGGCGCGGGTGGCCGCCTCGGCGTCGGCATCGGGATCGTAGAGCTTCTTCAGCGACGACTTGGCCAACACCGACCCCGAGCCCACGGCGTGATAGCCGGCAGTCTCCTCGTAGCGGCCACCGGTCACGTCGAACGACACGATCCTGCCCGCACGCTTGGGGTCGGAAGAATCGATGTCGTATCCGACGAACAGCGGCAGCACCGCCAGACCCGCCAGCGCGACGTCGAGGTTGCCCTTGACCATGTTCGCCAGCTTGTTCGCCTTGCCGTCCAGCGAAAGCGAAACACCCTCGATCTTCTCGTAGTGGGCCAGTTCCACCGTGTAGAGCCGGACCAGTTCCAAGGCGATACCGGCGGTGCCCGCGATACCGACCGCGGAGTATGCGTCGGTGACGTAGACCTTCTCCAGGTCCCGCGTGGCGATCATGTTACCGGTGGTGGCCCTGCGGTCACCGGCGAGCAGCACGCCGCCGCTGAACGTGGCGGCGACGATCGTCGTGCCGTGCGGCGGCTCGATGGCGCTGCCGGGCGCCAGCACACCGTCCGGCTTCCTGCTCGGCAGCAGTTCAGGAGCCTGTGCTCTCAGGAAATCGGCGAACGACGACGTTGTCGACGACAGGTAGGCAGCGGGCAGCGCGAAGCCCGAGTTGCGCGGAGTGTGTTCCATGCGTGCTCGTAGTTCCCATCGACGAGGCGGACGACAGTGCGGTCAGAAAGCTTATGGGATGGCGTCTTTCGACCCTACTGCCCGCCCTTTTGCACGTAGGCACGCACGAAGTCCTCGGCGTTCTCCTCCAGCACGTCGTCGATCTCGTCGAGGATCGTGTCCACGTCCTCGCCGAGCTTCTCGCGGCGTTCCTGGCCGGCAGGCGCACCAGCCTCGACATCATCGTCGGAGTCGCCGCCACCGTGCTTTTCAACCTTCTCCTGAGCCATGCTCGCCTCCCGGTGTGGCTGTTGCCTCTAGACTACCCAGACCTACCCGCATTCGGGGGTTCGGTGATCCTCCGGTGATCTTCGCGCTCACCCCGATGTCGTAAGGGCCTCCACCAACTCCTCGGCCGTCTCCGACTCGTCCAGCAGCTTGCCGACGTGCGCTTTCGTACCTCGCAGCGGCTCCAGTGTGGGGATGCGCACGAGCGACTCCTTGCCCACGTCGAAGATCACCGAGTCCCACGACGCGGCGGCGATGGAGTTGGCGTACTTCTCCAGCGTCCTTCCCCTGAAGTAGGCACGGGTGTCCGACGGCGGGTTGGTGATCGCCGCCTGCACCTCCTCCTCGCTCACCAGGCGCTTCATCGAACCGCGCGTGACAAGCCGGTTGTACAGGCCCTTGTCCAGCCGCACGTCGGAGTACTGCAGGTCCACCAGGTGCAGCCGAGGCGCCGCCCAGCCGAGCTGGTCCCGCTGCCGGTAGGCCTCCAGCAGCCGCAGCTTCGCGGGCCAGTCGAGCCGGTCGGCGCACTCGGCCGGATCGCGCGCCAGCGCGTCCAGCACCTCACCCCAGACCCGCAGCACCTCCTTGGACTGCTCGTCGGCGCCGGTTCGCTCCAGATGCTCCGCGGCCATCTCGTGGTAGGCGTACTGCAGGTCCAGGCCGCTGTACTTGCGCCCGTTGGCCAACTCCACCGTGGTCTTCAGCGTCGGATCGTGGCTGATCTCGTGCACGGCACGTACCGGCTCGTCCAGCTTGAGATCGTCGAACCGCACCCCCTGCTCGATCATGTCGATGACCAGCGCCGTGGTGCCCAGCTTCAGAAACGTCGCGTACTCGGCCAGGTTGGCGTCCCCGACGATCACGTGCAGCCTGCGGTACTTGTCGGCGTCGGCGTGCGGTTCGTCCCGGGTGTTGATGATGCCGCGTTTCAGCGTGGTCTCGAGGCCCACCTCGACCTCGATGTAGTCGGCGCGCTGGGACAGCTGAAAGCCCGCCTCCTCGCCCTGCTGCCCGATGCCGACCCGGCCCGAGCCGGTGATCACCTGCCTGGACACGAAGAAGGGCGTCAGCCCGGCGATGACGGCGGTGAACGGCGTGGAGCGCGCCATGAGGTAGTTCTCATGGGTGCCGTAGCTGGCGCCCTTGCCGTCGACGTTGTTCTTGTAGAGCTGCAGCGGAGGCTGACCGGGTACGGTGGCGGCCCGCATCGCAGCCTCCTCCATGACCCGCTCTCCGGCCTTGTCCCAGATCACCGCGTCCCGCGCGTTGGTCACCTCCGGCGCGGAGTACTCCGGGTGGGCGTGATCGACGTACAGCCGCGCACCGTTGGTCAGGATGACGTTGGCCGCGCCGAGGTCCTCCACGTCGGGGTCGGGGCCCTGCTGGCCCGGTCCCGTCAGGTCGAACCCGCGTGCGTCGCGCAGCGGCGACTCCACCTCGTAGTCCCAGCGGGCTCTACGCGCTCGCGGAATGTCCGCGGCCGCCGCGTAGGCCAGCACAACTTGGGTGGAGGTCAGCACCGGGTTCGCCGTCGCATCGCCCGGCACCGCGATCCCGTACTCCACCTCGGTTCCCATGATCCGCCGCATGGCACCAAGCGTACGGGTCTTCGCGCCGGTGTACCCGCCTGCCCGCACGCCGGTACCGCTCCGGCGGGGTGAGAGCCGCGTGGGGCGGGGTCAGCCGTTCGCAGGCAGCTTCGCCGCGGCGATCGGGGCGATCCGCAGTACGGCGTCCCTGGCTCTGGCCTGCTCACCAGCACTGACCTGGATGCCGGAGATCACCCGACCCGAGGCGAGCAGCAGCGTGCAGGTGTTGTCGATGCACCAGCCGCGATGCGCCTCGACGTCCGGCCTGCTCGGCAGGGTCAGCTCCGCTCCGGGGCAGCGAACCCTGCCGTTGAGCACCTCGGCCGCCGGCCGGTCGACGTAACCCGTGACCAGTTGGTCGAGCGTGGACCCCGTGGGGTACTCCCAGCGCAGCAGCGTGCGCTGGCGACCGATCAGGCCCACCGGTACCGCGGCGAGGCATCCGCTCGCCACGCTGGGCGCGTCGACAGCGCGCACTCCCTCCCCCGCGAGATCCTGCTCGTCGAGTACCGCGCGTTCCACGGCCTGCTCCACCTCGGCCGGGTCCGCGCCGGGCGTGGTGGGCTGCGATCGCGGCGGGACGGTCGCGGACGGGCGCGTGGCGACCGCGGTCGACTCGCCACCGTCGCCCGAGTCGACCTGCCGTTCACCACATCCGGCCAGTCCACCCGTCACCAGCAGCGCGACCGCGACCAGCACCGGCACCGCACGCACGGCTCGGACACTAGTCATTGCCAGTGCATACCCGACCGCCGGGCCCAGTAGCGTTCGGGTTCCTCCCGCAGGTCGGCCAGCGCGGCCAGGTCCTCCTCGGCCAACGCGAGCCGCGCGCCGACGAGGTTGTCGGCCAACTGCTGGGTACTCGCGGGGCCGAGCAACACCACGTCGGCCCACGGTTGCGCGAACACGTGGGCCAGCGCTACCGCGTCGGTGGACACCCCGCGTGCTTCGGCGAGTTCGGCCAGCCTGCGGGGTGGCTCGACGGCGAGCCTTCCGTTGGCCAGCGTCTCCTTCACCTGCACCAGTACTCCTGCCGCGTGCGCGTCCGCAAGCGCCGGGCCTGCCGAGGTCTCCAGCGGGTTCCAGGTCGACTGCACGGCGCTGAACACTCCTACGCCCGCCACCTGTAGGTCCAGCGCCCGCCGGATCGTGTCCGCCTGCGCAGGCCCTGAGGTGGAGAACCCCACGGCGACCCCGCGATCGGCCAACTCGGCCAGCGCCTCGAGCAGCGGTTCGTCGGTGAACAGCCCGCTGTCGGCGGTCAGCGAGTGCACCTGGTAGAGGGTGATGACCTCACCCAGCAGCGCCGCCGTCTGCGCCCACTGCTCGCGGAAGCGCTCCAGCGAGTGCTCCTTGACCTCGTGGACCCGCGCGTCCAGCCGCCACTGACCGACGTAGCGGTATCCCCACTTGCTCGATACGACGACGTCGGTGTGGCCGCGGTCGGCCAGCCAGCCCGCGAGGAACTCCTCGGCCCTACCGTAGGAGCGGGCGGCGTCGACCCGCCGGATACCGGCCGCGTAGGCACGGTCGAGCACCGCGTAGGTCCTCGCGCGCATCGTCTCGACGTCGCGATGCGAGGGCAGCGCACCCGTTCGGCCGAGATTGATGTAGGCGGGCCTGCCGAGCGCGGCGAGCCCTACCGCTGTCCTTGCGGTGTTGTCCATGACGGTGACGGTACCGAGGAAGTTCGGTGTCGGGGCGCGTCTCCACACCGCAGCCGTATAGGCCGTTATACGTCGATGTTGATCTCGGCCCGACAGCTACCGCGAGCGGTCGGCGATGCGATCGAGGAAGAAGGCACGGACATCCTCGGCGAGCGGTTCGGGTGCCTCCATCGCGGCGAAGTGTCCACCTCGCTCGAACTCCGACCAGTGCCGGACGTCGTACAGCCGCTCGGCCAGCGGTCGAACCGACTGCGTGATGTCGTGCGCGAACACCGCCACGCCGACCGGCACCGGGCACGGCTCACTTCGCCGAGCGGCCTCGTGGTGCAGTCGCGCCGAGGAGGCCGCGGTGTTGGTCAGCCAGTACAGCGAAACGTTGGTGAGCAGCCGGTCGTCGCTGATCCGCGACGCAGGGTCCGTCCACTGGGCGAAACGCTCGGCGATCCAGACCAGCTGGCCGACCGGCGAGTCGGTCAGCGCGTAGCCGATGGTCTGGGGAGTGAGGGCCTGCAGGGCTTGATACGGCGGGCGATTCTCCAGCAGCCGCCTCACCTTGTCCAGCCGGGCCTCGTCCGCTGCCGACAGCTCGACGTCGGCCTCCGGCGCCGGCCGGGTCGGCAGGTAGTTGACGTGCACCCCGACCACCCGCTCCGGGGCCACCGCGCCGAGCGCCAGCGAGATGCCCGCACCGAAGTCGCCGCCCTGGGCGCCGTAACGCTGGTATCCGAGGCGGCGCATGAGCTCGGCCCAGGCTCGCGCCACGTGCACGACATCCCAACCACGCTCACGGGTGGGCCCCGAGAAGCCGTATCCGGGGATGGACGGGATCACCAGGTGGAAGTCGCGCGACAGCGGCTCGATCACATCGAGGAACTCGAGGAACGAACCGGGCCAGCCGTGAGTCAGGATCAGCGCGAGTGCGTTCGGTTTCGACGAGCGGACGTGGACGAAGTGGATGTTCTGGCCGTCGATCTCGGTGGTGAAGTGCGCGAGCTCGTTGAGCTTCGCCTCATGGTGGCGCCAGTCGTAGCCGGTGCGCCAGTAGCCGGCCAGTTCCTTCAGCCGCGCGAGCGGGAAACCGTAGTCCCACCCGGCATCGGTGATCTCGTTGGGCCAGCGCGTGCGAACCAACCGGTCGGTCAGGTCGTCGAGATCGGCCTGGGGTACGTCGATGCGGAACGGTTCGATCATGAGGTCTCAGCTCCGGATGGGTTCACTCGGCCACACTCGTTTGTGTGACTAATGTTAGCACCACGAACGATACCATCATCATTAGTGAGCCCAACGGATTTTCCGGGCCGTCACCGCCGACCCGGCGTCCGCTAACCGCCGTCGACCGGACCGCGACCCTCACCACGACCCTCACCACGACTGTCACCGCGACGCAGCAATTCGAGGAACTGCTCGGCCGAAAGCACCTGCCGGTGCAGCTTCTCCAGCCGCGCGGCGGGCGCCCGCACGTAGCCCTTGCCGAACACCGGCGCGATCTGCCGCAGGCTGGCGCCTGCCTCCCTCGCCGCGAGCAGTGCCCAGTCCGACGCGTTCGCCAACGCCGTAGCCGCCTGCCGCAACTGACCGAGCACACTGATCAACTCCGCCGCCTCCACCTCCCCCGCCCGCACCAGATCGGCCATGTCTTCCAGCCAGGTCAGCACGTGGGCGGCGGTGACGGGTGCGGCAGGCGATGGCCGCTGCGTGGCTTCGTCGACGGGTTCGTAATCGCTCACAGCGCCCCACTGTATAGGACGTTATACAGAACGGCCAGCCATCCCGAACGCATTGCGCCCCGGCCGCGGGCGCGGCCGGGGCGCAGTACTGTGCCGAGGGATTAGCGCGATGTCACAGGTACTGCCCGGTGTTGGTCGCGGTGTCGATGACCCTGCCGGACTCCTGGTTCTTGCCGGTGACCAGCGTGCGGATGTAGACGATCCGCTCGCCCTTCTTGCCCGAGATCCGTGCCCAGTCGTCGGGGTTGGTGGTGTTGGGCAGGTCCTCGTTCTCAGCGAACTCGTCCACGATCGCGTCGAGCAGGTGCTGCACACGCAACCCCGGCTGCTGGGTCTCCAGCACCGACTTGATGGCCGACTTCTTCGCCCGGTCCACGATGTTCTGGATCATCGCACCGGAGTTGAAGTCGCGGAAGTAGAGCACTTCCTTGTCCCCGTTGGCGTAGGTGACCTCGAGGAAGCGGTTCTCGTCGGTCTCCTCGTACATCCGCTCCACGGTGTGCTGGATCATCGCGTCGATCGTGGCCTGCCGGTCGCCGCCGAACTCCAGCAGGTCGTCGGAGTGGATCGGCAGATCGGCGGTCAGGTACTTCGAGAAGATGTCCTTCGCGCCCTCCGCGTCCGGCCGCTCGATCTTGATCTTCACGTCCAGCCTGCCTGGCCGCAGGATGGCCGGGTCGATCATGTCCTCGCGGTTGGAGGCGCCGATCACGATGACGTTCTCCAGCCCCTCCACACCGTCGATCTCCGAAAGCAGCTGCGGAACGATCGTGGTCTCCACGTCGGAGGACACGCCGCTGCCACGGGTACGGAAGATCGACTCCATCTCGTCGAAGAACACGATCACCGGAGTGCCTTCGGACGCCTTCTCCCTCGCCCGCTGGAAGATCATGCGGATGTGCCGCTCGGTCTCCCCCACGAACTTGTTCAGCAGTTCGGGGCCCTTGATGTTGAGGAAGTACGACTTGGCATCCGCCGCCGTGCCGTCACCGCGCGCCTCGGCCACCTGCTTGGCAAGCGAGTTGGCCACCGCCTTGGCGATGAGGGTCTTTCCGCATCCGGGAGGACCGTACAACAGCACGCCCTTCGGCGGCCGCAACTGGTACTCCAGATACAGGTCGGAGTGCAGGAACGGCAACTCGACGGCGTCGCGGATCTGCTCGATCTGCCGGTAGAGCCCGCCGATGTCCTCGTAACGGACGTCGGGAACCTCCTCGAGGACCAGGTCCTCCACCTCGGCCTTGGGCACCCGCTCGTACGCGTAGCCCGCCTTGGAATCCACCAGCAGCGAGTCGCCGGGCTTGAGTGTCTGGTCGGCCAGCGGGTCCGACAGCCACACCACCCGCTCCTCGTCCGCATGGCCGACGACGAGCGCCCGCGCGCTGCCCCCGTCGGTTTCCGGTAGCAGCACCTCACGCAGCGCGCAGACCTCCCCGGTGCTTTCGAATCCGCCGCTCTCCACCACGGTCAGGGCCTCGTTGAGGCGCACACTCTGGCCCCTGCGCAGCGTCTCCACCTCGACCGCGGGCGAAACCGACACCCGCATCTTCCTGCCCGCGGTGAAGACGTCCACCGTGCCGTCTTCGTACGCGGCCACGAAAACTCCGTAGCCGCTCGGAGGTTGCGCGAGCCGGTCGACCTCCTCACGCAGAGCCAACAGCTGGCTGCGTGCCTCACGCAGCGTCTCCACCAGCTTGTTGTTGCGCTCCGTCAGCTGGCTCACCCGTTCGGTCGCCTCGGCGAGCCGCTGCTCGAGCACCCGATTCTGCCGCGGCGAATCCGTGAGCTTGCGACGCAGGAGAGCGACCTCCTCCTCAAGGAAGCGAATCTGCCGTGCCTGCTCGCTCGATGGCGTTCCCGCGGTCGTGGCTCCGCTCGTCTCTGAAGAGTCGGCCTCGTCGTGCCGACCTCCGGGAAGGTCGTGTTGCATTTCGGCACCTCCTCGGAATGCATTTGCTTCCACGGTACCGGCGATCACCGACATGAAAAGCCCTATCCGCGTTACAGGATCGGCGCGTCGCTCGGTCGCCGCGGAGTACCCGGTAACCGATGAGCCGACTCCAGGGCCGAATTTCGGCTTGCCACGGCGGACAAAACGGTCAGCTCGCAGGGTAAGGGAAACCGGCCCGGGCGCCGCCGCTACGATCGCAGCGATCGGTGCGGGCCGTGAGATTCCCGCAGGTTGAGACAGCACTAGGGGGCAACCGTGACGTATCCGCCGCAACCTCCGGGATGGCAGCCGCAACACCGACCACAAAACGGCTGGGGGCAACAGCCTGGTGGACAGCCGCCACCCGGCGGAGCCGGACCTGGTGGCACACAACAATTCGGCCAATTCGGCCCACCCGGCCCACCCGGCGGGCATGGCCCCTCCGGCGGCCCCGGAGCTCCACAGCCGCCCGGTTTTCCTCCCGGCCCCGGCCAACCACCCCCGCCGAAGAAGCGCACCGGCCTGATCGTCGGCCTTGTGATCGCCGGAATCGCCCTCGTCGGCGGAGCCGTCGCACTCGTGCTGCTGCTGGGCGACGACGAGCAGCAGGCGGGTGGGCCAACTCCGGTGGCGACCGGCTCCCCCGCCTCGGGCACGCCCACCGGGCAGCCGGACACGTCGACATCCGAGCCGACCTCCGAGTCGCCGAGCACCACAGGGCCCACCGACGACGGCCAGGAGCCCGCACCGGGCGGGCAGCCGTCCAACCAACTGCTCGCCGAGTCACTGATCAGCGCGATCAACGACCACGACGGCACCTCGATGGTCGACATGGTGTGCCGCACCATCAGCGGTGTGGACGAACCCAACTTCCGCGACGACACCTCCGCCGAACTCGTCGAGGCACGCGACGACGGCGAGAGCGGCTCGATCGACTTCACCGTCACCGAGGGCGGTCGCAGCGAGGACGTCTCGTTCAAGACGAGGACCGAGGGCGGCATGTGGTGTCTGGCGGGGCCCAGCTGAGCAGGCACGCCCCGGCAGGGCCGGACTCGGTCGAGTCCGGCCCTGCCGGCGATCAGCCCCTGCTCGGCCTGCGCTGCCTGCGGGGCGGGGCGACACCCTCGGCCAGTCTGCGGGTGGTGAGCAGGAAAGCCGTGTGCGCCACCATGCGGTGGTCCGGCCGCACCGCGAGACCCACCACGTGCCACGGCCGCTGCAGCGTCTCCCACGACTGCGGCTCGGTCCAGCAGCGCTGTTCCCGCAGCGCCTCCGTGACCGTCGACAGCTGCGTCACCGTCGCCACGTAGACCACCAGCACCCCGCCCGGCACCAGGCTCGCCGCGACTCCCGGCAGCACCTCCCACGGGGACAGCATGTCCAGCACCACCCTGTCGACCTCACCCTCGTGCGCGGCGACGTCGCCGACGTGGAACGTCCAGTTCGCGGGCCGCTCACCGAAGAACCGTTCGACGTTGCGTTCGGCGTGCTCGGCGTGATCGGCACGCAACTCGTAGGACGTGACGGTCCCTTCGCTTCCCACCGCCCGCAACAGCGAGCAGGTCAGCGCACCCGAGCCCGCCCCCGCCTCCAACACCCTGGCACCGGGGAAGACGTCGCCCCACATCAGGATCTGCGCGGCGTCCTTGGGGTAGATGACCTGCGCGCCACGGGGCATCGACAGCACGTAGTCCGGCAGCAGCGGCCGCAGCGCCAGGTAGCTCGTGCCGCCGCCGGACGTGACGACCGATCCCTCCGGTCGACCGATCAGGTCGTCGTGGGCCAGCACGCCACGGTGCGTGTGGTACTGCGCTCCCTGCTCCAGCACGATGGTGTAGTGCCGTCCCTTCGGATCGGTCAACTGCACGCGATCACCTTCACGAAACGGCCCTGCTGACACCGCACCTCCACGTCCGCGACACGAATCAACGGTCGATCGTGGCAGACCGCCCCCACCCCGGTTCAGGCGGTGTACCCGACCTGATGAGACAGCGCCGCACGCAGGTCGTCGCGGTGCAGCACCCCCGCGGGTTTGCCGTCGGTGTCCACCACGAGGAACTGCCAGGTGGGCACCTCACGCACGTGTTCGGCGATGTCGGCGCAGGGCTCGGACAGCAGCAACACCGTCTCCGGCCGAATCGGCTCGGCCGCCTGCTCGGCTGGTGACTGCGGTGAGCAGGCAGCCAACCGCTGCGCGGCGGCCTCGTCGAGCAACCCGGCGGCGACCCCGTCGGCGCGCACCAGCACCACTCCCCTGCCCGCCGAGGCGGTCAGCGCCGCGGCGACCGGGCTTTCCGCGGGCAGTTGCAGCACCGGCCGCATCACGTCGGTCAGCCGAAGCCCGTCCGGCCACTCACGCCGGTCCTCCGACGCGAACTCACCGGTGGCGCCGGTGGCCACGAACCACGCCGTCACGACACAGACCCCGAGCCGCAGCCACCTGTCCTCGCTGCCGACAGCCAGCCCCCACAACGCCCAGACCAGCAGCGCCACAGCCACCAGACCGCCGCCGGCCACCGCGACCCTGGTTCCGGTCGCCCTCGTACCGCTGAGCGCCCAGACCCCCGCCCGCAGCAGCCTCCCGCCGTCCAGCGGCAGCCCCGGCAGCAGGTTGAACAGCCCTACCGCGAGGTTGGCCACAGCGCACTGGGCCACCAGCAGCCAGGTCGAACCGTCCGGCGGCAGGGCGAGCAGCAGCGAGCCGCAGAACACCGCCAGCAGCACCGACACCACGGGGCCCGCGATGGCCACGAGCCCTTCCTGACCGGGCCGCCGCGGCGAGCGCGCCACCTCGGACAGACCTCCCAGCAGGAACAGCCGCAGCCTGCGCACCGGCAGGCCCAGCCGCAGCGCCACCAGGCAGTGCCCCAGTTCGTGGGCCAGCACCGAAAGTCCGAGCAGCAGGGCGAACGCGGCGGCCAGCGCCCACGACGTGGCCGCGTCGGCCTCCGGCAGCAGCCGCGACACCAGCGGTGCGTACAGCACGACGACGATCAGCGAGCCGATCCACCACGACGGGGCCAGCAGCACCGGGACACCACCGACACGAAAGAGCAGCAGGCCGCCTTCAGCGGCGACGGGACGCCGCCGCCCGGCCTTGCCGACCTCGCTCCTCGCGTCCACCAGGAGAGGGTAGAACGTCCGGCGTTGGGCGCTCGTTACGTCCCGTGGTCGAGCGCGTCCACGCCGGGTCACCACGTGCTGTCGTACCGTGCCGCTACGCTCCCGGGCATGGCAGAGGGCGCGATCGACACCACGACCACGAGCACCGCCACCGCGTCGCCGCGGGATGGGCTACGACGGCCTGCGCTTTCGCCGTCCAGGGCGAGCGACTTCAAGCAGTGTCCGCTGCTGTACCGCTTCCGTGCCGTGGATCGGTTGCCGGAGGTGCCGACCAAGGCCCAGGTGCGGGGGACGCTGGTGCATTCGGTGCTGGAACAGCTGTTCGCGCTGCCCCGCCAGGAGCGGGTTCCCCACCGGGCGCGGGAACTGCTCGCACCCACCTGGGAACGGCTCTCGACCGAATGCCCGGAATGGACGGAGTTGTTCGCGCAGGACTCCTCGGCGGCGGTACGCGACTGGCTCGACTCCGCCGCCCGGCTCGTCGACGCGTACTTCGAGCTGGAGGATCCCCGCAGGCTGGACCCGCAGGCGTGCGAGCTGCACGTGGAGACCGAACTGCGTTCCGGCGTGCTGCTGCGCGGCTACATCGACCGGCTGGACGTCGCCCCCACCGGCGAGATCCGGGTGGTGGACTACAAGACCGGCGCTGCCCCCAGGCAGATCGGCGAAGCCAAGGCGATGTTTCAGATGAAGTTCTACGCGGTCGTGCTCTGGCGGCTGCGCGGGGTGGTGCCCAGCCAGCTCAAGCTCATGTATCTCACCGACGGGCAGGCACTGGCCTACACCCCCGACGAGCCGGAGCTGCTGCGTTTCGAACGCACGCTGGAGGCGATCTGGGAGGCGATCCTGCGGGCGGGCAGGACGGGCGACTTCCGGCCGAGCACGAGCAAACTCTGCGACTGGTGCTCTCACCAGGCCCTGTGTCCCTCCTTCGGCGGGACGCCGCCAGAATATCCGGGTTGGCCCGAGCCCGACCCCGGAGAGGAGTCGGTGCTCGACCGGGCCGACTGACCTGTTCGGCGCAGGGTGAAGGAGACCATCGTGGCCGAGGCGTTCTACCTGCCGCTCGGGCAGGACCGGTTCCAACCCACCGAACACACCAGCGGGCCGTGGACGCCGCAGGCGCAGCACTTCGGCCCGCCTTCGGCGCTGCTGGTGCGCGCGCTGGAAGCGATTCCCAGCGAGCGGGAGACCCAGCTGGGCAGGGTCACCATCGAGATTCTGGGCCCAGCGCCGCTGCGGGAGCTGACCGTCACAGCCAGGCTGGAGCGCCCGGGCCGGTCGGTCGAGCTGCTCAGCGCCGAGTTGCTCGCGGGTTCACGCGCTGTCGCCAGGGCCTCGGCCTGGCGGTTGAGCAGCAACGACACCGGTGCCGTCGCGGCGGGTGCCGCGGCGCCGCTGCCCGCGGTCGCCGACTGCGGGCAGGCTCGGTGGCCATCGGACTGGCTCGGCGGCTACCTGCACGCCATGGAATGGCGAACGGCCAGGGGCGACCTGTGCGACCCGGGCCCCGCGGCGGTATGGGCGCGGCAGCGCGTTCCGCTCGTCGACGGGGAGAAGCCCAGCGCGCTGCAGCGGCTGTTCACCGTCGCCGACTCCGCGAACGGCGTGTCCAACCGGCTCGACCCGAGCCAGTGGTGGTTCATCAACCCCGAGTTGACCGTCCACATCCTGCGCGAGCCCATCGGTGAGTGGATCGGGCTCGACGCCGCCACCGTGATCGGGCCCGCCGGGGTGGGCACGGCCACGAGCACGCTGCACGACGAGGGCGGGCAGGTCGCGACCGGCTCGCAGGCGTTACTCGTTCGCAGGCGGGAATCCGCTGCTCAGCGACCGTGATCGAGAACCGGTACGAAACCGACGCCGAACACTCCAGGGTCCACGCCACCCGTTCCGGTGACTGATCCACTACCCTGCTCGCAAACCACGAGACCCGGGAGCTGGCGCACAGTGCAGATCACCTCGGTGGTCAACCAGAAAGGCGGAGTCGGCAAGACGGCGCTCAGCGTCGGCGCCGCCGCCGCCCTCGCCGAGCGAGGTCGCAGGGTGCTACTCGTCGACCTGGACCCGCAGGGTCACGCGACCACCGAACTGCTCGGCCTGCCCGAGCCACCGCCGGAAGCGCCGAGCCTGGCCAAGGCACTGACGAAACTGTGGCGGGGCCCGATCGAGGAACTCGTGGTGCCCCACCCCCGCAGCAACATCGGCAGGGGCGGCGCCTTCGACGTGATCCCGACGTCACCGGGCATGTTCGACCTGATCCGCAGGCTCGACCAGTTCCGGGTCCCCGGCTGGCAGCTGGCCAGGGTGATCCAGTTCGCCAACTACGATCACGTCATCATCGACTGCCCGCCCGCGATGGACGTGCTGACCAACAACGCGCTGGTGGCCACGCACGGAATCCTCGTGCCCGTGCAGCCCGACCGAACCAGCATCAGGGCGCTGCGGCTGATGCGGGAGCAGATCAACTACCTGGAGGCGGCCGCGCGGCGGCCGCCGATCATCTACCACGGCCTGGTCCCCGGGCTGTACCGCCGCCCCATCTCCGCCTACGCGGTGGCCGCGCTGGAGGAGTTGCGCACCTTCGGCATCCCGATGCTGGCACACGTGCCGCTCAGCGTGGTGGTCAACGAGGCGGCGGCCAAGGGAGTGCCCGTCACGACGTTCGCCCCCGAGACGATCCAGGCGGCGGCCTATCGCGATATCGCCCAGGTGCTGGAAGCGGCTGCCGTGCGGCACCGGCCGGTGGCGCCGACCGCCGACCAGGAGTTCCTGTTCGAGGACTTCATCGCCGACCTCGCGCAGACGCGTGCCGCCAACGACAGCGGCGGGCGCCGAGGGCTCTACGACCTGATGCCCAAGCGGCCGCGGCCACGCTGACCCCGCAACCGCCCGCTTCCCGGCCTCACAGCCTGCAGGAACGGATGTCGGAGGCCAGGATCGCGCGGGCACCGGCGGCGGCGAGCTCGTCCATGATCGAGTTCACCTGCTTGCGCGGCACCATGGCGCGCACCGCGACCCAGTCGGCGTGCGCCAGCGGTGCCACCGTGGGCGACTCCAGTCCCGGTGTGATCGCGATCGCCCGCTCAAGCAGCGTCCGGGGGCAGTCGTAGTCCAGCATCATGTACTGCTGCGCGAACACCACGCCGCGCAGCCGGGCCGCGAGCTGCACGATGGGTTTGGAGTCCCCGTTGCCCGCCCTGTGCACCAGAACCGCCTCGGACACACAGATCGGGTCGCCGAAGGGCACCAGGTTGTGCTGGCGCAGTGTCCTGCCGGAACCGACCACGTCGGCGATCGCGTCGGCGACGCCCAACTGCACCGAGATCTCGACGGCACCGTCCAGCCGGATCACCTCCGCCTCCACACCGTGGCGAGCCAGGTCGTCGCGCACCAGCCTGGGGTAGGAGGTGGCGAGGCGCTTGCCGTGCAGGTCGGTGACCGTCCAGTCGCGCCCCTGTGGGGCCGCGTAGCGAAACGTCGAGCCGCCGAAGCCCAACTGCACGGTCTCCTCCACCGGCGCGCCGGAGTCGAGCGCGAGGTCGCGGCCGGTGATGCCGAGGTCGAGTTCGCCCGAACCCACGTAGATCGGGATGTCCTTGGGGCGAAGGAAGAAGAACTCGACCTCGTTCACGGGGTCGAGGACGGTGAGGTCGCGCTGCTCGTGTCGCTGCCGGTACCCGGCCTCGGCCAGCATCTCCGATGCCTGTCCCGCCAGTGAGCCCTTGTTCGGCACCGCCACGCGCAGCATTGCTCGTTCTCTCCTTCTCGGTTCGGTGACCGCTACCTGTGCACTGCTCACAGGTAGCGGTAGACGTCTTCGAGGGAAACGCCTCGTCCCAGCATGAGCACCTGTACCCGGTAGAGCAGTTGGGAGATCTCCTCGGCCAGCCGCTCGTCGGACTCGTGCTCGGCCGCGATCCAGACCTCACCCGCCTCCTCCAGCACCTTCTTGCCCTGTGCGTGCACACCGGCATCCAGCGCGGCCACCGTCCCCGAGCCTTCGGGTCGGGTGCGGGCGCGCTCGGCCAGTTCGGCGTACAGCTCGTCGAAGGTCTTCACGTCTTCGAATACTTCCATCCACCGCTCACGCGCCGGTCGCCGGGCCACCGGGTGCCGCGACCGCACCTGGCGTCACTCGGCAGTGTTGACGCGCCACGGGGAATGCACTTGGCTGAAACGCGCGCGCAGGCTCCCTTCCGGAACGGAAAGGTTGTGATATGAGCGACAGGAGACCCTCCCCGGAAAAGGCGGCGAAGGAAACGAACCGGACCCAGCACGACATCAGACTCCCCCAGCATCCCGAACAGGTCGATCAGGACAGCGAGTACTGCTCGGTACTGCTCGACGGCACATGGCAGGACATCCGATTCCACGACTACGGCCGAATCTTCGCCATTCCCGGTCTCTACGAACAACTCTTTCACGACATTCTCGACTGCCGTTCACCCGATGTCGTCGCGAAGCTGCTCAAAGAGGAATTGCAGCGCGACAACGTCAGCGCGGCCTCGCTTCGGGTACTCGATCTGGGCGCGGGCAACGGACTCGTCGGTGAACAGTTGCGAACGGTGGGTGTCGGCCACTTGGCGGGCATCGACATCCTGCCGCAGGCGCGGGACGCAGCGTTGCGGGACCGGCCGGAGGTCTACGACGCCTACCACGTGCTCGACATGACGACGCTGTCCGAAGCGGACAGCCTGCTGCTCGAGCGGCACAGCTTCAACACGCTGACCTGCGTGGCCGCGCTCGGCTACGGTGACATCCCGCCCTCGGCATTTCGCGCCGCCTACAACCTCGTCAGCGACGGCGGCTGGGTCGCGTTCACCATCAAGGACCGGTTCCTGTCCGACTCCGACACCTCGGGGTTCGCCACGCTCATCGATTCGTGCAGGCGGGCAGGTCTGCTCAACGTGCGCGCCCGCGAGCGCTACCGGCACCGGTTGGACATCAGCGGCCGGCCACTGCACTACTTCGCGGTCGTCGGCACCAAGCAGGGCGACATCCCCGCCGACATGCTGCCCTGATCAGCAGCCGCGGCCATCGAGTGCCAGCGCGCTGATGGTGGCGGCGTCCACTCCGACCAGCGAGGTTCGGAAGGTGCGCCGCCGCCCCGGCTCCACCCGGACATCGCAGGGCACCACGAGCACCGTGCAGCCTGCCGAGGCCGCCGACTCCGCGCCGACCGGGGAGTCCTCGACGGCGACGCAGTGGGCCGGGTCGGCGCCCAGCAGTCGGGCGGCCCTTCGGTACGGCTCGGGGTGCGGCTTGTTCAGCCCGTCAACTTCGTCACCGCACACGGTGGCGTCGAAGAAGCGTCTGCCGATGGTGTCCAGCGCCAGTTCGGTCAGCGAGCGCTCGGTGGAGGTCACCAGGGCGCACGGGATTCCGGCCTGGCTCACCGATTCCAGCGCGTCGCGTGCACCTGGCCGCCAGGGCAGTTCGTCGGCGAACAGGTTCCTCGTGCGGCCACGGATCCATTCGCTGACCTCCGTGACGGCGTCCTCGCTCGGCTCGCGATTCGCCAGCGTCAGCAGGTATCGCGAGGTGGCGGTCAGGTTCGACCCGACGAGGGTGGCCCGCCGGCTCGCCGACAGGCTGCCGCCGAGCCAGTCGGCCGCCTCGTAGAGCGCGACGTCCCACAGCTTCTCGGAGTCGACGAGCGTGCCGTCCATGTCCCACAGCACGGCCGCAGGCAGCCGCACCTCCCCTGCTGTGTGCTGACCTGCGGGTTCACCAGAGAACGCGGTACTCAGGATGCCCTCCGAAGCTCACCGTGCGACGACCCGTGCGACAACTCACCCTAGAGCCACGGTGCGCGGCACCCGCCGCCACGGCGACGCGGACGTGGGCGGCGGCCGCGTTCCCGTGCTTGCGGCCGGGCTCGTCGAACGCTCCTTCGGTGCGGGGAGCGCAGATGACAGCGCCCGCCGTCTTCGAGCGGCAGGGGTACGCCGCGACCACGATGAAGGCGATCGCGGCCGAGGCCGGGATGGCCGTGCAGAGCGTCTACCTTCGCCAGCAAGCGCGCACTCCTTGCCGAGCTGCTCGACCGGGAGATCGCGGGCGACACCGAGCCGGTCGCCACCATGGACCGGCCGTGGTTTCGCGAGGCGCTCGCCGCCGACGCTCCCGAACAGGTCCGGCGGCAGGTGGCCGGCACGGGGGAGATCCTGCGCCGGGTCGCCGGCTGCTCGACGTGGTCCGCTCCGCCGCCGCGACCGACCCCGAACTGGTCGAGCTGTGGCGGACCAACGTGGCGCAGCGGGCACGCCGTCCGGCTGCGACTGGCCGAGGCGCTGGCCGAGAAGGCAGCGCTGCGCCCGGACCTCACCCCCGCGCGTGCGGCCGACGTATGCCTGGCCACGCTGACCCCGGAGACTTACCTGCTCCTCGTCGACGACCGGGCCTGGAGCCACGAGCAGTGGGAGCACTGGGCCACGGACACGCTCACCCGCCAGCTGCTCACCCGACCGCCGAGCGCATGAGCGGGTCCACCGTGTCGGGCAGCGACTCGGTTCGCGAGCAGCTCGCACTGCCGAACCAGGTCGGTGGACCAGCAGCACCACGCGTCGAACGCGGATCACCAGTGGCGACGCCACGAGTTCGCCTGCCTGCTCGCGGCACAGCGTCACCGACCCTGTTCCCGCCGCCCGCGGCGGGCGGTCGGTCCACGTTGTCTCCCGGCCGTCGATGAGGACTCGTTGCGGTCAGCGTGCGGCAGCTCCGCGGGGTCTGCGGACCCGCTGCGCACGCCGAGACCGTAGCGGGATACGGCGACCGCGGCCGCGTGCCGCCTGCGGTCTCCGCGAGTACGCGCCGGGCCGTAGGCTGGGCATGTGAGCACGCCCTTCGACGAGACCGACGAGACGGCTCCCGAACCGCGGGAGCCCAAACCGGTGATGATCGTGGCGTTCGAGGGTTGGAACGACGCAGGCGACGCCGCGAGCACCGCCATCGAGCATCTCCAGCTGAACTGGGACGCCAAGCCACTCGCCGAACTCGACCCCGACGACTACTACGACTTCCAGGTGAGCAGGCCGACCGTGAAGCTGGTCGACGGCGTCACGCGCAGAGTGGAGTGGCCGACCACGAGGCTCGCGGTGTGCAGGCCGGAGGGGCTGGGGCGAGATCTCGTGCTGGTGCAGGGCCCTGAGCCGAACATGCGCTGGCGCGCTTTCTGCGCGGAACTGCTCGAGCACGTGGAACAGCTCGAGGTCTCGACCGTGGTGACGCTGGGCGCGCTGCTCGCCGACACGGCGCACACCAGGCCGGTTCCCGTCACCGGCACCGCCTACGACGCCGAGGCCGCGGCGAGGTTCGGCCTGGAACGCAGCCGCTACCAGGGCCCGACCGGCATCGTCGGGGTGTTGCAGGACGCCTGCGTGCAGGCCGGGGTGCCCGCGGTGTCGGTGTGGGCCGCGGTGCCGCACTACGTGTCCCACCCGCCGTCACCGAAGGCCACGCTGGCGCTGCTGCAGAAGCTCGAGGACGTGCTCGAGATCGAGATCCCGATGGGAGCGCTGCCCGAGCAGGCGCAGGAATGGCAGCAGACCGTCACCGAGATGGCCAACGAGGACGAGGAGATCAGCGAGTACGTGCGCACGCTCGAGGAGCGTGGCGACGCCGAGATCGTGGTCGACGAGGCCAGCGGCGACAAGATCGCCGCCGAGTTCGAACGCTACCTGCGCCGCCACCGCCCCGACGGGCCCGGCTCCTCGGGCCGCTGAACGGCGACACCGGCACCTCCCGGCTCGCCAGGGGTGCCCTGTACGTCGGTGCGCTGCTGGGCCCGTTCGGCGGCGGCATCGTCACCGCGATCCTGCCCGAGCTCGGCGCCAGCTTCCAGGTGTCGGCGTCGGCGGCGGCGACCTCGCTCACGGCCTATCTGGTCCCGCTCGCCGGGCTCATGCTCGTCTCCGGCACGCTCGGGGAGCGCTGGGGACCCGGCCGCACCATCCGGCTGGCCTACGTGGTGTACGCGCTGGCCGCCGCGGCCGCCGCCCTGGCGCCGTGGTTCTGGCTGTTCCAGCTCAGCAGGGGGCTTCAGGGCGCGGCGAACGCGTTCACGTTGCCGTTGCTGATGGCCAAGCTCGCCGCGAGCACGCAACCGCAGCAGCTGGGCAGGGCACTGGGCCTGTTCGGCTCGATGCAGGCGCTCGGGCAGACGTCGGCGCCGCTGGTGGGTGGGCTCGCCGCCGAGGTCTCGTGGCGGTGGGGTTTCGCCGGGATCGCGGCCACGGCGGTGGTGCTGGCCACCCTGACGTTGCCTCCCGATCCGCCGCTGGACCGGTCCCGGCCGCCCCGGTTGCGTGACGCCTGGACCCGCTCGATCGTGCTGCCCGGCCTACTGGCCCTGGTCGGCTGGGCGTGCCTTTCCGGCATCTCGTTCCTGGTCGCCTTCCGGCTGGAGGACACCTTCGAGCTCACCTCGGCGGTGCGCGGGCTGGTGCTCACCGGGTTCGGAGTCGCCGGTTTCCTCACCGCGAGGCTGGTGGGAAGCGCCGCCGACCGGTTCGGCGTCCGGGTCGCCGGGTTCACCGGGCTGGTCGCGGGGGCGGCGCTGGTGAGCGCGGCCGGGCTGGTGGGTACCGTGCCGGCTGTCGCGGCGAGCTGGGCGCTGGCCGGGGTCGCCGCGCAGCTCGTCATCGTCGCGGTGAACGTGTCGGTGGTGTCGGGACGCTCGCGCGGCCGAGGTGGGGCGATCTCAGCGGTACAGGCGCTGCGGTTCCTCGGCATGGCCGCCGCGCCCGCGCTGTTCACCGCCCCCTACCGGTTCGATCCCGTGCTCGGCTTCGTGGTGCCCGCCGCGCTGCTGGCGCTCGTGGCGCCCGCCGCGCTGGCGCTGCGCCGACCCAACGGTGGGCGGCGTGACGCCGGTGCCGGTCACAGCAACCGCCGCAAAGGCACCGCTCCCCCTGCGCGCCTGCGCCACTCGCGTGGGTAGCCGATCGACACCTCCTCGAACCGCACCCCGTGGAGAAGGGTGGTGCGCGGGATGTGTAGGTGCCCGTAGACGGCCACCTCGGCTCGAAACCGCACGTGCCAGTCGGCGGTCTCCTCGGTGCCGCACCACATGGCGAACTCGGGATGGCGCAGCGGTGCGGTCGGGTGCCGGTGCAGCGGCCAGTGTGACACCAGGATCGTGCCGTGGTCGGCGGGGATCTCGGCGAGCCGCTTCTCGGTGAGCCGCAACCTGCGCGCGCACCACTCCTGCCTGTCGCGGTAGGGCTGCGGGTGCAGGTAGTACTCGTCGGTGCACACCACTCCCGCCTCGCGGGCCTGCCGCAGTGCCTCCTCGACCGGCCTGCCGTGGGCGGAAGGGGTGCGCCAGCTGTAGTCGTAGAGCAGGAACAGCGGCGCCACCGTCAGCGGCCGGTGCGCGTGCCGCCACACCGGGAAGTCGTCCTCCGGGGTCAGCACGTCCACCGCTCGGCAGCGGCGCACCAGCTCGTCGTAGCGGGCCTCGCCGCGCGCCCGCACCGGGTCGGCGGGAGTGGTCCACAGCTCGTGGTTTCCGGGCACCCACACCACCTTCGCGAAGCGTTCCCGCAGTGTGGCGAGCGTGTCCACCACCACACCGACCCGCTCGGCGACGTCGCCCGCGACGATCAGCCAGTCGCTCGCCGTGGCGGGTCGGATCGCGTCGAGGTGGTGGGCGTTGCCTCGGTGGGTGACGTGCAGGTCACTGGTGGCGTACAGGTGCGGCACCACCCCACCGTATCGCCGCCGCCGACTGCGATCGGCCGAAAACGCGTTGGGCGGGCCGCGGCCCACCTGTAGGCTCGGGTGATCATGAAGAGCTGACACCGCGCCAGAACCCGCGTCCGAGGCATCGCGCCCGGCGGGTGGTCCGTACCGACGAACCGGCCGGTGATCATTTCGTGTCCGCTCATTCCTTTCCCGCTTCCCTTGTTAGCTCTGCTGTCTCTGCCCCGGTTTCGCTGCGTGCTCGCGAACTCGGCTACACCTACGGCGACCGGATGGTGCTCACCGGCGTCGACTTCACCGCCAGCGCGGGTCAGCGCGTCGGCCTGGTCGGCGAGAACGGAGCGGGCAAGACGACGCTGCTGCGGCTGCTGGCCGGGCGACTGCAACCGACGTCCGGCACCGTCGGCGGCGGCACCGTCGGCGGCGGCACCGTCGGCGGCGACGACATCGGATTGCTCACTCAGGAACTGCCGCTGCCACCGAGCGCGACGATCGCCGAGGTGATCGACGGCGCGCTGGCACACTTGCGCACGGTCGCACGGCGGCTGGACTGCCTCGGCGAACGGCTGGCCGGACACCCCGACGACCAGGACGCGCTCTCCGAGTACGGGCGAGTGCTGGAGTGGGCGCAGACCCACGAACTGTGGGACGCCGATCGGCGCGCCGCGCTGGTGTGCGCCGGTCTCGGCGTTGGCCACCTCGACAACGAGCGCACGCTCGGCACGCTGTCCGGTGGCCAGCGCTCCCGCCTGGCGCTCGCCGCGCTGCTGGTGCGCAGGCCGAGGACGCTGTTGCTGGACGAGCCGACCAACCACCTCGACGACGAGGCGATGGAGTTCCTGCAGCGCCACCTGGCCGGGCTCACCGGCATCGTGGTGCTCTCCTCGCACGACCGAGTCTTCCTCGACGCGGTGTGCACCCACATCGTGGACCTCGACCCCGCCCTCGGCGGCCTCACCCGCTATCGCGGCCGCTACAGCGACTACCTGCTGGCCAAGCGAGCCGAGCGGGCCCGCTGGGAGCAGCGCCACGCCGAGGAGCAGCGCGAGCTACGGCGGTTGCGGCACGCCGTGGCGGTGACCTCTCGCGACATCAACCACGACCGCCCGCCCCGCGACAACGCGAAACTGGCCTACGACTTCAAGACGGGGCGGGTGCAGCGGCAGATCTCCCGCCGGGTGCGTGACGCGCGGCGCAGGCTCGCCGAACTCGAACACACCCAGGTGAGCAAGCCGCCGCCCCCGTTGCGGTTCGCGGGCGCGCTGACCGCCGGGTCCGTGCCACCGCGGCTGCTGTCGGCACGCGGCGTCGAGGTGCCCGGCAGGCTGCGGCTGGACGAACTGGTCATCGAGGGCACCAGCCGGCTGCTCGTCACCGGCGGTAACGGCACGGGCAAGTCGACACTGCTCGCGGTGCTGGCGGGCAGGCTGCGGCCCGCGCGTGGCGAGGTGTGGCGGTCCGACGGCCTGCGCACCGCCCTGCTGGAACAGGACGTCACCTTCGCCGACCACACCCGCACCCCGCGGGAGCTCTACAGCCGCCGAGCCGGCCCTGACGCGCCCGCGTTGCCGGAACTCGGGCTGCTGTCGCCGCGAGACGTCGACCGGCCGCTGGGCGAGCTGTCCGTAGGGCAGCGGCGCAGGCTGGCGCTGGCGTTACTGCTCGCCGACCCGCCGCAGTTGCTGCTGCTCGACGAGCCGACCAACCACATCTCACCGACTCTGGCCGAGGAACTGACCGAGGCGCTGGGGAGCGCGCCGGGTGCGGTCGTGGTTGCCTCCCACGACCGCTGGCTGCGCCGCGGCTGGCAGGGCCGAGAGTTCGCCGTGGAAGGGCCGAAGTGATGCGCCTGACGTGCCCGACGAGGCGCCGCGGCGCGACGGCCCACCCTGCGCCTCACCCCAGGCCCCGAGGGTGACCCGGTTCAGAGCGACACACCCAGCAGCGAGTCCACCGCGTTCCTGATCAGCGAGCCCGCGTCCGGGTCGCCGCCGGTGCGGTCGAGCGCCTCGCGCACCCAGGCGTCCACCGCCGCCAGTGCCTTCGGCGTGTCCAGGTCGTCGGCGAGGTGGGCACGAAGCCGCGACACCGTGGCCTCCGCGTCGGGCCCCTTGGGCAGCGACACCGCTTCCCGCCACCGGCCGAGCCGTGCCTGCGCCCGCTCGAGCAGCCCGTCGGTCCATTGCCGGTCGCTGCGGTAGTGGCCGTCGAACAGCGCCAGCCGGATCGCCGAGGGCTCGACCCCACCCGCGCGCAGCCGCGACACGAGCACCAGGTTGCCCTTGGACTTCGACATCTTCTCGCCGTCCAACGCGATCATCCCGGCGTGCACGTAGTGCCGCGCGAACGGGTGCTCGTTCAGCAACGCCTCGGCGTGCGCGGCACTGTACTCGTGGTGCGGGAACGCCAGGTCCGAACCACCGCCCTGCACGTCGAAGCCGAAACCGAGTCGGTTCAGTGCGATCGCGCTGCACTCGATGTGCCAGCCGGGCCTGCCGGGTCCGAGTTCGGATTCCCAGCAGGGCTCCCCGGGGCGAGCCGCGCGCCACAGCAGCGCGTCGAGCGGGTCACGCTTGCCCGGCCGGTCGGGGTCGCCGCCGCGCTCACCGAAGAACGCGGCCATCATGGCGTCGTCGTAGTTGGACTGGTAGCCGAACCGGCCGGTGTAGGAGCGGTCGAAGTACACGTCCGGGTACTGCGGGTCGTCCACGCGGTAGGCCGCGCCCGACGCCAGCAGTTTGGCGATCACCTCGACGATCTCCGGGATGCTCTCGACGGCACCGATGAAGTCGCGCGGCGGCAGCACCCGCAGCGCCTCCATGTCCTCACGGAACAACGCCGTCTCCCGCATCCCGAGCACCACCCAGTCGTCGTGGTCCCGTTCGGCGCGCTCCAGCAGCGGATCGTCGATGTCGGTGACGTTTTGCACGTAGTGCACCTCGTGCCCGGCGTCGAGCCACTGCCGGTGGATGAGGTCGAAGGCCAGGTAGGTCGCCGCGTGCCCCATGTGCGTGGCGTCGTAGGGAGTGATGCCACAGACGTACATCTTCGCCAGCCGCCCGGGCGAGGTCGGCCGGAGCTGGCCGGTCGCCGTGTCGAACAGCCGCAGCGGGCGCGGGGTACCGGGGACACGGGGCACGGCGATGGAGGACCAGGTCTGCATGCCCTCAACCCTATGTGGCCCTGCCTGCAGTCCGGGTCGGGCCGTCCCGCCCGTTGGGAGAGCGTGGGTGGCCGATGTCGTGGCCGATGTCGTGGCCGATCTCACCTGCCGCCGCACCCGGCTGCCGCTTTGCAGGTCACGACGGGTCAGCTCACCGCGAAACAGGACGGATGACGTAGCGAGGATCGGCTCATGAGCGCATGGTCAGCAGCCGATTCGGCTGCTTTCATGCGACCCATCGAAAGGCGGGTATCGGCGCCTGATGTGCTCCGCTGCCCGCGCTGTGGCGTCGAAAGGAAACTGCGCACCATGGCAGTGTCACAACCCGGCACCACCCCGTCGAAGCGGGGCATCTTCGCCGCCAGCTTCATCGGCACGTCGATCGAGTGGTACGACTACTACATCTTCGGCACCGCAGCGGCGCTGGTGTTCGGTTCCCTGTTCTTCCCCGAGTTCTCGGCCACGGCGGGCACGCTGGCCGCCTTCAGCGCCTTCGCGGTCGGCTTCATCGCGCGGCCACTCGGCGCGGCCGTGATCGGACACTTCGGCGACCGCATCGGACGCAAGTCGATGCTGGTGCTCACCCTGCTGCTCACCGGTGGAACGACGTTCCTGATCGGTGTGCTGCCGACCTACGCGGCCATCGGGCTGGCCGCGCCGGTGTTGCTGACCCTGCTGCGCGTGTTGCAGGGATTCGGGGTCGGCGGGGAATGGGGAGGCGCCGTCCTCATCGCGACCGAACACGCCTCCCCGCGCCGCCGTGCCGTCTACGGCAGCTTCGCGCAGTTCGGGGTTCCGGTCGGGGTGTTGACGTCGAACCTGGCGTTCCTTTCGGTCTCGGGCATGTCCGACGAGGCGTTCCTGGACTACGGCTGGCGCATCCCCTTCCTGTTCAGCATCGTGCTCGTGGTCGTCGGCATCCTCGTGCGCAGCAGGCTGCGCGACGCGCCGGAGTTCGAGAAGGCCAAGCAGCACAAGGACCTGGCCAAGGTGCCGATCGCGGAGCTGTTCCGGCAGCAGCCGCGCAACCTGGTGCTGGCGAGCCTGGCCTCCATCGCACCGCCCGCCGTCGGCTACACGGTGATCGTTTACATGCTCACCTACGGCACCACCGTCGCGGGCTTCGACCGCACCACCCTGCTCACGTTGATCCTCACCTCCACGGCACTGTGGATCGCCACGATCGTGGTGTCGGCGATACTCTCCGACCGGTTCGGCGCCAAGCGCGTCTTCACGATCGGCGCGCTGACCGCCGTGCTGTGGCCGCTGCCATTGTTCGCGCTGGTCAACACGGGTGAAACGATGCCGGCGCTGCTCGCCTTCGTCGTCGCCGCGATCGTGCAGGGCATCATGGCGGGTGCCCAGGGCGGGCTGTTCAGCGAGATCTTCCCGATGCGGGTGCGCTACAGCGGCATCTCCATCGGCTACCAGATGGGCGGCATGCTCGGTGGCGCGCTGACCCCCATCGTGGCCACGGCGCTGTACGGCGCCTACAACTCCTCCACGCCCATCGCGCTGTACGTCGCGGGAATGTCGCTGCTGAGCTTCCTGGCCGTGCTCGGCCTTCGCACCGGTCACGACAACGACACCGGCGAATCGTCGCGGCCCGCTACCGCCGAGGCTGGTCGGCGAGCCGAACTGGCCGAATGACACCGGCCCTGCCCGTCCCGGCTCGCGCCAGGGCGGGCAGGGCTGTGCCCAGCGACACCGAGCGACACCCAACGCCCCGGCGACGCCGGTCGGGCGCTCGCCGGCGCCGGTCAGCGTTGCTGGGTGCCGGTCAGCGTGTCCTGCGGCGCAGGTAGTCGCCCACCACCGCCGCGCCGAGCCCTTCGGGGTCCGGAGCGAGCACCCGCCCGCCGCTTCGGCGGGCTAGCGCGTCGACGAACGCGGCGAGCCGCGGATCGTCACCGAGCCGGAACACGGTCAGCGCGGCGTTCAACTTCGCGAGGCGGTCCACTTCGGACAGCGTCTTGCGCAGTGTGCGGGGGCTGGGTGGGTAGTCGAACTCGGCCTCACCATCGGGTTCGAGGTGCGCCGTGGGTTCGCCGTCGGTGACCAGCAACACCACCGGCTGCGCGTCCGGGTGCCTGCGCAGGTGCCGCCCCGCGAGCAGCAGGGCGTGATGTGCGTTGGTGCCCTGTTCCCACGTCCCCTCCATGCCGACGAGGTCGGGTAGCTCCACCTCGGCCGCGTACCTGCCGAAGGTGATGAGCCGCAGCGCGTCGTCACGAAACCTCGTCGAGATCAGCTGGTGCAGGGCCAGTGCCGTGCGTTTCATCGGCAGCCACCTGCCCTCGGCCACCATCGACCACGAGGTGTCCACGCACAGCGCCACGGCCGCACGCGAGCGGTGTTCGGTCTCGGCGACCTCCACGTCCGACACGTCGAGCCGCACCCTGCCGCCACCGGCCGCAGCCGTCCGCAACACCGCGTTGCGCACCGTGCGCGAAACCGCCCACGGCTCGGTGTCACCGAACTGCCACTGCCTGGTGGAACCGCTGGGCTCTCCTGCCGCGCCCGCCGAGGAGGTGTCACGCTGCCCGGTGCGCCCACGCAGCGAGCGCACCACGTCGGCGAGTGCGGTCTCCCCCAACCGCCGCAACGCCTTCGGCGACAACCGCAGCGAACCGTCCGGTGCCCGCTGCAACAGTCCCTCGCCGCGAAGCTGCTGCTGCAGTTCGGCCAGTCGCGCGGCATCGACCCTCGCGTCCTGGCCGAGTTGGCGCTCCAGCGCGTCGAGGTCGATGTCCTCCATTCGTGCCCCCGGATAGCCCTGCGAAAGCTGCTCGGCGAGCGCGTCCAGTTCGGCCAACGCTGTCATCGCACGCACACCGTCGGCGATCCCGAGCGGGTCCTCGCCCCGGAATCGCGCCGAGGACGTCCAGTCCTGATCCGGGCGAAGGCCACGCAACTGCGAGTCCAGTTGGGACAGCTGCTGGGCGATGCGGGGATCGCCGAACGCCTGCTGCGACAGCTGCGCCAGCTCCTGCCGCTGCTCAGGGGTCATCGAGTTGAGCATCCGCGAGGCAGCGGCGGAACGGGCGGCCAGCGCGTCGACGAGCTCGTCGATGTCGCGGGGATTCTCCGGGAAGAACTCACCGTGCCTGCGCATGAACTCGGCGAACCGCTCGTCGATGTCGCCGTAGCCGCGCGCGTGCGCGGCGAGCAGCGCGTTGAGGTCGGCGAGCATCCGGTTGACCCGCTCCACGTCCTGCGCCGTGGTGGAGCGCAGCGCCTCCTTCATCCCCTCGAAGCGAGACTCCAGCAGCTGCTGGCCCAGCAGTTCGCGGATACGCTCGTAGTTCTGCCCGCCGGTCTGCGACGTCCAGTCGTAGTCCGCCAGGTCGCGCACCGCGGCCGCGGTCCCGGGTGGCAGCGCGTCGAGTCGGGCCTCGCGAAACCGCGCGTCGTCGCTCGGATCGGGAAACAACGCCTTGCGTTCGGCCCGCAGCGCGTCGTCGAGCAGCCGCTGAACCTCGCCCAGCGTGCCGTCCAGCCGGTGCCTGCGCTGTAGTTCGGAGCGCCGCTGCCACACCCGGCGGGTCAGCTCGTCGAGTCCTGTGGTGTCGCGGGTGCCCCTGCGCAGCAGCTCCTGCAGCGCCGAGCGGGGCGAGGACCCCGCCAGCACGTCCTCGCCGATCGCGTCCATGGCCTCGCGCAGATCGATCGGCGGTGCCAGCGGGTCGGGACCGTCGTGGTACGGACCGTAGGAGTACGCCTGCGGCACCGTCATGGCCCGTACACCGTGGTGGTGTCGTCGGCGTCCTTGGCCAGCTTGCGTGTCAGGTACAGCGATTCCAGGGCCAGCTCCACCGCCGAGGCGATACGGCCAGGCGGCTCGTCCGCCGACACCCCGGCGCGCCGCGCCACCTCGTGCAGCACCGGCAGTTCCGGCAGCGCCGCGAGCACGTCCTTGCCAGGTACCCGCTCACCCGTCGCGACCAGGTGCCCGTCGGCGACGGCGTCGGCCAGCGGGCGCAAATCGAGACCGGCGAACCGGTCCCGCGCCGTCTCCGCGATCGCGCGGCGCAGCAGGTGCACCAGGTGTTCGCTCTCCCTGCCCTCCTCGCCGGGCTCGAACTCCACCTTGCCGCGCAACACGGCGGGAACGGCGTCCAGATCCACCGGCCGCGCCACGGCCGGGGCCTCGCCGGTCAGCGCGGAGCGGCGCAACGCGGCCGCGGCGACGGTCTCGGCGGCGGCCACGGCGAACCTGGCGGAAACGCCGGAACGCTGATCGACGACGTTGGACTCCCGCAGGTTGCGCACGAACCGGGCCAGCACCTCCAACAGTGGCTCGCCGACCTCGGCGACCAGGTGGGCCTCCTGCCGCACGACGCCCACCTCCGCCGCCACGTCCAGCGGGTAGTGGGTGCGGATCTCGGCACCGAAGCGGTCCTTCAGCGGCGTGATGATGCGGCCGCGGTTGGTGTAGTCCTCCGGGTTGGCCGTGGCGACGAGCAGCACGTCCAGCGGCAGCCGAAGCGTGTAGCCACGAACCTGGATGTCTCGCTCCTCCATCACGTTCAGCAACGCGACCTGGATGCGCTCGGCGAGGTCGGGCAGTTCGTTGACGGCCACGATGCCACGGTGAGCCCGCGGCACGAGCCCGAAGTGGATGGTTTCGGGGTCGCCGAGGCTGCGCCCTTCCGCCACCTTCACCGGGTCGACGTCTCCGATCAGGTCGCCCACCGAGGTGTCCGGTGTGGCCAGCTTCTCGGTGTAGCGCTGGCTGCGGTGCAGCCACGTCACGGGCGCGGAGTCACCGAGTTCGGCGACCCTGCGGCGGGATGCGGGGGTGATCGGGTCGAGCGGATGCTCGGCGAGTTCGCAACCCTCCAGCACGGGGGTCCATTCGTCGAGCAGTCCGACGAGGGTCCGCAGCAGTCGCGTCTTGCCCTGGCCTCGTTCGCCGAGCAGCACGACGTCGTGGCCCGCCAGCAGGGCGCGTTCGAACTGCGGCAGCACGGTGCGGGAGAAGCCGACGATCCCCGGCCACGGCTGGCCTCCCGCCCGCAGCGTGTCGAGCAGGTTGTCGTGCAACTCGGTCTTGACGCTTCGCGGCGCGTATCCGGCGGCGCGCAGTTCGCCGAGGGTGCGGGGTAGTCCTTCAGGTGGTGGGGGTGAGGACGCGGTCACTCCTATGACGCTACTTGCGGTTTCGCCGTGCGTCGATGTGGAGCGGCTCCAGGTACGCTCGATTCCTGTGTGTTGTCCCAGCGCGACCCTTGCCGTCTGGTCCTCGGCGTGGCTGCATGGTGCGGCCGCGTCCGACGACGCGCTCGATGCCCTGCTGACCTGGGGTGAGGCCCACGAGGTGGTCGCGGCCGACACCGCGACGGCCGACACGTTCGACGTTCCGGTGACCGGTGCGGTGCCCACCTCCCCCGCCCGGCTGCTCGCGGCGCTGCGACGACTCGGGGGCACCGATGCGCGGCTGGTGCTGCCGGTGCCCGGCGACCCTCGCGGGCTGGGCGGTGGCGGCCCGTTCACCGATGCCGCGCTACGGGCGGGCGAGGCCGTGGTTTTCGTCGGCCTCGGCTACGGAGTGGTGCCGCAGTCCATCGCCGAGGGGCTGATGCGGTGGACGGTGCTGGCCACCTCGGCCGACGCCGCGCCGGAGTACGTCTCGCTCGCCGAGGCCGAGCACGGTCTCACCGACGCCATCCGCGACAGTGCGGGCGCGCTGCAGGCGCTGGACGTCGCCAGCGAGCGACCCGGTGTGCGCGAGGAGCTGTCGGCGCGACTGCGGGCGACGCCGAGGGCACAGTGGCCGGACGGCACGCCGGGCAGGGCGCTGCGAGTGCTGCAACGTGCCGAGGAGGTGGCCGCGATCGTCGCGCTCGCGCACGCCGACCAGCCCGGCGGGGCGCTGTCGGCGTCGGCGGCCTCGCGCAGGGCCGACGCGCTGCGGCCGCTGACCGACGCCGTGCGCATGGCGCGTTGTGCCGCCGTCAACGAGGCGGTGCGGGTGCTGGCGGGCGCCGCGGGCTGAGCCCGCGACGCCCTCGGCGCCCTGGCCCGCTACCGTGCCCGGGCCGCTGCCGTGGGCCGCTTGAGCGGCTCGCAACAGCGAACCGCGCACGGGCTGCCGTTCACGGTCGATCCGGCGGCGGGAAGCTGCGACAGCTTGCGCTCTCGCACGTCCGCGGTGTGTTCTCTGACCAGTTCCACCACCAGCTCGGCGAAGCGGGGATCGGAGTTGGGCGTGGCCGAGCGCGCGAAGCCCATGCCCAACTCGGCGGCGCGTTCGGCGGCCTCGTTGTCCAGGTCCCAGATCACCTCCAGGTGATCGGAGACGAACCCCACCGGACACACCACCACGGCGGGCACGCCTTCGGCGTGCAGCGCGTCGATGTGGTCGACGACGTCCGGCTCCAGCCACGGCACCTCGGGCGGGCCGGATCGTGACTGCCACACCACGTCGTAACCGTCGATTCCCAGTTCGGCCGCCACCAGCCTGGCCGCCTCGGCGACCTGACGCGAGTAACGGTGCCCGCCCTCCTCGGGTGGCCCCGCGGCCGCGTCGGCGGCCAGCGGCACCGAGTGGGCCGTGAACACCGTGCGGGCCTGGCCACCGAGTTCGGCGTGCGCCACCCGCACGGCGTCGGCGACGGCGCCGACGAACAGCGGGTGGTCGAAGAACTGCCGCAGCTTGCGCAGTTCGGGTGCGTCCCGCCCCACCGAGGCGCGAGCGCGGGCGATGTCCTCGTCGTACTGCCTGCACGCGGAGTAGCCACCGTAGGCGCTGGTGGGGAACACCAGCGCGCGCTTGACCCCGTCGGCGGCCATCCGCGCGACGGTGTCCTCCACCATGGGATGCCAGTTGCGGTTGCCGAAGTACACCGGCAGGTCCATGCCGCGGGCCGCCAGCTCCTTCTCGACCGCGGCGATCGCCTCCCGGTTGAGCCGGTTGATCGGGGACACCCCGCCGAAGTGCTGGTAGTGCTCGGCGACCTCCGCCAACCGCTGCGGGGGCACTCCCCTGCCCCGCGTCACGTTCTCCAGGAACGGCATCACCTCGTCGGGCCCCTCAGGGCCCCCGAAGGACAGCCACAGCAGCGCGTCGTACGTCACGCCGTCCATCCTCCCGCCGCACCGCGGTGCGCGCGATACCGGGTGCGGCGGCTGTCGTGGCTGTCACTGACCGGTGGCGTGCACCCCGCCGTCCACCCAGATCATCGAGCCGGTGGTGGCGGGCAACCAGTCGGAAAGCACCGCGCAGATGCTCTTGGCCACCGGAGTGGGGTCGGTGGTGTCCCAGCCCAGCGGCGCGCGGTCGCCCCAGCCGTTCTCCAACTCCTCGAAGCCGGGGATCGACTTCGCCGCCATCGTCTTCACCGGCCCCGCGGTCACCAGGTTCACGCGGATGCCGTGCGGACCGAGGTCACGGGCGAGGTAGCGGTTCACCGATTCCAGCGCCGCCTTGGCCACGCCCATCCAGTTGTAGGCGGGCCACGCGACCCGCGCGTCGAAGTCCATACCCACGATCGAGGAGCCCCGGCTCAGCAGTGGCAGCACGGCCACCGCCAGCGACTTGTAGGAGTAGGCGGAGATGTCCACGGCCTTGCCGACGTCCTCCGACGGCGCGTCCAAAAACGGCGAGCCGAGGCAGCTCGGCGGCGCGAACGCGATCGAGTGCAGCACGCCGTCGAGGGCGTCCACATGCTCGCGCACGCGGTCGGCGAGGGTGTCAAGGTGCTCGGTGTTCTGCACGTCGAGCTCCAGCACCGGCGCGGGTTCGGGCAGCCGCTTCGCGATCCGCTCGACCAGCGACAGCCTGCCGAACCCGGTCAGCACCACCTGTGCGCCCTGCTCCTGCGCGACCCTGGCCGCGTGGAACGCGATCGACGCGTCGGTGATCACGCCGGTGATCAGCAGGCGCTTGCCTTCGAGCAGTCCGGACACCCTGTCCTCCAGTTCGATGTGACGTGCGATGTGTGGGGGAAGGCGTGCTCGGCGGTGTCGCCGAGGTCGCCGGTGTTCGATCAGTGGCCCATGCCCAGGCCGCCGTCCACCGGCAGCACCGCGCCGTTGATGTAGCCCGCCTCGTCTGAGGCCAGGAAGCGCACCGCGCGGGCGACGTCGGTGGCCTCGCCGTAGCGGCCCGCGGGGATCTGCGCGAGCGCCGCCTCGCGTTGCTGCTCGGTGAGCTTGCCCGTCATGTCGGTGACGATGAACCCCGGCGCCACGACGTTCGCCGTGATGCCGCGCGAGCCGAGTTCGCGGGTGAGCGAGCGGGCCAGCCCCACCAGTCCGGCCTTGCTGGCCGCGTAGTTGACCTGCCCGGCGCCGCCGCTCAGACCGATGACGGAGGAGATGAACACGAACCGGCCCCACTTGGCCCGCAGCATGCCGCGACAGGCGCGCTTGGCGACGCGGTAGGCGCCGGTGAGGTTGGCGTCGACGACCCGTGTGAACTGGTCCTCGCTCATGCGCATCAGCAGCGTGTCGTCGGTGATCCCGGCGTTGGAAACCAGCACCTCCACCGGGCCCTGGTGCTCTTCGACCTGCTTGAAGGCCGCGTCGATCTGCTCGGTGTCGGTGACATCGGCCTGCACACCGAACAGTGGCTCGGGTGCGCCCGAGCCACGGTGGGTCACCGCGACGGCGTGCCCGGCGGCCGCGAGTTCCCTCGCGATCGCCAACCCGATGCCGCGATTGCCGCCGGTGACCAGAACGGACCGTCCCACGTGTGCACTCCTCGCGCCGCCGCTGCTGTTGCTGACGCGGTGAGGTTATCCGTTGGCCTGCGCGACGTCGCGGGCGCCACGACCTACCCTTCGGTAACTGTCAGTTACCCTCGACACAGTTTTCCCGGATTCGGCGGCCCCAAAGGTGGTACCGAAACGCGATGTGGATCACTACACTCCTCGTGACCAATTGACGACAGCATGCGCTATCTTGGCCAACCCTGACGGGCGGCGAAACGGCGGCGATCGGCCTCGCCGCCCAACCGGCGCGAGAGGTTACGAGGAGGATCGCCGGTGTCCGAAACACATCCGCCGTCGGCATGGCTCGACACGAGCAAGCCGAGCATCGCGCGTGTCTACGACGCGAGCCTGGGCGGCAAGGACAACTACGAGGTCGATCGGCAGGCCTATCAGAGACTGCTGGAGGTCGCCCCGCACCAGAGCGAGGTCAGCAAGATGAACCGGCGCTGGCTGGTGCGGGTGGTGCGCTATCTCGCCAAGGACGCGGGCATCGACCAGTTCCTGGATCTGGGCAGCGGGCTGCCCACCGCGGAGAACACCCACCAGGTGGCCCAGCACAGCAATCCGGCGGCCCGTGTCGTCTACGTCGACATCGACCCCGTCTGCAGCGCCCACGGCCGGGCACTGCTGGAGGAGAACGAGGACACGCGGTTCGTCGAGGGCGACTTCACCCGGCCTGCCGAGTTGCTGGCCGATCCCAGGATCAACGGCTTCCTCGACTTCGACCGTCCGGTGGTGCTCATGCAGTGCGGCACCCTGCACCACGTGCCCGACGAGGGCGACCCGGCGGGCATCATGCGTTCCTACATCGAGGCGCTGGCGCCCGGCTCCCACGTCGCGCTGACGCACTTCTGGGACCCCTGCGACGAGGACTCCGAGCTGCACGAGCAGGCACGCAAGCAGGAGCACAGGCTCACCAAGCTGGGTCTCGGCTCGGGCTGGTGGCGCAGCCGCGAACGCATCGCGGAACTGTTCGGCGATCTCGAGCTACTGCCGCCAGGCCTGGTCGAGCTCGACCAGTGGTGGCCGACCGGCCCCGCGCTGCGCGAGCCGTGGCCGGAAGAACACCTGATGCTCGGCGGCGTCGCCCGCAAACCGTAACCGTTACCCACACTCGGCCCCACGATCGGGAGAACACATCTCATGCAGCTCACCCAGGTCGACGAGCAGGCGCGTGACAAGCTGGTTCGCGTGCTCGGCGAGAACAGCTCGATGTTCCTGGCCACCGCGGGCGACGACATCTGGAACGCCGGTGCCTTCTACGCCGAACTCGACCCGTTCACGCTGACCCTGGTGCTGGAGGCGGGCGGCACCACGCTGCGCAACATCAACGCCAACCCGTCGGTGGCCGTGGTGATCGCGCCGTCCGGCCCGTTCCAGCCGTTCCTGCAGGGCCGCGCCACGGCGACGGTGCGCGACGCCGAGGGCAAGGAAGAGACCATCGCCGCGCTGCTGCGGAAGGAACCACAGATCAAGGCGTTGATCGAAGCCGCGCCGGTGGAGGCCGTCGACCTCAACGTCTCCCGCTGGCGGGTGACCGATATCGGCGAGGGCTGGCTGCCCGGCAGGGAGTTGACCGCTCCGCCGGCCTGAACCCCAGCACCGAAACCCCGGTCCCGCCGCCGGGCTGGGACGGCTGGAACGGCACTGTCGTAGTCTTCGCCGCATGCCGAAGCAGCAGCGAGAGCCCGTGGTCCGCATGCCCGTCAAGGTCCGCTACCACGAGTGCGACCAGCAGGGCATCGTGTTCAACGCCCATTACCTCGCCTATGTCGACATGGCCTCGTTCGAGTTCTGCAAGGTTCTGTTCGGCTCCCACACCAATCTGATCGAGCAGGGCATCGACATGGTCGTCGCCGAGTCGAACCTGCGCTACCTCAGGCCGTGCCGTTTCGAGGACGAGTTGGTGGTGGCACTGACCGTGGACCACGTCGGAAACACCTCGATGGTGCTGGGTGTCCGCATCGAGCGCGGCGACGAGCTCGTCGTCGAGGGCAGCAACCGCTACGTGTGGGTGGGTACCGCCGACCACCGGCCGACCGTGCCTGCCGAGCAGGTGCGAAAGGCGCTGCTGGCGGCACAGGGCGAACGCTGAGGAGCGACCCCGCCGCGCCGAGGAGTGCCCTTCGGGAAAGATCGGCGCCGTGTTCCGCATCGTGTTCTACCGACCCGAGATCCCGCCCAACACCGGCAACGCGATCAGGTTGGCGGCCAACACCGGGTGTGAGTTGCACCTGATCGAGCCGCTGGGCTTCTCCATGGCGGACCGGTACCTGCGGCGCGCGGGCCTGGACTACCACGACCTCGCGCACGTCCGCGTACACCCGGATCTCGCGACGGCGCTGCGGCTGCTCGCGCCCGCACGGGTGTACGCGTTCACCGCGAAGGCCACCCGCAGGCACACCGACGTGGCCTACGCCGAGGGCGACGTGCTGCTGTTCGGGCCGGAATCGGTCGGGCTGCCCGAGCAGGTACAGCACGACCCGGCCGTGACGGATCTGCTGCGCGTGCCGATGCTGCCGTCCTCGCGCTCGCTCAACATCACCAACGCCGCCTCGATCGCGGTGTACGAGGCGTGGCGCCAGCACGACTTCCGGGGCGCGTCGGGCTGAGCGGGGCACAGCTGGCCGAGCGGGGGAGGTCGGCCCGGCTCAGGGCAGCCGCTGGCCGAGGAACAGCGAACTGCCCGCGGCCCCGATGAGGACGATGGTGCCCAGCACCACCCACGGCTTGCTGGCGTCGACGTTCTTGGTCTCGTAGCCGATCTGCTCGCCCAGACTCTCGTACACCCGCTTGAGTTCCTCGGCGGAGGCGGCCTTGTAGAAGTCGCCGCCGGAAAGCCGGGCGATCTCGCGCATCGAGGCGTCGTCGACCTCCACGGGCACCTGCTTGCCCTCGATCTCGACCGTGCCGTGCGAGGTTCCGAAAGAGATGGTGCTGACCGGGATCTGCTTCTGCTTGGCGATTCCCGCCGCGGTGAACGCCCCCCTGGGTGCGTACTCGTCCTGCGGCACGGTCTGCTTGCCGTCGGTCATCAGCACGATCCTGGCCGGCGGCGGACCGTCGGCGCCGCCAACCACCGCCGAGAAGCTGTCGATGGATTGGATGGCCGCGAAGATGCCCTCGCCGGTGGCGGTGGACTGAGCGAGCTTCAGGTTGTCGATGGCACGTACCACGCCCTGCCGCTCGGTGGTGGGCGCGACCAGAACCGTCGCCGTACCCGCGAACGAGATCAGGCCGAGGTTCACCCCCGGCGTGAGGCCCTGCGCGAACGACCGCGCCGCTTCCTGTGCGGCCTTCAGCCGGGTGGGTTCGACGTCGGTGGCCTCCATCGAAAGCGACACGTCCACCACGAGCATCACCGTGGCACGGTTGCGCGGCACCTTCTGCTCCGCGGTGGGGCCCGCGAGCGCGAAGGTGAGCAGCAGCAGCGACACGATCAGCAACGCGGCGGGCACGTGTTTGCTCCAGCCCTGTCCCCGCGGCGCCACCCGCTCCAGCAACTCCAGGTTCGCGAACCGCATGGTCCGCCTGCGCCGGGCGCGCATGGCCAGCACGTAGCCCGCGACCACCGCGCCGACCACGAGCAGCAGCAGGAACCACCACGGCGAGCTGAATCCGGTGATGCTCATGACGCGGCCCCCGACCAGCCACGTTTGCGGGCCACCGCGAACCGCACCAGGTCGGCGATCCAGTCCGAGTCCGTGCGCAGCACCAGATGGCCCGCGCCCGCCTGCCGCACGGCTCTCGCTACCTCACCGCGGTGGGCGTGGGCCGCCGCCGCGAACTCCTTGCGCAGCAACGCGGAGGCGTTGACCTCCCGCTGCCTGCCGGTCTCGGGGTCGGCGAGCACGATGGTGCCTACGTCGGGCAGGTCGACGTCTCGGGGGTCGAGCACCTCGACGGCCACCAGGTCGTGCCGCGCTGACAGCGCCCGCAACGGCCGTTCCCACGTGGTGGGCCCTAGGAAGTCCGACACCACGACGACCAGGCCGCGCCTGCGGGGCGGGCGCCGCAACTGATCGACCAGCCGCGCCAGGTCTCCCCTGGTGCCTTCCGCCGCACGTGGCGTCTGAGCCACCTTGCGCACGAGGTTGCGCGCGTGACCGAGCCCGCCCCTCGGCGGGACCCGCACCGTGGTGTCGCCGTTGGAGATGAGCGCGCCGATCCGGTTGCCGCCACCACCGGTCAGGTGCGCGACGGCGGCGACGGCGCACACCACCAGGTCGCGCTTCTCGCACGCGGCGGTACCGAAGTCCAGGCTCGGTGACAGGTCCGCGACCACCCAGGTCTCCAGTTCCCTGTCGGCGACCGTCTCCCTGATGTGCGGCGTGGTGGTGCGTGCGGTGACCGCCCAGTCCATCCTGCGCACGTCGTCACCCGGCTGGTAGGGGCGCGCCTCACCCGGCTCGGAGCCTGGGCCGGGCACCAGGCCGAGGTGGTTGCCCTGCAGCAGACCGTCCAGCCTGCGGCGCACGTCCAGCTCCAGCGTGCGCAGTCCGGCCTCCAGCCGGTCACCGCGCAGCACGGGAGGGGCCCATGCCGGCCTGCCGCCGCGAATGTCGTTCGGTTCAGTCATGACGCCCGCTACCTGCCGGGCACACCTGCCGCGACAGGCTGACCCGGTGCCTGCGGCCGAGCCGAGACCTGCGGCAACGGCACCGTCTGCAGGATGCGGTTGATGATGTGGTCCAGCGGCACCCCGTCGGCCAGCGCGTCGTAGGACAGCACCAGCCGGTGCCGCAACACGTCGGGCACCACGTCGACCACGTCCTGCGGCAGCACGTAGTCGCGGCCGCGCACCAGCGCCAGTGCGCGCGCGGCGGCGATCACGCCGAGGCTCGCTCGTGGCGAAGCGCCGTAGGACACCCAGCCCGCCACGTCGGTGAGCCCGTGCTCGCCGGGGGTCCTGGTGGCCAGCACCAGCCGCACGACGTAGTCCACCAGCGCGTGGTGGACGAACACCTGCGAGGCCACCTGCTGCAGCCGCACGAGTTCGGAGGGACTGAGTACCTCGCTGGGCTCCGGCGGCGTCACACCCATCCGGTAGACGATCTCGCGCTCCTCCTCCGCCGTCGGGTACTCCACGACGATCTTGAAGAGGAACCTGTCGCGCTGGGCCTCCGGCAACGGGTACACGCCCTCGTTCTCGATCGGGTTCTGCGTGGCCAGCACCAGGAACGGGTCGGGCATCGGGAAGGTCTCGCCCCCGATGGAAACGTGCCGCTCGGCCATGATCTCCAGCATGGCCGACTGCACCTTCGCGGGGGCGCGGTTGATCTCGTCGGCGAGCACGAAGTTCGCCACGACCGGGCCCAGCTCCACGTCGAACTTCTCGCTGGACTGTCGGTAGATGCGGGTGCCCACGATGTCGGCGGGCACGAGGTCGGGGGTGAACTGCACGCGGGAGAACGTGCCGCCCACCACGCGAGCGAACGTCTCCACCGCCAGTGTCTTCGCGACGCCGGGCACGCCCTCCAGCAGCAGGTGGCCCTTGGACAGCAGGCCGACCAGCATGCGCTCCACGAGCCTGTCCTGCCCGACGATGACGCGCTTGACCTCGAACACGGTGCGTTCAAGTAACTGGGCGTCCCGCGCCGGGGTGCCGGGCTCGGTCACACCTACCTCCTCGCTGGCGACCAATCTGCGCTACTCCCGTGACCGTACCCGCCCTCGCGGGCACGGCTGATCGCGACCGTATCCCCAAGCAAACCCGCTCGGCGGTGTGACGGCTGTGAAGCTCTACCGGCGTTCCAGGTCGGCGGGTGTGTCCACGTCGTCGGCTTCCCCCTGCCGAGCGACGACCTCCACAATGGACAAGCGGCCCAGCGTGGACCGCAGCGAAGCGCCCTGCGGCCGGGCGGGCAACACGGCGCGCAGCCGGGCAACCCACCACACGCCGACCAGCCACTGTCGGCGGCCGTCGGCGTCCACCAGCACGGCGCCGTCGGCGGCGGCCCCGCCCGCCGTGCCCCCCGTGCCCGCCGTGCCGCAGACCGCCGCGACGAGGCGTTCCACCGTGGCGGTGGCGATGCCCGGCAGGTCGGCGGCGAGCACGGCGACCAGTTCGGTGTGCACCAGTTCCAGGCCCGCGACCAGCGCTGCCACCGGTCCCCCGCCGGGCGGGTTCTCCCTGGTCCAGCGCACCCGAGGCAGGCCCTGCCTTCGCGGGCCGACGACCACGACGGGGTCGGCACCGGCCACCGCCGCGACGGCCCTGTACAGCAGCGGCGGCCCTTGCGGGGCGAGCATGGGCTTGTCGATGCCGCCGAGCCTGCGGGCGGCGCCCCCGGCCAGGATCACGCCGGCGAGCGTGGGCGGCAGCGCGCGAGACTCCTGGCGCGCGGCGGACTCGAAGGGCACGTCTCGAAATCTAGTCGACGCCACGGGGGCAACTCGCGCGACGCCTCGGCCACGGCGCCGGTCCTCAGTCGACCAGGCGCACGGCGTAGGGCATGATGCCGCCGTAGCGCACCGGGGCGACGCGCACGTGCGAGCCGGAGTACGGAGCCTCGATCATCCGCCCGTCGCCGAGGTAGAGCGCGACGTGATGGATCCGGCTGGGGCCCCAGAAGAGCATGTCGCCTCGCTTCGCCTGCGACAGCGGCACCCTGCGTCCTGCGTTGTACTGGTAGCCGCTGTAGTGCGGAAGCGACTGCACCTCGGCGAAGGCGTAGATCATCAGCCCGGAACAGTCGAAGCCGACCTTGTTGTAGTCGCCGTAGCTGTCGGCGACACCGCCGTCCCGGATGCCGTAGGTGGGGCCCGACGCGTTGCCCCCACCCCAGGCGTAGGGCACACCCAGTTGCGACATGGCTCGTGCGATGACGTCCTCGACGGTGGCCGAGGATCCCGACGACCCCGAGGACACCGACGACCCCGCGTGGCTCACCGGCGCGGCGCCTGCCGCCTGCGCCAGCTGCTGCTGCTCCTCGCGGCGCTTGCGCGCGAGCCACTCCTCGTAGCGCTCGCGCTGGCCTTCCAGCCCGTGCGCTCGTCGCTGCGCCTCGAACAGCCGCTGTTCCACGCGCTGCTTCTCGGCCTCGACCTCGGCGGTGCGCGCGGCCTGGCTGCGCTGTGCCGCCACGGCCGCCGCCTTTGCCTCGTCGGCGGCGACCTTGGCCTGTTCGGCCTCGGCTCGGCGCTGGCGGGCGAGCCGTAGCGCGGCGCGGGCGGCGGCGTCGCTGTTGGCCTTCTCGATGCGGGCCTTGCGAAGCCCCCGCAGCGCGTCGAGTTGGCTGCCGCCGACCGCTTCCAGCAGTTGCGCCCTGTCCAGCAGGTCCTTCGGGTTGTCCGAGCCGAGATAGGCTCCCACGGAGCCGATCGTGCTGCCCTGCTGGTAGCTGCCCGCGACGAAACGGTCGAAATCCTTCCTGGCCCGCTCGATGGCCGCCGCGGCCGCGTCCGCCTCTGCTCTTGCGGCGTCGGCGTCCCGCTGCGCCGCCTCGGCGGCGGAGCGCGCCTGGCTCAGGTCAACCAGTGCCCTGTTGGCCTCCTCGAGCTTCAGCGCGACCTCGTCGCGCAACTGGGCCAGCCGCGCCTGCACCCGCGCCAGCTCTCCGGAAAGCCTGCCGACCTCTCCGGCGCGCTCGTCGGCCACGCGCCTGCTGTTTTCCAGTTCGGAGTCGCTGGGGTTCGGAGGTGGCGGCGGCACCGCGAGCCCGGTGCCGCTCACACCGAGCAGCACCGCCGCGGCCAGCGCGCCCGTGACCATGCCGCGGCGTGCCGTGGCGGGTGATGCCGACGCCGTACCCGTCCGGTGGGGCACTTCGCCGCGCGCGCCGCGGCCGCGCGATCCGTACGACCCGTGCGGCACAGCATTCACCTCCTGCATCCGGACCAGCACCGACTGTGCCATTCGGACCACATCGACACCAATCGCACCAGCAGGAACGGCCGTCTCGTACGCAACAATTCGCTGACAAGGGGGACCGCCGCTCCCCCGATCCGCCTACTGCGGGATGATCTGTGCGGGCACGGCGGCGAGCGGGGGGCGCGGTATGGCGAGGCGGCTTTCGATGCCGGTCCGCGTCTTCGCGGGCACGTGCGTGGCGGGACTGGCCGTCGCCTCCGTCGGCACCTTCCTGCCGTGGTTCTCCTCCGGCGGGATCGAACGCGACAGCTATCAGGCGGCTGCCCTCGCCGATTCCCTCGCGCTGGTGAACAACCCGCTGGTGGGCCTGCTGCTGCGTGGCTGGGTCGGCGTGCCGCTGCTGTCCGCGGTGTGCGTGGGGCTGTTCGCGCTCGGATTCCTCCGCGTGGCGGCGCTCACCACGCTGCCGCTGGCCGCACTCGTGGGAACCGTTTCGGTGCTGACCATCGTCCAAGCCGCCGATGCGGCGGGGCAGGTCTCGGTAACGACGACCGGCCCGGCCACGACCACTACAGGGATGACGACCGCGACGCTCGGCGCCTTGGGGGTGCTCGTCTCCTACTGGGGCAGGCGCGACCGGCGCGGCGCGGAAACCGGAAGAGCAGGTGTGTGAGCGTGACCAGTCCAGGCCAAGGGGAGCAGTGGCCGCAACAGTATCCGCAGCAGCCCTACCCGCAGCAGCAACAGCCGGGCGGCTATCAGCAGTACCCGCCCACCGCGCCGCAGCAGCCCTACCACGGCCAGTACGGCCCCACCGAGCAGTACACCCAGCCGGCCGGCTACCCCGCGCCGCCGGGACAGGGCAAGAGCAGGCGCGGCCTCGTCATCACGCTGGTCGTGCTGCTGGTACTCGCCGTGGGTGGTGGCGCGACGTGGTTCGCGCTCAGCAGGGGCGATTCGGTGGCCGCCGGTGCCGCGAGCCCGAACGAGGCCGCGACCAACCTCGCCAACGCGCTCGGCAACGGCGACATCGTCGGGCTGCTGGGCACGTTGGCTCCGGCCGAGGCTTCGCTGCTGGTGGACGCCACGAGGCAGTCCGCTCAGGAGTACCAGCGACTCGGCGTGCTTGCCGAGGATCTCGACCTGGAGAACTTCCAGGGCATCGAGATCAAGACCGAGAACCTGCGCTTCGCCGAGCCGGAGCGGATCAACGACCACCTCGCCATCGCCAAGCTGACCGGCGGCAGGATCACCGTTGACATCGACCCGAGCCGGATGCCCATCGCCCAGGAGTTCCTGGACGCGATCGCGGCCCAGTCCGGCAGTGGCCTGTCACGTGAGGCGGAGCATCACACCCTCGACATCGCGCAACTCGTGCGCGAGGAGGGTCAGCCGCTGCGGATCGCCACGGTGCAGCACGACGGCGGTTGGTACCCGAGCCTGCTCTACACGGTGGCGGACCTGGGGCTGCTGGCCGAGGGCGAGTCGTGGCCGCAGGAGTCGATCCCGCACCGCGGCGCCGACTCCGCCAACGCCGCGGTCCAGCAACTCGTGCAGGCCGCGCTGGACGCCGACCTCACCCGGGTGATCGAACTGCTGCCGCCCGACGAGATGGCCGTGCTGCACGACGTGGGCCCCGTGCTGGTCTCCGCGGCGGCCGACGAAGCGGAACCCACCGGGGTCGAGGTCACCGACCTGCGGACCGAGACCCGTGACGTCGACGGTGGTACCCGCGCCACGATCACCTCCGTCGAACTGCGGGTGCCGGGCGAGGGCACGGCCTCGATCACCAAGAACGGCGACTGCTACCAGTTGCAGAGCCCGGGATTCAGCGAGGAGTTCTGCGGGGAGCAGGTCGGCGCGATGATCGCCACCGAAGCCGACGAACCGATGCCACCCGCGCTGGAGGAGGCGCTGACCAACCTCGTGGGCGGCCTGTTCGAGCAGGGTCTCGGCGTGGTGACCACCGAGGTCGACGGCAAGCACTACGTCAGCCCGTTGCGCACCTTCCACGAACTGGGCATGTCCTTCCTGCGGAGCATGCAGCCGCAGGACCTCAAGGCGATGATCGAAGCCGGTAACTGACCCGCTCCCAGGCGGTCGTGAGGGCCCGGTGTCGCGCCTGCTTCGGCGGGACACCGGGCCCTTGGCCTACCCCGGCTTGAACCCAAAAAAGGACAAGCGTACTGTTTGGGGTAGCAGGGCGCCGCTGAGCCACCTCCTGCGGGCACTACGGGGGTGCGCGAGACTCGACCTGCTGACCCCGGACAACCGCCGCCATGGAGTGAGACGTGACTGCAGCCACCAGCAAGGACAGCTTCGGAGCTCGGGACACGCTGAAAGTCGGTGACGCCTCCTACGAGGTGTTCCGCCTGAACAAGGTCGAGGGCTCGCAACGGCTGCCCTACAGCCTGAAGATCCTGCTCGAGAACCTGCTGCGCACCGAGGACGGCGCCAACATCACCGCCGAGCACATCCGTGCGATCGGCAACTGGGACCCCGGCGCCGAACCGTCGACCGAGATCCAGTTCACCCCGGCTCGTGTGGTGATGCAGGACTTCACCGGCGTGCCCTGCGTGGTGGACCTGGCCACGATGCGGGAAGCGGTGACCGAGTTGGGCGGCGACCCGGACAAGGTGAACCCGCTGGCGCCCGCCGAACTCGTCATCGACCACTCGGTGATCATCGACGTGTTCGGCAGGTCGGACGCCTTCGAGCGCAACGTCGAGTTCGAGTACGAGCGCAACCGCGAGCGCTACCAGTTCCTGCGCTGGGGTCAGAACGCCTTCGAGGAGTTCAAGGTCGTCCCACCGGGTACCGGCATCGTGCACCAGGTCAACATCGAGTACCTGGCGCGCACCGTGATGGCCCGCAACGGGCAGGCCTACCCCGACACCTGCGTGGGCACCGACTCCCACACCACCATGGTCAACGGCCTCGGCGTGCTGGGCTGGGGTGTCGGCGGCATCGAGGCCGAGGCCGCGATGCTCGGCCAGCCGGTGTCGATGCTGATCCCGAAGGTGGTGGGCTTCAAGCTCACCGGTGAGATCCCCTCCGGCGCCACCGCCACCGACGTGGTGCTCACCATCACCGAGATGCTGCGCAGGCACGGGGTCGTCGGCAAGTTCGTCGAGTTCTACGGCGACGGCGTCGGTGCGGTGCCGCTGGCCAACCGCGCCACCATCGGCAACATGAGCCCGGAGTTCGGCTCCACCGCCGCGATCTTCCCCATCGACGACGAGACGCTGCGCTACCTGAAGCTGACCGGCCGCTCCCCCGAGCAGTTGGCGCTGGTGGAGACCTACGCCAAGGAACAGGGGCTGTGGCACGACCCGGAGCGGGAGCCGGAGTACTCCGAGTACCTCGAACTGGACCTTTCCACGGTGGTGCCGTCGATCGCGGGTCCCAAGCGCCCGCAGGACCGCATCGAACTCACCGACGCGAAGTCCTCGTTCCGCAAGTCGCTGCACGACTACGTCGAGGAGAACTATCCCGTCCCGCACACAAAGCTGGACGAGGCATCCGAGGAGTCCTTCCCCGCCAGCGACTCGCCTTCGCTGTCGTTCGCGGACGAGACAGCGGTGGACGTGCACTCCGCCGCGGACGGCTCCTCTGGCAGGCCGAGCAAGCCGGTGAAGGTCAGCATGCCCGACCGGGGGGAGTTCGTGCTCGACCACGGTGCCGTGGTGATCGCCTCCATCACCTCCTGCACCAACACGTCCAACCCCTCGGTGATGCTGGGCGCCGCGCTGCTGGCCCGCAACGCCGTGGAGAGGGGTTTGACGGTCAAGCCGTGGGTCAAGACGTCGATGGCCCCTGGCTCGCAGGTCGTCACCGACTACTACGAGAAGGCCGGGCTGTGGCCCTACCTGGAGAAACTGGGCTACCACCTGGTCGGTTACGGCTGCACCACCTGCATCGGCAACTCCGGGCCGCTGCCTGAGGAGGTCTCCGCCGTGGTCAACGAGCACGACCTCACGGTGGTGTCGGTGCTTTCCGGCAACCGCAACTTCGAGGGCCGGATCAACCCCGACGTCAAGATGAACTACCTCGCCTCGCCACCGCTGGTGATCGCCTACGCGCTGGCGGGCACGATGGACTTCGACTTCGAGACCCAGCCGCTGGGCCAGGACCCGCAGGGCAACGACGTGTACCTGCGCGACATCTGGCCCTCCCCCAAGGAGATCCAGTCCACGATCGACTCGGCGATCACCCAGGAGATGTTCAGCAAGGACTACGCGAACGTCTTCGAGGGCGGGCAGCGCTGGAAGTCGCTGCCCACTCCGGAGGGCAAGACGTTCACCTGGGACCCCGAGTCCACCTATGTCCGCAAGCCGCCGTACTTCGAGGGCATGACGCGCCAACCGGCTCCGGTGACCGACATCCAGGGCGCGCGGGTGCTCGCCAAGCTGGGAGACTCGGTGACCACCGACCACATCTCCCCCGCGGGCGCCATCAAGCAGGACTCCCCCGCCGGTCGCTACCTCACCGAGCACGGCATCGAGCGCAAGGACTTCAACTCCTACGGCTCCCGTCGCGGCAACCACGAGGTGATGATCAGGGGTACCTTCGCCAACATCCGGCTGCGCAACCAGTTGCTCGACGACGTGCAGGGCGGCTACACCCGCGACTTCACGCAGGAGGGCGGACCGCAGGCGTTCATCTACGACGCCGCGCAGAACTACGCCGCCGCAGGTATCCCGCTGGTCGTGCTGGGCGGTAAGGAGTACGGCTCGGGCTCCTCGCGCGACTGGGCGGCCAAGGGCACCAGCCTGCTCGGTGTCCGCGCCGTGATCGCCGAGTCCTTCGAGCGCATCCACCGGTCGAACCTGATCGGCATGGGCGTGATCCCGCTGCAGTTCCCCGAAGGGGAGTCCGCCAAGTCGCTCGGTCTGGACGGCACCGAGACCTTCGACATCTCCGGCATCACCGCGCTGAACTCCGGCGAGACACCCCGCACGGTGCACGTCACCGCGACCAGGAGCGACGGCACCAAGGTGGAGTTCGACGCCGTGGTCCGCATCGACACCCCCGGCGAGGCCGACTACTACCGCAACGGTGGCATCCTGCAGTACGTGCTGCGCAAGATGACGGCCTGACACGCAACCCGCGACCCCGGTGCCGAGGTCCGGTGCCGGGGTCGCGTGCGATCAGCGGGGAAACACATGTCGGTGGTGGTGCTCGCGGGCGTCGTGGTGTTCCTCGGCGCGCTGGTGCAGGGCACGGTGGGGTTCGGTATGAACCTCATCGCGGCGCCGCTGCTGGCGTTGCTGGAGCCGGCTTTCGTGCCGGTGCCGCTGCTGCTGGTCGCCAGCGCGCACGCCGTGCTCGCGGTACTGCGCGAGCACACCGACACCGACTGGCGTGGCGTGTGGTGGGCGATGCTGGGCCGCGTTCCCGGCACCGTGCTGGGTGTGGTGGCCGTGGCCACCGTCGCGCAACGTCCCTTCGCCGCGATCGTCGGGTTGTCGGTGCTGGTGTGCGTGGTGCTTTCCGTCCTGTCGTGGCGGCCGCGCCCCACGCCGCGCTCGCTGCTCGTCGCGGGCATCGCCAGCGGCACCTTCGGCACGGCCGCGTCCATCGGCGGCCCCCCGCTGGCGTTGCTGTACCAGCACGCGCCCGGACCGCGCATCCGCTCCACGATGGCGGCCAGTTTCGTGATCGGCTCGGCGATCTCCATCGCCGGGCTCGGCATCGGCGGCCAACTCAGGCCGGAACAGCTACGGCTGGTGCTGTGGCTGTTGCCGTTCCTGCTCGGCGGGTTCCTGCTGTCCGGGCCCGCACGCGGCATCCTCGACGGCGGCCGGATTCGCGCAGCCGTGCTGGTCGTGGCCGCGGGAAGCGCGGTGGCCCTGATCGTGCGCAGCCTGCTGGGGTGACCGACCCGGGGCTGCGGCGCGCGACCTCAGTGCTCGCGCGGGGCGAGCACGAACACGGGTAGTTCCCGGCCCGCCTGCAGCGCCTCCATGGCGTAGCCGGGCCAGAACCGCACCAGCCGCCGCCACATCTGTTCGTACTCCTCGCCTTTCAGCTCACGCGCCCACACCCGCGCCTGCCCGCCACGCACCGACACCGTCGCCTCGGGATGAGCACGCAGGTTGAACGCCCAGTCCGGGGCCCTGCGGCGACCCCAGTTGGAGCCGGTGACCACGTACTCGTCTCCGTGCGGGTAGTAGAGCAGGTTCCGGCTGCGTGGCAGCCCGCTCCTGCGGCCAACGGTGGTCAGCCGCAGCGACGGCAGGCCCGCGATCGCGACCAGGCTGATCCTGCCTTTCGACAGCCGATACAACCGGGAGTCAGCCCAAACGATGCCGCCCGCTAGTCGCATCAGCCACGGCCGGGTGCCCAGCGCGCGGGCGAGCATCGGTAACGGGTTACGCATGCCGCTATTCGATCACGAGGCGCCGCCTGCCCCGGCACGAGCCAGCGAAACACCGAACCGGCCGCGCTCGTCGGTCCACCAGCGCGCCAGTTCGAACCCCGCCTCCGCCAGTTCGGCACGCACGCCTTCCCGCCGGAACTTCGCCGAGATCTCGGTGCGCACGTGCTCGCCCTCGGCGAAGGTGACCTCCAGGTCCGCACCCGGAATCCGCACCCGCGTCTCGGCACGCGCCCGCAACCGCATCTCGATCCACTCGTTGTCCTCGTCCCAGTAGCTGACGTGCTCGAACGCGGTCGGATCGAAGTCGGCTCCGAGTCTGGCGTTGAGCACGCGTAACACGTTGCGGTTGAACTCGGCGGTGACCCCTGCCGCGTCGTCGTAGGCGCGGACGAGCGTTTCGGCGTCCTTGACCAGATCCGTGCCGAGCAGCAGCCACTCCCCTTCGGACAGTACGTCGCGCACCGAGCGCAGGAACTTGGCGCGGTCGGCCGGAGTCAGGTTGCCGATCGTGCCGCCGAGGAAGGCCACCAGCCGGGGTCGCTCACCCGGCAGCAGCCCCAGGTGCTCGGTGAAGTCGCCGACGACGCCGTGCACCACGAGACCGGGATAGTCCGCTGCGATGGCGTCGGCGGCTTCCGACAGCGCCGAAGCCGACACGTCCAGCGGGACGAACTCGGTCAGGGTGCCGTGCTCGCGCAGCCCGTCGAGCAGCAACCTGGTCTTCTCACTCGAGCCCGAGCCCAGCTCCACCAGCGTCCGCGCCGAAGTGACGGAGGCGACGGCGGCCGCCTCGCGCCCGAGCACCTCCCGCTCCGAGCGCGTCGGGTAGTACTCGGGCAACTCGGTGATGCGTTCGAACAACTCGCTGCCTCTGGCGTCGTAGAACCATTTGGACGGCAGCCATTTCTGCCTCGCGGAGAGCCCTTCCCGCACGTCCTCGCGCAGGGCCTCGGTGACGTCCTCGGTGCTGCCGCGCACGTCGAGTTGCCGCTGGCTCACGCATTTCTCCGTTCTGTCTCGATGGGACGTGACTCCACCTCACCGGGCGTGCCACGCCGTGCGACAACCACGTGCCGGTCGGGCACGGGCTGCCATGCGGGGTCGTCGTCCACCGGTTCCGATGCGATCAACACACCGTCGGGCCGGACCAGTACCGACAACGCGTGTGTCCACGCGGTGGCGACCAGCAGGTCCGCGTCGGTGAACAGCAGGTTCAGCCGCGAGCCCGGCGCGGCATGCTCCACCTCGAGGACGAGTTCCGTCACCGCCGCGACCGGGTCGGTGCCGCCACGCAGCCGGTCGCGAAGCAGCGCCCACAGCAGCGCGGAGTCGGTAGGGGCCTGCAGCCGCAGCAGGTCGGCCACCGGCAGCTTCTCCGCCAGCCCGGCCACCGACTCCGGCCAGCCACGTACGACGCCGTTGTGGCTGAACAGCCCCGCCTCGCCCGAGAACGGCGCGCACGCCCCCTCACAGACGGGCATCCCCGGCGTCGACGAGCGCGCGGCGGCCAGGAACGACGGCGAACGCACTGTGCTCGCCAGCCTGGGCAGCGCCTCGTCGGCCCACAACGGCAGCGGCCTTCGGTAATAGGTGGCACCGCCGTCATCGGCGAACCAGCCGAGCCCGAACCCGTCGGCGTTGACGGTGCCGCCCGCGCGCATGTCCTTGGGCGCGTAGGACTGCACCAGCAGCGAGTGCGGCGCGTCGAACATCGGCCACGCAGGCGACGACGGCACCCCGAGGTAGGCCAGGTGTCGGCACACGTCAGGGCCTCTCGTCGGAACGCAGGTCCCTCGCGCAGCGGAATCCGGCGAAGATCTGCCTGCGGATGGGGAAGTCCCAGTTCCGGAACGTCCCCCGGATCGCGACCGGGTCGGTGCCGAACGAACCACCGCGCAGCACCTTGTACTCCGGGCCGAAGAACACCTCGGAGTACTCGCGGTAGGGGAACGCCACGAAGCCGGGGTAGGGCAGGAAGTCGCTGCTCGTCCACTCCCAGACGTCGCCGATGAGCTGGTGCACCCCCAGCGGGGAGGCGCCGCGTGGGTAGGCGCCCACCACGGCGGGACGCAGGTGCCGCTGGCCGAGGTTGGCGTGGCCGGCGTCGGGCTCGGCGTCGCCCCACGGGTAACGCAACGAGCGCGACGTCGCCGGGTCGTAGCGGGCCGCCTTCTCCCATTCCGCCTCGGTGGGCAGCCGCTTGCCCGCCCACGCCGCGTAGGCCCTCGCCTCGTGGAACGACACGTGCACCACCGGTTCGTCGGCGGGCACCCGCTCGTACACGCCGAACCGGGTGCGCCACCAGCCGTCGGCCTGTGCGCGCCAGAACCTGGGGGCGGTGATCCCGTGCTCGCGGCGGTAGGCCCAGCCTTGCTCGCTCCACCACCGCGGTTCCTGGTAGCCACCCGACTCGATGAACCGGGCGAACTGGCCGTTGGTGACAGGGAAGGTGTCGATGGCGAACGCGTCGACCCACACCTCGTGGGCGGGCCGCTCGTTGTCCAGTGCCCACGGCTCCACCGACGTTCCCATCAGGAACGCCCCGGCGGGCACCACCACCTCGCCAGGCAGGTCACCGACCGTGCGTGGCGGTGGCTGCGGCGCATGCAGCACCGGATCCCCGTCGCGCAACTGGTGGGTGGCGAGCATCGTCTCGTCGTGTTGCTGCTCGTGCTGGGCGATCATCCCGAACGCGAAGGCGGCCTCGGTGAGCCTGCGGCCCTCGAGTGGGGCCTGTTCCAGCACGTCGAAGGCCTTCTGCCGGACCTCGCTGACGTAGGCACGGGCCTGTGCGGGCCCCAGCAGCGGCAGCTGCGGGCGCTGCGCCCTGGGATGTTGGAAAGCGTCGTAGAGGTCGTCGATGTCGGGCCGCAACGGCTCGCGGCCGCCGACGTCACGCACCAGCCAGATCTCCTCCTGGCTTCCGATGTGCGCCAGGTCCCACACCAGTGGCGACATCAGTTTGGAGTGCTGGCGCACCAGGTCCTCGTCGTCGACGGCGTCGGTCAGCGCCCGGCTGCGCCGCCTTGCGGCGTCGAGGGTCCTGGCGGTGTGCGAACGCAGGTCCTGCGGGCTCAGCCGCAGCAGCGGGTTGGGTGACTCGGTGTGTGCCGTGGTCATGTCGGTCGGTTCCCTCCTCGGCGCCGTAGTCGGCGTGCGACGTCGTTGGCGATGGCGGCGATGGTGTCGGCAGGAAGGTCTGCTGTGGACAGTGCGGAGCAACCGATGTCGGCCACCGCGAACGCGGCGGTCGAGATGGCGCGATCGGCCAGCCCGTGCCGGGCGGCGTCGGACCACTTGTCCGCGACGGGTTCACAGATCTCCAGCACCTTGTCCACAGTGGAATCGTTTTCCAGCAGCGCGGAAAGCAGCGCGACCGGATGCAGCCAGGTGCCGGGCGGTTGCGCGTCGAGGTAGCGGATCTCGAGGTATCCGTGCGGGCGCACCGGGGTGAACAGCGTGGTGAGGTGGTAGTCGAGGTCGGCGAAGGTGGGCGGAGCCAGCACGGCCGCGGGACCCCTCGACTCGATCCAGTCGGCGAAGGTGAGGCCGGCGGGGGCGTCCCACGGTCCGTCCTTTCTGGGCAGAACCATCAGCGGCGTGTCGAGCACCCGTCGCGCCCACGCCTGCGCGGGATCGGCCACCGGCCCCTGCGCGTAGGTACGTGCGTTCTCGGTGTCCATGACGGCCTGCCAGCGCGCGGAAGCCATCCCGGTGTCACGGCCTGCATGCCTTCGCGAGTTGGCGAACAGCGACAGCAGCACCGGCCCCAGCGCGTGCGCGGCGGCCCACCTCGCCGCCGCCTGTGACCGCTCTCCGATGTCGACGCACACCTGCAACGCGGCGGTGCTGCACATCATCGTGAGGCCGCCGGGCCCCATCGGGGCGAACCGGCGTTCCATCGCGGCGTACCGCTCGGTCGGCAGTAGCCGCTTCGGACCGCGCACGGGATCGATACCCTGCGTTCCCAGCCGCAGCCCGGACAGCGCGAGCAGATCGGTCACGTAGCACAGATCGGTACTGGCGACGGTCGCGAGCGCGCGAAGCGATTCCTGCGGCGCCGTGGAGATCTCCACCTGGCAACCGGGTTCGAGAGTGAGTGTGGACCCGCCCGGCAGGGGCGCTGCCTCGCTACCGGGCCGAAGTGTCCGAGGAGTGTGGGAGCCGAGCGCGTCGGCGAGACGATCGGGTCGCAGCGGTTGGGCCGGGTCGTGGGCGTCATGGACGGTGTACTCGATCTCGACGCCGAGCAACCGGGGTGGGCCGTGTTTGAAACACACCGAAGCCACGTACGCCTCGCCCTCCGCACGGCTGGACACCACCCGCGCGGCGACGTTCTCCGCGTCCTCCTCGGTGACCGCGGCACGGTCCACGGCTGCTCCGTCCGGGTAGGAAAGCCTGTCACGAACCGCTGTCATCGCATCCACCCCCGGTATCCGACGGAGTCCCGCTCCCTTATTTCGGACGCTACACGCGGGGTACGACAGTCGCGACCGATCGAGGGATCTCAGCCGGGAACCGTTTCCGACGCGCCGAGCCCCAGTTCGGCCGCGGCCGCACGCACCGCGTGGATAACCAGTTGCAGCGCGGGTCGGCGCGCGGCGGTACGGCGGTAGGCCACCGACACCGTGCGCATCACCGGGGTCGTCAACGTCACGATGTCCACCCCCGGCGGGCGCAGTGTCAGCCCCAGATCGGACACCAGTGTGATACCCAGCCCCGCGCTGACCATCGCCATCGCCGTGGACTGCTCCTCGACCTCGTGATTGATGGTCGGCTCGAAACCGCTGCGCTGGCAGGCGACCCGCACGGCCCTTCCGAAGTGGCTGCGGGGGCTGGCCAGAATCCACGGCTGGTCGGCGAGTTCCAGCAGGGTCACCGCGCTGGTCGGCACAGTCGCGGCCGGTACGGCCGCGTAGAGCCGTTCCACGGCCACGGCCGCGCGCTCCAGGCCGTTGTCCCACGGTGTCGGAACGTCGGTGTAGTCGAGCACGAAGGAGAAGTCCAGCGAGCCGTCGCGCACCGCGTCGGCGGTCTCCTCGGGAGCCAGTTCCCTCGTGCGCACCTCGATGCCGGGGTGTTCGGCCGCCAGCGAGTTGAGCGCGGTCGGCAACAGGCCTGATGCCACCGACGCCCACACCCCCGCCGTCAGCCGGACCGACACGCTCTCCTGTGCCTCCTCCAGCGCCAGCGTCGCCCGCTCGACGGCGCCGAGGATCTCCTCGGCGTGCGCGGTGAGCAGCAGGCCCAGTTCGGTGAGCTGTACCCGGCGGCCCAGCCGCTCGAACAGTTTCGCGCCGACATCGCGCTCCAACTGCGCGAGCTGTTGCGAGACCGCGGAGGCGGTGTAGTGCAACGCGGCGGCGGCCGCCGTGACGGTGCCCCGGCGGTGCAGTTCCCTGAGCATGCGCAGGCGATGAACCGACAGGTCCATGCACCAACCCTAAACGCAACCGTGCATGATCCTTAACTGGACGCGCGGCGCCACCCGGCCCCAGCCTTGCAGTAGAGGGGAACTGCCCAGGCGAGAAGGAGGAGGCGAGTGGGTATCCAGCAAGCTGACGAGCCGCTGTTGAGGTTGACCTGGACCGACCCGGTGACGGGTGCGCACGGTTACCTCGTCGTGCACTCGCTGGTCTCCGGACTCGCGACCGGGGGCACCCGGATGCGAGCGGGTTGCACGCTGTCCGAGGTCGAGGACCTGGCCAGGGGGATGGCGGCCAAGACGGCGACCTTCGACCTGCCCGTCGGCGGCGCCAAGGGCGGTATCGACTTCGACCCGAAGGACCCGAGGGCGGACGGCGTACTGGAACGCTTCTGCGAGGCGATGCGTCCGTGGCTGGACGCGCACTGGGTGACGGCCGAGGACCTCGGCGTGCCGCAGCACGTCATCGACGCCGTTTTCGCCAAGCTCGGGCTGGAGCAGTCGTATCACGCGGCCATCCGCCGCTCCGTCGATCCCGCGCGCACGCTGCGCAGGGTGCAGGCAGGGCTGAACGCGCCCGTTCCCGGCGGACTGCTGCTCGGCGACGTCATCGGCGGCTACGGGGTGGCGCAGGCCTGCCTCGGCGCCGCGGCGGCGTGGGAGTGGCCCGCGCGGGAGACGACCGTGGCGGTGCAGGGCATCGGCACGATGGGCGGCGGCGCGGCGTGGTACCTGCACGAGGCAGGCATGCGAGTGGTCGCGGTCGCCGATGCCGAAGGTACCCTGTACCACCCGGACGGCCTCGACATCCCCGCGCTGTTGCGGGCGAGGAACTCCTTCGGCGAGATCGACCGCTCGGCGGTGCCCGCCGAGGTCGAGCGGTTGCCGAGGCAGGCTGTGGTCGCAACGAGCGCGGACATCCTCGTACCCGCGGCGATCTCGTACGCGCTGACCCCGGACAACTCCTTCGACGTGGCCGCCCGCGTGGTGGTCGAGGCCGCCAACTCGGCGACAACGCCGGAGGCCGAGTTGATGCTGGCGGCGCGGGGCATCGCGGTGATTCCGGACTTCGTCGCCAACGCGGGCGCGGCCGCGTGGGCGTGGTGGCTGCTGCTCGGCCACGTGGGTGCGGACCCGACCGAGTCGTTTCTGAAGCTGCGCACGGAGATGCAGGCCAAGGTCGCGCTGCTGCTCGGCGCGTGGAACACCGACCGGGTGCGCCCGAGGCAGACCGCGTGGGACTTCGTGGCGGCACGTAGGTCGAGCCGGGTCTTCGAGCAGCCTGCCACGCTGACAATTCCCTGACCGTCGTCCTGCCCGCGCGGCTCCACGGGGCCGCGCGGGCAGCCGTACACCGCGCCCCGCAGGCCCCGTCGTAGTACGTACGTACGGATTGCGACGATGGGGTCTCGGTGTCAAGATCGTGGGATGCCACGGGTCAGTCAGGACCATCTCGACGCCCGCCGCCGCCAGATCCTCGACGGCGCGCGGGTGTGCTTTACCCGTTACGGGTACGAGGGTGCCACGGTTCGGCGCCTCGAGGAAGCCACCCAGTTGTCCCGAGGCGCGATCTTCCATCATTTCCGGGACAAGGAATCACTGTTCCTCGCGCTCGCAGAGGACGACGCCGCCAGGATGGCCGACGTGGTGGCGCGGCAGGGCCTCGTGCAGGTGATGCGCGACCTGCTGTCCGGCCGCAGCGAACATCCGGCCGACTGGCTCGGCACCCGGCTGGAGGTCTCGCGCAGGCTGCGCACCGATCCGGAGTTCAGGGCACGCTGGGCGCAGCGATCGCAGCAGCTGACCACCGCCACCCGCAAGCGTCTCGTCTGGCAGCGCGAGGCGGGCAACCTCCGCGACGACGTCAGCATCGACGTGCTCACCGCCTACCTGGAACTGGTGCTGGAGGGCCTGGTGTCGCACCTGGCCATGGGGCTGCCCGCCGACGACCTCGAACCGGTACTCGACGTCGTGGAGGAAAGCGTGCGCAGGCATCGGGGGCTCGCCGGGACATAGGAACGGGAACACGCCGAACTCACCCCGCGTTTGAGGTGGTTAAGATGACGCCACCATAGGCGCTGGCTTGTATTCACTGAGGAGTGAGCACTCTCGTGCAAGACGCCCGGTCACCGGGTGACAGTTGCGAGCCGGGCGATGAGCCCGGCTTACCGGACCCCCTCGAGGCGAACGCCGGTGGTGCAGGCTGATGGACATCCTGCTGACCGTGCTGGGCGCCCTGTTCGTCATCCTGCTCACCGTCGGCACCGGCCTGGCCGTCGCGGCCGAGTTCTCACTGACCACCCTCGAGCGCAGCACGATCGAAGCCAACGTCCGGCAGGTCGGTGACCGCCGTTCCAAGACGGTGCTCAAGGCGCACCGGACGCTGTCGTTCCAGCTCTCCGGAGCGCAGGTCGCCATCACGATCACCACGCTCGTCACCGGCTACGTCGCCGAGCCGCTGCTCGGCCGGTTCGTACGGCCCGCACTGACCGGGCTGGGCATGCCGGAGGGCGCGGCGGCAGGCACCTCGCTGGTCGTCGCCATGCTCCTGGCCACGGCGCTTTCGATGGTGATCGGCGAGATGGTGCCGAAGAATCTGGCCGTGGCGCGCCCGCTGCAGACCGCCCGCGCCGTCGCCGGGTACCACTCCCGGTTCTCTGCGCTGTTTCGCTGGCTGATCACCCTGATGAACAACAGCGCGAACTGGGTGGTTCGCAAACTCGGGGTGGAGCCGCAGGAGGAGTTGCGCTCGGCGCGCTCGCCGCAGGAGTTGGGCTCCATCGTTCGCTCCAGCGCCGAGTCCGGCACCCTCGACGTCTCCACGGCGGAGTTACTCGACCGCTCGCTTCGCTTCGGCGACCGCACCGCGGCGGAGCTGATGACACCGAGGGTGCGGCTGGAGGCACTGCACGTCGACGCGGACGTGAACGAACTGGTGGCGCTTTCGCGCGCCACCGGCCGTTCCCGCTTCCCCGTCTACCGCGAGGACCTGGACGACGTGCAGGGCGCCGTCCACGTCAAACAGGCCTTCACCGTGCCCTCCGACGAGCGCGAGAGCACCGCGGTCGGCTCGCTGATGCGACCGATGCCGACGGTGCCCGAGTCGCTTCCCGGTGACGCGCTGCTGGACCGGCTCCGCGACTCCCGCTTCCAACTCGCGCTCGTCGTGGACGAGTACGGCGGCACGGCGGGCCTGGTGACGCTGGAGGACGTCGTCGAGGAGATCGTCGGCGAGGTCCGCGACGAGCACGACGAGCGGGAGGAGCCGACCTCCCAGCAGATCACCGCCGACAGCTGGATCGTCTCCGGCCAGCTGCGCGACGACGAGGTGCTGGACATCACGGGCTTCCGGATGCCCGAAGGCGACTACGAGACGGTCGCGGGTCTGCTGCTGGAGCGGCTCGGCAAGATCCCCGATGTCGGCGACCGCGTGGACATCGACGGCTGGCGGCTGATCGTGACCGACATGGACCGCCACCGCGTGGCCGAGGTGTGCGTGCAGCGACGGGAGGGGTCCGGTTGAGCGACTGGGTCTCGATCGCCCTCATCGGCGTCCTGCTGCTGTCCAACGCCTTCTTCGTCGGCGCGGAGTTCTCGCTGATCTCCTCACGCCGTGACCGCCTCGAGGCGCTGCTGGAGCAGGGCAAGACGCGGGCGAGGATCGTGCTCAAGGCGGGCCGCAACGTCTCCGCGATGCTGGCGGGCGCCCAACTCGGCATCACGATCTCCTCGCTGTTGCTGCTGTTGTTCGGCGAGCCCGCAGTGGCGCACCAGCTGGAGGCGCTGGTGACGGTGGTGGGGCTGCCGCTGCCCGGCTACGTGGTGCACGCCGTGGCCTTCGCCGTCACCCTGATCGCCCTCACGCTGCTGCACGTCCTCATCGGCGAGATGGTGCCCAAGAACCTGGCCATCGCGGAGCCGGAGCGGCTCGCGCTGTGGCTGGTGCCGCCGCACGTGCTGTGGGTGCGGGTGGTGAGCCCGTTCATCTGGGTGCTCAACGGCGTTGCCAACTCGCTGCTGCGGCTGTTCAAGGTGCAGCCAAGGGACGCCGTGGAAACCGGCTACACCTCCGACGAACTCGCCGCCCTGCTCAGCGAGTCGCGGCGGGAGGGCCTGCTGGAACACTCCGAGCACCGCAGGCTGAGCCAGACGCTGTCGTCGGTTGGCAAGACCGTGGCCGACGTGCAGGTGGGGCTTGCGGAGTTGACGACGCTGCCGCCCAGCCCCACCGTCGGCGACGTGGAGCGTGCGGTGTCGTCCACCGGGTTCTCGCGGTTCCCGGTACGCGCTCCCGGCGGTGGCTTCTCCGGGTACCTGCATGTCAAGGACGTGCTGGATCAGGTCGGCGAGGACCCAGCGACCACCGTGCCTTCCGCCAAGACGAGGAGGCTGACCGAGTTACCGCTGTACGCCAGGCTGGACAGGGCGCTGTCGGCGATGCGGCGGGAGGGCAGCCACCTTGCCGCCGCGGTGGACGGCGACGGCACGGTGACCGGGATCGTGGCGCTGGAGGACCTGCTGGAGGAATACGTGGGGACCGTCCGCGACGGCACCCACGTCACGAGGTGACCATGCGGCTGACCGAACAGCAGTGGCACGGGCGCGAGCGGGCGCACGTCGAGCGGATGCGTCGCTGGACGGTGCCACACCGCGCCCGCCGGTCCAGCGGGGACAAGCACCCGGTGTTGGACTTCCTGTTCACCTACTACTCGCACCCGCCCGCGCACCTGGAGCGCTGGCAGCCGGGCCCCGGCGTGGTTCTCGAAGGCCCCTCGGCCGCCCGTTTCCTGCGGCGCGGCGGGTATCACGAGGTCGCGGGCGGCGTGGCGGTGAACGAAGCCACCCTCACCGCGGCCAGGGGCAGGGCCGCCGAGCGCACGTTGGCGCTGCTGGAGGCGACCGCGCGGCGACCACCGAGGCTGAGCTGCTTCGGGCTGCACGAGTGGGCCATGGTCTACCGGGAGTCACCCCAGCGGCTTCGGCACCCGCAACTTCCGCTGCGGCTCGGCTCGGCGGGCACCGACGAGGTGCTGGAGTCACTCGGCGTGCGCTGTGGGCACTTCGACGCCTTCCGGTTCTTCACCGACGCGGCCCGCCCGCTGAACGCGCTTCGGCCCACCAGGCAGACCCAACCCGACCTCGACCAGCCCGGCTGCCTGCATGTCGGGATGGATCTGTACAAGTGGGCGTACAAGCTCGGTGTCAGCGTTTCGGCCGAGCTGCTCGGCGATTGCTTCGAACTCGCGGCCGACATCCGGGAGCTGGACATGCGGGCCAGCCCCTACGACCTGTCCGCCCTTGGTTACTCCCCGGTGCCGATCGAGACCGCTGAGGGTCGGGCCCAGTACGCCCGAGCACAGGAATCGTTCGCGCGCAGGGCGGCCCCGCTGCGTGCTCGCCTGATCGAGTGCTACCGGGCGCTACTCAACGCCTCCGACCAGCAACGCAGCCGAACCTGATTTTCGTCACAGTCCGAAATCATTGCTGGGCTGATAGAGTGATAACGTTTTGGTTTCGTTCACCGAGCGTATTCACTCGGGTGTCGAGAGGACTGAAAGGACTCCGATGGGGAGACACAGCATCGTCGACCACCCCGCCGTCGAGCGGTCCGACGCGCTGACCTCCACCGGCACTCACCGGGCGATCGGTAGGACCTCCCGTCGCGGCGTGGCGGCGTGGCCGATCGCGAGTGTCGTCCTTGTCGTGCTGCTTGTGCTGGGTTGGTTCGGCTGGAACTGGGCCGACGGCGTCGTGCAGAGCAGGGCGCAGGCACAGGCTGCCGACTGCCAGGACGGCGAGACCTCCATTCAGGTCGCCGTCGCACCGTCGGTCGAGCAGCCGGTGATGCGGGCAGCGCAGGAATGGAACGACAACCGCACCGTCGTGCACGGCTACTGCGTCGACGTCGATGTCGAGGCCGTGCCTACTCAGCAGGTGCTCGACTCACTGCTCGCCGGCTCCACCGCCGAAATGCCCGCCGCGTGGATTCCCGAGTCCTCCTCCTCGATCGAGCAGCTGTCCAACCAGCGGCCCGGCGTGCTCGGTTCGAGCGCCCGCTCGGTGGCCACGGGCGCAGGCGCCGACTACCCGTTCGTGACGCTGGCGGGCGAGCAGGTGGACGACGTCCAGCAGCGGGCCGCGCAGTCCTTCCGGGCATTCCTGGTGGCGCCCGAGCAGCGGACCGGCTTCAGCGACGCGGGCCTCACGCCTGCCACGCGGTGACGGCCCTGCCTGTGGCCTCGTCCGCCGGGTAGAACGCCTCGATCGACAACTCGGCGAGCGTGATGTCGAGCGGGGTGCCGAACGTCGCCACGGTGCTGAAGAACGACAACTCCTCGCCCGCGGCGCCACGCAGCCGCAGCGGCACCACGATGTCGCCGGGCGCAGGCAGTTCCACCTCGGGCACTTGCTGCTCACACGGGTAGCCGCGCAGTTCCTCCAGCAGCGCGACCAGCCGTTCGTCGCCGGTCGCGGCGACCTCGCGACGTAGCCTGCCGAGCAGGTGCGCACGCCACTCCCCCAGATTGACGATCATCGGTGCCATCCCGTCGGGGTGCAGTGTGACTCGCAGCACGTTCATCGGCGGCCGCAGCAGCTCGGGCGACACCCCTGAAAGCAACATCGTCACGCTCGCGTTGCCCTCCACCAGGTTCCAGCCGCGATCGACGGCCACGGCGGGAAACGGCAGGTGGGCGGTGAGCAACCGGCGCACCGCCTGCCGCGCCACCGCCAGTTCCGGGGCATCCAGCGACGTCTCGGTGTAGACCGGCGCGTAACCGGCCGCGAGCAGCAACCTGTTGCGTTCCCGCAGCGGCACCTCCAGGTGTTCGCCGAGCAGCAGCACCAGCCGCCTGCTGGGCTTGGCCCTGCCGGTCTCGACGAAGCTCAGGTGCCGCGTGCTCACACCCGCGGTGAGGGCGAGGTCGAGCTGGCTGACGCGACGCAGGCCGCGCCACTGTCGCAGCAGCTCGCCGAAGGGTTCGTGGGGCGCCCTGGCCGCCGTCGCGGTGCTCATGGCGCACAACGCTATGTCGCGCTGCCTCGTCCGCGCCATGACCTCACGGGTAATCGACACGCCTGCCTCGGTGGCGACACGGTGGGTTCGGTATCCAGCACCCGGAGACCAGCCGTATAGGTCGTTATACATGGGTCATCACGTGAAAGGACCGGCCATGTCGCAACCCACCTCACCGTTCAGCACGCTGGCGCGGCGCTACCTCGAGGTCTTCAACGCCGGCGACGCCACGCGACGGCGGGCGCTCATCGAGCGGCTGTTCACCCCCGAGGCCACCTACACCGATCCGCTCGGCTCCGTCGCGGGCTGGGACGGGATCGACACGTTCGTCGCCGGAGCCCAGCGACAGTTCGCGGGCCTGTCGTTCGAACTGGGTGGGCAGGTCGACGGCCACAACCACATCGCCCGGTTCCAGTGGCGGCTCGGTCAGGGCGGCGCGAGCGAACCGGTCGTGATCGGCTTCGACGTGATCGTCACCGAGGGTGAGCGCATCAGCGCCGTGTACGGCTTCCTCGACAAGGTCCCCGCCTGACAACTCGACCGCCCCGGGGTCGCAGGGCGTGACTCCGGGGCGACCCGTCCGCCGGTTCAGCCGGTACGGCGGGCGTTGCGCCGCTGCGTCAACTCGTCGGGCACGACGGGAGCGATCTCGCCACCGTCGGCCCGCTCGGCGGGGAACTCGTGGATGGTGCCGCTGATCTCCTGCATGGCTCCGCTCACGGCTATCCCGAACACACCCTGGCCGCCCTGCAGCAGGTCCACGATCTCCTCCGGCGAGGTGCATTCGTAGACCGTCGTACCGTCGGAGAACAGCGTCACCCTTGCCAGGTCCCGCACACCCCTCGCCCGTAGATGCTCCACGGCGACCCTGATGTTCTGCAGCGAGACGCCGGTGTCCAGCAGGCGCTTCACGATCTTGAGGACCAGGATGTCCTTGAACGAGTACAGCCGCTGCGAACCGGAGCCGTGCGCGGTACGAATACTCGGCATCACCAGTTTCGTCCTGGCCCAGTAGTCGAGCTGCCGGTAGGTGATGCCCGCGATCTGGCACGCAGCGGTACCGCGGTAGCCAACCAGTTCGTCCGGCAACGACGCGTCGGGGAAGAGTTCACCCTGCTCGCCGTCGGCGGCCCTGATCGGGCTCTCGTCGACCACGCATGCCTCCTCTCGCCCGGCGCACGGCCGGCGAAACAAGACCTCCGCCCCCGGGATGGGAACGACCGGTACGACAACCGCGCCCAACCACCACGCCGGTCCCAGCAGGCGGAATCACACCGGCGCGATTCGTCTTGGCTTCGACGGTAAGCCCGCCCGGGCAAGGGGTCAACGCGACGCGCGGACACCCTTGGGCGCATGTCGTGGCGGAGTCGGTTGGTGTCGATCACTCAGCCCGTATCACTCATCCGGGTGGGAACCGAGCACCGGAGATCGGGCGGGGTCGGGGCAGCGGCGACCGGCTGGGCGGGGCAACGACTTGCCCGGTATCGGGTGGTGGGGTCGGGCCGCACGCGGCCGCGGCGTCAGGTGTCGGCGCCGCGGAAGTCCTCGGGCGAGACGGAGTCGAGGAACTCGCGGAACTTCTCGACCTCGTCCTCCTGCTCGTCGGGGATGATCAAACCCGCTTCCTCCAGCACCGACTCCTCGGCGTGGATCGGCACCCCGACCCGCAGCGCCAGCGCCACCGAGTCGCTCGGCCTCGCTGAGACGCGGACGTCACCGTCGAACACCAACTCGGCGAAGAAGGTGCCTTCCCGAAGATCGGTGATGATGACCTGCTGCAGCTCCCTGCCGAGCGCGCCGATGACCTCCTTGAGCAGGTCGTGTGTCAGCGGCCGGGCCGGCCGTACGCCCTGCTGCTCCAGCGCGATGGCCGTGGCTTCCACCGAGCCGATCCAGATCGGCAGGTACCGCTCACCCTCGGTCTCCCGCAGCAACAAGATCGGCTGGTTCGCGGGCAGCTCGACCCGTACGCCGACGACGCGCATCTCGCTCATCGGGCTTCGCCTCCCTCTCCTGCGTGCGGGCAGCAGCGCTGTGACGAGGATCCCGCATCGACAAAGTCGACGCTACCCGTCAGGCGGGCGCTGTGCTCGCAACGAACTTAGTTCCGTCGGCTCTTTCGCGAACCTCGAACCCACCGTACGGCATCGGTCCCGACATCGATGCACCATCGAGATGTGGCGTAACAGACTCGACACGAGAACGCTGGTCCGGGCACCCGACCGAGTCTACCCGCCGGTCACCGTCCGGATACCGGCCTTGACCAGCAAGGTGTGCAGGGTGACAGACAGTGCGGCCAGTTCGCGCACCACCTCGTCGGCTCGTGCCTTGGCCTCGGCGTCGCGCTGGTGGGACAGCGGCGCGACGATCTGCTCGACGAGCCCGACCTCCCTGTCGGCGGAGGCGCGGAAGGCGCGCAGGTGTCTGGGCTCGATGCCGAACTCCGTCATCTTCTTCACGGTCTGGGCCACGCGCACGGCGTCGGAGTCGTAGAGCTCCGGCGCGACCGGGCGCAGCAGCCCGTACTGTCGCAGCTCGTCGAGCAGGTCGTCGTCGATTCCCGCCCGCGCGAGCAGTTCGTCCCGCGTCAGCCTGGTCTCGTGGTCGCCGACGAAGTCGTCGGGTGTCGGCATACCCGCGAGCTCGCCGTCACCGGGAGCGGCGAGCGAGACCAGCCTGCGCGGCAGGCGTGGACCCGGGTTGTCGGGGTGCGAGGCGCTGTCGGCCGCGTCCAGCTGTTCCTTGATGACCTTCAGCGGAAGGTAGTGATCGCGTTGTGCCGCGAGAACGAAACGCAACCGCTCCACGTCGGCGGCGGTGAACTGGCGATAACCGGACGGTGTGCGGGCAGGCCGGACCAGCCCCTCCGACTCGAGGAACCTGATCTTGGAAATGGTCACGTCGGGAAAGTCCTTGCGCAACTGCGCCAGGACCGCCCCGATGCTCAACCCGTCGCGCTGCGGCCGGCCGGCAGCCGTCACCGTGCCCCCTGGCCCCCGTGTCCCGGGCCGGTGAGGAAGACGAGGCGGAACTTGCCGATCTGGACCTCGTCGCCGCCCGCGAGCACGGCCTGGTCGACCGGTTCCCGGTTGACGTAGGTCCCGTTGAGGCTGCCGACGTCGATCACGACGAACTCGCCGCCCTCACGGCGGAACTCGGCGTGGCGGCGAGAAACGGTGACATCGTCCAGGAAGATGTCACTGTCGGGATGACGGCCCGCGCTCGTGGTGTCCCGGTCGAGCAGGAAGCGGGAGCCCGCGTTGGGGCCGCGCTTGACCACCAGCAGTGCGGAGCCCGCCGGCAGCGCGTCGACACCGGCGTCCTGCGGCTCCACCGCAGGCGCCTCCTGGCCCTCCCCTTCCGACAGGAAGTCGGCCCGGAATACGGAAGTCCGCTCCGGAGACTGCTCCGGGGGAACGCCGGGCCCGTCGTTCGTGCTCACCTGAGCTCTCCTTACGCACTGAAGTGTTGTGGGCAAAACGTGGTGTAGCCAACGTACCGTGCGTGGTCGCCGGGCAGTGCCGGGGCTCCCTGATCAGCCTTGAGTCACGCGCTGGTAGGCCTCGGCATCGAGCAGCCCCTCCACCGTGCCCGCGTCGCTGAGCCTCAGCTCGATCAGCCAGCCCTCTCCGTAGGGGTCACTGTTGATCAACTCCGGGGTTTCGGCCACCGCGTCGTTGACAGCCACGACCTCCCCGTCCAGCGGGGCGAACAGCTCCGAGACGCTCTTGGTCGACTCGACCTCGCCGAACACCTCCCCCGCGTCCACCTGGCGGCCGATCTCCGGCAGGTCGACGAACACCACGTCACCGAGCTGGTCCTGCGCGTACTCGGTGATCCCGACCCGCACCCGCTCCTCGTCGAGCACGGCGACCCACTCGTGCTCCTCGGTGTAGCGCAGCTCTTCCGGAGTGGACAACTGGCGTCCCCTTTCCTGCTCGTCACCGGTCCTCGCCGCCCGAATCCTCGCACAACGCCACGCCGGATCGAACGCTCGAAACGGCTCTGCCGGTCTGCAGCACATACAGCGCTCCCGACCACAGGTACAGCGCGCAACCCCACGCCGTGAACGCGTAGGCGAACGGGCGAGCGATCTCGGCCACCTGCGACTCCCCCTGGATGACGAGCAGCAACGGCAGCGCGTACATCAGCCCGAACGTCGCCGCCTTGCCCGCGTAGGTCACCTCGGGTGGGCCGAAGCCGTACCTGCCGAGAACCAGCAGAGCCAGACCGACGATCAGCTCCCTGCCCACCAGCGCGGCGACCAGCCACCACGGAACGATCTCGCGAAGCAGGAACGCCACCAGCGTGGCCATGATGTAGAGCCGGTCCGCGGCGGGATCGAGCAACTGGCCGAGCCTGCTCGCCTGGTCCAGCCAGCGCGCCAGCTTGCCGTCGAGCCAGTCGGTCAGCGCGCTGACCACCAGCAGCGCGAGCGCCCACCCGTCCTCCTCCGGACCGAGCAACAGCCACAGGAACACCGGAACCCCGGCCAGCCGCAGCAGCGAAAGGATGTTGGGTACGGTCAGCAACTGGCCGACGAGCGAGGGTTCTCGATCACCGGTCACGCCGACCGGCTCCGCCGAGTCGGCAGGCTGGGCATCGCTCACCCGTTCACGGTAGCGGCACCCGGCCTGCCGCCGTTCACCTGGCGCGGCGGTAACTCCAGCCCCGCCGCCGCAGGTCCTCCCCGGTCAGCGCCTGCGGCCTGCCGTGGCTGTCCGTGCCCATCCAGCGCGGCCGCCCGGGGCCGCTCTCGAGCACGTAGGGCCTGCCTTGGCTCCACACCACTGTGCACGGTGTGGTGGGCGGCTCCGGCGCCTCGTTCTCGTAGTCTCGTTCGGTCCTCATCACTGCCTGTGCTCGGTTCCGGTTGTTCACTGTGGGGGTAACCCGTGAGCGCGGCTCTACACATCCGTGCACGCGCCCGTCGACGCTATCGGCCGTGGGGCGCGATCCGTTAGCTCGAAGGTGATTCTGCCACCACGCGACCGCGGCCCGCACCGGACCCGGCGGGCCAACCGTCCACAGTAGAAGGGTCACCGGCCGGGCCTGCCGTTACTGCGAGTGACCGCAACGGGCGTGCGGCTCAGGACTTCAGACCGGGGAAGTCCTCCTCGCGGTACTCCCCCTGCTGCCTGCGCTCGCCCGCCTCGTTCTCCCTGCCCCGAAGCTCCACCCTGCGGATCTTGCCGGAGATCGTCTTGGGCAGGTCGGCGAACTGCAGCCTGCGGATGCGCTTGTAGGGCGCCAGGTTCTGCCTGCAGAACCGCAGGATCGACTCCGCGGTCTCGCCGCTGGGCTCGTGCCCGGCGGCGAGCACGACGTAGGCCTTGGGAACCGCCAGCCGGATCGGGTCGGGCGAGGGCACCACGGCCGCCTCGGCCACCGCGGGGTGCTCCAGCAGCACGCTCTCCAGTTCGAAGGGTGAGATGCGGTAGTCGGAGGCCTTGAACACGTCGTCGGTGCGGCCGACGTAGGTGATGTAGCCGTTCTCGTCGATCGAGCCGACGTCACCGGTGTGGTAGTACCCTCCCGCGAACGCCGTGGCGGTGCGCTCGTCGTCGTCGGCGTAGCCTGCCATCAGCCCCACCGGCCGGTGTGTGAGGTCCAGACAGATCTCGCCCTCCGAGGAGGGTTCGCCGCTGACCGGGTCGAGCAGCACGACCCGAAACCCCGGCACCGCGCGGCCCATCGACCCCGGCTTCACCGGCTGGCCCGGGGTGTTCGCGATCTGCACGCTGGTCTCGGTCTGCCCGAAGCCGTCCCGGATGGTCACCCCCCAGGACTTGCGGACCTGCTCGATCACCTCGGGGTTGAGCGGCTCCCCCGCCCCGACGACCTTCGTCGGCGGCTTGCGCAACGCCGACAGGTCGGCCTGGATGAGCATGCGCCACACGGTCGGCGGTGCGCAGAAGCTGGTGACTCCGCATCGGTCCAGTTGCGCCATCAGCGCGTCGGCGTCGAACCGGGTGTAGTTGTAGAGGAACACCGTGGCCTCGGCGTTCCAGGGCGCGAACACGTTGCTCCACGCGTGTTTGGCCCAGCCCGGCGAGGAGATGTTGAGGTGCACGTCACCGGGCTCGAGCCCAAGCCAGTACATCGTCGACAGATGCCCGACGGGGTAGGAAACATGGGTGTGCTGCACCAGTTTCGGCTTCGCGGTGGTGCCGGAGGTGAAGTACAGCAGCAGCGGATCGTCCGCGCCGGTCGGCCCGTCCGGGCTGAACGCGGCGTCGGCGGAGTAGGCCGCCGCGAAGGAATGCCAACCGGAAACCGGCTCGCCCACCGCGATTCGCGTGTAGTCACCGGGCACCTCGGCGAACTTCTCGGTGTCCGCCGAGCGGATCACGACGTGCCGAGCGTCGCCGCGGTCGACTCGGTCGCGCAGGTCGGCCGGACCGAGCAACGTCGATGCGGGGATGATGACAGCACCCAGCTTGGCCGCGGCCAGGATCGTTTCCCACAACTCGACCTGGTTGCCCAGCATCAGGATGAGGCGGTCGCCGCGCCGAACCCCGCGTTGCCGCAACCAGTTCGCCACCTGGCTCGACCTTCGGGAGAGCTCGGGGAAGGTCCAGCGGCCCTGCGAGCCGTCCTCCTCGACGATCCACAGCGCGTAGCGGCTCTCGTTGGCCGGGTCGGCAGCGATCTGGTCGAACCAGTCCAGCGCCCAGTTGAACTCGGTGAACCTCGGCCACTCGAAGTTCGCGTACGCGGTGGCGTAGTCCTCACGGTTGTGAAGGAGGTAGTCCCTTGCTTCCCGGAACCGCCGGTGAACCGCCGCGTCGGCGTCGTTGCCCACGATGCTCTCCCTGCGTCTGCTACCTGCTCGGCATGCCCCTGTCGGTCTGCCGCTGTCGGTGTGCTCATCGTCGCCGCCAGGTGCCGCGCGCGTCACCTCCGCCTGGAGACCTCGCCCGCACGGGCGCCGACGGTCACTCGCCGGTGAAGTCGGGTTCGCGCCGCTGCGTGAACGCCTGCACCGCCTCGCCGAGGTCCTTGCTGGGCAGGAACGCCGCGTTCCATGCCGAGACGTAGCGCAGTCCCGCGCGCACCCGCTCCTCGGTGTTGACAGCGAGGACCTCCTTCACGCCCTGCACGACAAGCGGCGGATTGGCGGCGATCTCGGCCGCCAGCTCCCGCGCAGCGGCCAGCACCGAGTCGCGGTCGGGGTAGACGTCGTTGACGAGCCCGATCTTCTCGGCGCGGGCGGCGTCGATGTCCTTGCCGGTGAGGGCAAGCTCGCGCAGGTGGCCCTCACCGACGATGGAAGCCAGCCGCTGCAGGCTGCCGACGTCGGCGACGATGGCGACCTTCACCTCCCGCACGCTGAACTTCGCCTCCGCGCTGGCGAGCCGGATGTCCGCGGCGCTGATCACGTCGACACCGCCGCCCACGCACCACCCGGACACGGCCGCGATCACCGGTTTGCGGGTGGCCGCGATCGAGGACACCGAGTCCTGCAGCCTGCGGATCTCGTCGAGCAGCCCCAGCCTTGCCTTGGCCAGCGCCTCTCCGGAGAGGTACTCCGACCACGACGGCAGCATCGCGGGCAGGTCCAGCCCGTAGGAGAAATGCTTCCCGCTGCCGGTGAGCACGATGGCCCGGACCTGCGGGTCGGCGTCCAGCGCGCCGAACACCAGCGGCAGCTCACGCCAGAAGTCCGGCCCCATGGCGTTGCCCTTGTTGGGGCCGAGCAGCGTGACCTCCGCGACCCGGCCGTCGAGCTCCACGCCGAGCGAGACGAGAGCGGGCAGGTCGGCGACTGATCGCGGGCTCTGCTGACCCGCGGGCTGGCTTTCCGTCATGGCTCACATCCTCGCGTACGTCGTTGGCAGCGGGCCAGCCACGTTAGCCTTGGCCACATGAGTACCGTCCCCGCCACCGATTTCGCGTCCCCACCGCGGCGAGACGACACGCCGCCACTGGAGCTGGCCGGGTCGTTCGAGCACCTCGGCCACCGGCTGGCCTACACCGAGTACGGCTACGGCGACGAGGTGATCGTGCTCACCCACGGGATCATGTTCACCCGCCGCATGCACGCGCCGCTGGCCAGGGAACTCGCCGCGGCCGGCTACCGGGTCGTGACGCTCGACCTGCTGGGCCACGGCGACTCCGACCGGCCCGAGCAGTCCTGGTCGTACTCGATGCCCGCGTTCGCGGGGCAGACCCTGGCGTTGCTGGACCACCTGAAGGTGCGGCGCGCGGTGGTCGGCGGTACCTCGCTGGGCGCCAACGTGGCGCTCGAGGTGGCCGTCGAGGCACCCGAGCGCGTGCTCGGCCTGCTGATCGAGATGCCGGTGCTGGACAACGCGCTGGTCGCGGGCCTGCTCACGTTCGGCCCGCTGCTGTTCGCGGCCCGGTTTCTGCCGTTCACCGTACGGGCGGTCGGCGCCGCCGCGCGCAGGGTGCCGCACGGCAACCAGTGGATCGACGTCGTCACCGACACGCTCGACCAGCGGCCCGCCGCCATGGCGGCGCTGCTGCACGGGGTGTTCTTCGGCCGCATCGCACCGCCCAAGGAGATCCGGGGGCGCATCAAGGCGCCGACGCTGGTGATCGGTCACGAGCGTGATCCCGTGCATCCGTTCGGCGACGCCGACACGCTCGCCGCCGACCTGCCGGACGCGGAGTTCGTGCAGGCACGCAGTCCCGTCGAACTGCGCCTGCAACCATCGAGGCTGACCGAGGCCATCACCGGTTTCGTGGGCCGCTGCCATCGCCGTCCAGCAGGCCCGCGACCGGACCGATCACCGTGACCGCGGGTGGCCGGATGCCCGCGTCGGCGGCGTCGGCCGCGATCCGGCTCAGCGTCGAGCGCACCACCCGCTGGGTGTGCATCGTGCCGTCGGCGACCATCACCACCGGTGTGTCGGCTGCCCTGCCCGCCGACAGCAGCGCGTCGGCGAACAACTCGATGCGCTCGACCCCCATCATCAGCACGACCGTGCCTCGCAGCCTGCCGAGCGCTTCCCAGTCCACCAAACTCTGCTCGTGCCCTGGTGGGACGTGGCCGGACACCACCACCACCTCGTGCGCCACGCCGCGATGGGTCACCGGCACGTCGGCCACGGCGGGGACGGCGAAGGCACTGGTGATGCCGGGCACGACGGTCACGGGAACGCCCGCCCGCGCGCAGGCCAGCACCTCCTCGAAGCCGCGGCCGAACACGTAGGGGTCGCCGCCTTTGAGCCGCACCACGAACTTGCCCGCCTGCGCGCGTTCGACGAGCACGCGGTTGATGACGTCCTGGCTGGCCGCGCGGCCGTAGGGGATCTTCGCGGCGTCCACCACCTCCGCGTGCGGCGGCAACTCGTCCAGCAGTTCGCGCGGCGCGAGCCGGTCGACGACCACCACATCGGCCCTGGCCAGCAGCCTGCGCCCGCGCACGGTGATCAGTTCCGGGTCACCGGGCCCGCCGCCGACCAGCGCCACTCCCGCCCGCGAACCGCCGTCCTGCGGCCGGACGTCCTCGCCGGGATCGGCGACGGTGCGCGTCCGCAGCGCGTCGAGCAGGCCGTCGCGCACCGCCGAGGAGCGGTGCGGGTTCCCACCGGAAAGGACACCGAGCAGCAGCCCGTCGTGCTCGCCCGTGGCCGGGGTGACCGCGCTGCCTTCGACACCGGCGTCGGCGCGCACGCAGAACACCCTGGCCCGCTGTGCCTCCTGGCACACGGCGGCGTTCACGGCGGCGTCATCGGTGCAGGCCATCGCATACCACGCGCCGTCGAGGTCACCCTCGGCGTAGCGGCGCCGGTGCCAGGTGAGCTCGCCCGTGTCGGCCATGGCGCTCACCGATGCGGTGGTGTGCGGTGCGACGACCTCCACGGCCGCACCGGCGCGCACCAGCCGAGGCAGTCTGCGCTGCGCGACGCTGCCGCCGCCGACCACGACGACCCTGCGCCCGGCGAGGTCCAGCCCGGCGAGGTAGTGCTGCTCCTGAGGCATGCGCCAAGCATGCCGTCAGCCCCGGCCCGACCCGTGCCGGGCCGGTGGATGTGCCGCCAACATCACAACGCACCCACCGGTGAGCGGTCCCGCGCGGCTACCCGCGGTGCGGGCGGTAGAGCAGCCCGAGGAACTCCAGTAGCACCCGCTCCCGCAGCCGGGCGGGCGCGGCCTGCAGCAGCGCGTTGACCTGTGCCATGCGGTCGGGAAGCCCGCCCGCGACGTCGAGCCCCGCGGCCTGCAGCAGCCCCTCGAACTGCTCGGCGGTCAGCGTGTCCGCATCGATGGCGCCGATCAGGGTCCGCATCTCCTCGGCCACGACCACGGGACCCGCCGCGCGTGCCGCCGCCACCGCGTCGGCGAGGTCGGTGAGGAAGCCGTCCTCGTCGCCGTGGTTGGCGGCCGTGATCGTCAGGTGCAGGTTCACCGGCGAGGAGCCGTGGCCGAACTGCGGCTGCACGTACCAGCCTCGAAGCGCCATCTCGTCGGCGACGGTGAACAGGTCGAAGTCGGCGCCGTCCTCGCTGGTCACGGCGAGCAGGGTGGCGTCGGGCGAGCCCAGCACGCGCAGCCCCTCGACGCCGTCGACGCCGGTTCTGATCCGCTCGGTCGCGGTGCGGGTGTCGCGTGCCAGCCGCAGGTATCCGTCGTCGCCGAGATAGCGCACCACGGCCCATGCCGCGGCCAGCGGCCCGCCGGAACGGGTGGACTGCAGCGTGGTGTTGAGCATGGTGTAGCCGGGCCAGTCGGCGCTGGCGAAGTAGTGTCCGCCGCGCAGTCGGGCGTCGGCGTGCAGCAGCACGGAGGCGCCCTTGGGGCAGTAGGCGTATTTGTGCAGGTCCACCGAGATGCTGGTGACCCCTTCCACCGCGAGGTCGAACGGGGGTACCTCGTCGCCGAGGCGGCGCAGGTACGGCAGCACCCAGCCGCCGATGCACGCGTCGACGTGCATGCGCACCCCCCGTCGGGCCGCTTCGGCGGCGATGTCCGGAATCGGGTCCACCACGCCGTGCGCGTAGGAGGGGGCGCTCGCCACGACGAGCACGGTGTCGTCGTCGATGGCGGCCGCCATCGCCGCCGGGTCGGCACGGAAGGTCTTCTCGTCCACCGCGACGTGTACCGCCCGCAGCCCGAACAGGTGCGCGGCCTTGCGAAACGCCGCGTGCGCCGTGCTGGGCAGCACGATGTTCGGTGTGCTCGTGCGCTGCTTGGCGCCTTCGCGGGCGGCCAGTACCGCGAGCATGCAGGACTCGGTGCCGCCGGAGGTGACCGAGCCGACGGTACGTTCGTCCCCGCCCAGCAGCCGCGCGGCCGTGGCCACGAGGTCGTTCTCCATCCGCAGCAGGCTGGGAAACGCGGTCGGATCGAGCCCGTTGGCCGACGACGCCAACGCGTGTGCGCGTTCGCCGAGTTCGCCGACCTCGGCCAGCCCGCTGTCGTAGACGTAGGCGAGCGTGCGGCCGCCGTGGGTCGGCAGGTCGGTTTCCCGCAGCGCCCGCAGTTCGGCGAGCACGTCGTCGATACTCTTGCCGCCGTTCGTGCCGCCGTTCATGCCGTCGCTCTTGCCGTGAGTCATACCGTGAGTCATGCCGTCGCCTCGGCCTTGCGTGGCTCGGCCTCGAGCACGCTGCGCCGCAGCAACGGGATGCCTGCCGCGATCAGTACCGCCGGCAACGCCGAGAAGCCCAGCGTGATCGCGGTGAGTGCGCTGTCGGGTTGTGTCACCGTGCCCTCCGAACTCGATACGTAACCCCCGGCGGCCAGCACGAGGCCGAACATGCCCGGGCCGAGTGCCAGCCCGAGCGTTTCCGCCGCCGTCCATACCCCGGCGGTCACGCCCGCCCTGGTGGCGCCCGTGCGTTCTTCCTCGGCCGTGATGAGGTCGGGCAGGATGGCCAGCGGGAAGACCTGGATACCCGCGTAGCCGATGCCCGCGATCGCGACGAAGCCGAACACCGCGGCGATCGGCAGTGCCCTGGCGAACACGAGTCCGATCAGCGCCACCGCGAACAGGGCGGAGGCCACGCGGAAGCCCGCGAGTTTGCCGCCGGAGCGGCCTATCCGGTCCCACACCGGCATCACCAGCAGCGCGGGCGCGACGAACCCGGCGAACAGCAACGACTGCAGGTCGGCGTCGCCGAGCACGAAGCGGGCCAGGTAGCTCACCCCGGCCAGCAGCGTGGCCACACCGAGCGCCTGCACGAAGTAGACGGCGAGCAGCCAGCGAAACGATCGCCACGCCCGCATGGTCGCCAGCAGTGCCCGCCAGGTGGGGGTGGGCGCACGCAGCCTGCCGACGGGGGCGCGCCGGATGCCGAAGTAGACGCTGAGAGTTCCTGCCACGATCAGCACGGCGACGAACCCGCCCATCGCACGGTAGCCACCCACACCGCCGATTCCGCTGGCGATGGCAGGCGCGACCGCGCCCGAGACCAGGATCGCCAGCGCGAGCACGGCGATGCGCCAGGTGGTGAGCCGGGTGCGCTCGTGGTAGCCCTCGGTCAGTTCCGCAGGCAGCGCGTTGAACGGCACCTGGAAGAACGCGAAGGCGGTGGCGCAGAGGAAGAACGCCAGCACCACATAGGCCGCGTCCGCGGCCACGCTGCCGAAACCGGGATGGGCGAACAGCGCCGCGAACGCCAAGGCCAGCGCGAGCCCGCCCGCGAGTACCGAGCGGCGCCTGCTGCCCTTGCGCAGCAGGTCGGCGTCGGAGATTCGGCCCGCGATCGGGTTGAACAGCACGTCCCATGCCTTGGGCAGCAGCACGATCGCCCCCGCCGCGGCCGCGGGTACCGCCATCGTGTCGGTCAGGTACGGCAGCAGCAGCAGGCCGGGGACGGTGCCGAAGGCTCCGGTGACGAACGACCCGAGGGAGTAGCCAAGCCGCGTTCGTGTGCCCAGCGTGGACATGGCCCTCCCCGGCGGTCGTTCGATTGGGGGAATAGTGGCACTACTTCCCCCCGCGGCGGTAGCCACCCCGCCGCGCGCACCGGATCAGGACAGGACGTCGGCGACCTTGCGCAGCATCGCGGCGTCGCCGCGTAGCAGCAGGGTGGTCACCACGGACTCCTCCCACGCCGCCAACTCCTCGCGGATCTTGGCGGGCGGACCGATCAGCGAGGTGTCCTCGATCAGACTGGTGGGGATCGCGGCGGCGGCCTCGGCCTTGTTCCCGCCCAGGTACAACTCCTGGACCTTGTCCGCCACGTCCTGGTAGCCCATCCTGGCGAAGACGTCGTGGTGGAAGTTCATCGTCTTCGCGCCCATGCCGCCGATGTAGAGCGCCAGCGCCGGGCGGATGAGGTCGGCGGCCTGCTCGACGTCGTCGTGCACGATCACCGGCACCGAGGCGGCGACCTCGAAGTCGGCGGGCTGCTCGCCGCGCCTGGCGAATCCCTCCCGCAGCGCACCACGGTAGAAGTCGTCGCTTCTGGGGGAGAAGAACAGCGGCAGCCAGCCGTCACAGATCTCCGCCGACAGCGCGACGTTCTTCGGCCCCTCCGCCGCGAGGTAGATCGGGATGTGCCTGCGCAGCGGATGCACGGTGGCCTTCAACGGCTTGCCGAGCCCGGTGCCGTCCCGCAGCGGCAGTTGGTAGAAGCGGCCGTCGTGGGTGACGGGTTGCTCCCTGGCCACGACCTTGCGCACGATCTCGACGTACTCGCGGGTGCGTGCCAGCGGCTTGGGATAGGGCTGGCCGTACCAGCCCTCCACCACCTGCGGCCCCGACGCGCCGAGGCCGAGCACGAACCGGCCGCCGCTGAGATGGTCCAGCGTCATCGCCGCCATCGCGGTGGCCGTGGGGGTGCGTGCCGACATCTGCACGATGTTGGTGCCCAGCTTGATGCGGGAGGTCGCCGCTCCCCACCAGGCCAGCGGCGTCAGCGCGTCGGAGCCGTAGCCCTCGGCCGTCCACACCGAGTCGAAGCCCAACTCCTCCGCTGTCCGGATGGCCTCGACCGCGCCCTCCGGCGGGCCGGAGGACCAGTATCCGATGTGGTAGCCGAGTTTCACGCTTGCCTTCCCTTCACACGGCGGGTGAGTAATGCGTCGGCCAGTCCCGTTCGTGCACGGGAGGCAGGTTCCTGGCCGGGGTCTCGACCAGTGGCGCGTCGGCGGAGTCCTTGCCGAACGCGCGGCGCCAGCCCGCCCTGGCCCGGGGATGATAACGCCGCTCGAACGGCACCAGGGTGAACGCGGCGTTGATCGCGCGGCCGACGAGCCGGTGCAGCCTGGCGTCGCGGCTGGACCAGCGGTAGCCGAGCAGGTCTCGCACCGGCTGGTCGTACATGCCGACGGTCAGCCACACGAACCCCTTCGCGATCGGCACACGCAGCAGTTTCCACAGTGTGTCGGGCAGCAGCCGCAGCACCGGTGGCTTGGCGATGCGGGAGATGTCGAGCACGTCACGGGTGGCCTTGTTGTCCTCGAGCACCTCGGTGCACATGTGGTGCCAGTACCGCTGGAAGTCCTCCCAGGTCTTGGGCACCGGACGCATGCTCATGCCGTACAGCCGGTACCACTGGACGTGCTCGTCGAACAGCTTGCGCCGCTGCGCTTCGGTGAGCCCGCCCATGAAGTGCTCCGCGATGAGCAGTGTGCTCACGAAGAAGGTGGCGTGTGCCCAGTAGAAGGTGTCGGGGTTCAGGGCGTGGTAGCGGCGGCCACGCGAGTCCACTCCCTTGATGGTGTCGTGGTATCCGCGCACCTGCACGGCCGTACGCTGCGCGCGCGGCCCGTCGTAGATCACGCCACCGATGGGATACAGCGAGCGGTACAACCGCTGCCAGCGCTCGTCGAAGAACTTCGAATGCTGCTCCACACCCGCACCGAGTTCGGGGTGCATGTTCTGCATGGAGCCCGCCCACAGCGCGATCAGCAGGCCACGCCAGTCACCGAAGATGCGCCAGGTCAGCGAGTCGGGTCCGAGAGGTTCGGCGGTCGTCATGAGCTCAGGCTATGATTGACAACGACCGTAGTCAATTGTCTGGCCTAGGGTGGGCGCATGTCGGGAACGGAGCGAACCTGGGCGGGCACCACGCTGGCGGACCGCAAGGCGGCACGGCGGCGACGGTTCCTCGACGTCGGGGTCCAGTTGCTCGGCACCGGTGACAGCGGCGCGGTCAGCGTGCGGGCCGCGTGCAGGCAGGCCAAGCTCACCGAGCGCTATTTCTACGAGAACTTCGCCGACCGCGACGAGTTCATCCTCGCCGTCTACGACGACGTGGTCGCGCTGGCCCACCGTGCGCTCGTGGAGGCGGTCACCTCGGCGGAGCCGACACCGGCCAAGCGCGCCGAGGCGGCGGTCACGGCCTTCGTCACACTGATCCTGGACGACCCGCGCAAGGGCCGGGTGCTGCTGCTCGCGCCGCTGGCCGACCCCGCGCTGAGCCGCTACGGCAGCCAGCGGCTGCCGATGTTCGCCGAACTGGTGCGCGAGCAGCTGTCCGACCGGGTCGACGAGCGTGACCGCGCCATGACCGCGACGGCGCTGGTGGGTGGGCTCGCCAACCTGTTCATCGGCTACCTCGCGGGCACGCTCGACGTCAGCAGGCAACGCCTCATCGCCCATTGCGTGCGTCTGGTGCTCGGCGCGAACGCGCTGCACTCCTGATCACTTGCCCGCGCCGCGCTCGGCCAGCCGCAGCGCGATGTCGATGATCATGTCTTCCTGCCCGCCCACGTAGCGGCGCCTGCCCACCTCGTACAGGATCTCGTGCGCGGGCACCCCGTAGCGCTGCTCCGCGCGTTCGGCGTGCAGCAGGAAGCTGGAGTAGACCCCGGCGAACCCCTGCACGATCGACGAGCGGTCCATGACGGGAAGCCGGGTGATGTAGGGCTTGACGACGTTCTCGGCGGCCGCCATCAGCACGTCCTTGTCCACACCGGTCTCCACACCGAGCCGCTCGAAGGTCGCGGCCAGTACCTCGGTGGGCGAGTTGCCCGCGCCCGCACCGAGAGCGGCAAGCGAGCCGTCGATCTGCCTGGCTCCCGCGCGGTAGGCCAGCACGGAGTTGGCGACACCGAAGCTGAGGTTCTGGTGCCCGTGGTAACCGACCTGTGCGCTGCCGCCGACCTCGGCGACCAGCGCGGCCACCCGGTCGGAGGCGTCCTCCAGGATCAGCGCTCCTGCCGAGTCCACCACGTACACGCACTCGCAACCGGCGTCCACCATGATGCGGGCCTGCTTGGCCAACTCCTCCGGGGTGGACATGTGCGCCAGCATCAGGAAGCCCACGGTCTCCAGCCCGAGCTTGCGTGCCTCTCCGAAGTGCTGGATGGACACGTCCGCCTCGGTGCAGTGGGTGGCGATGCGCACGGCACCCGCGCCGAGGTCGGCGGCGGCCTTCATGTCGGTGACGGTGCCCAGCCCCGGCAGCAGCAGCACCGCGATCGTGGCGCGCTTGGCCTCCTCGACCGCCGCGGCGATCAGCACCCGCTCGTCCACTTTGGAGAATCCGTAGTTGAAGGTGGACCCGCCCAGCCCGTCGCCGTGAGTCACCTCGATCAAGGAGACCCCAGCGGTGTCCAGCGCGCGCACGGTGTCGCGCACGTTCGCCTCGGTGAACTGATGCGCCATCGCGTGGCTGCCGTCGCGCAGCGTGGTGTCGACCAGCCGTACCCGCTCGCTCATGCCCGCACTCCCCTGCTTTCCACGATGCGCTCGGCGAGCAACTCGCCGACCTTGGCCGCCGCGGCGGTGATGATGTCCAGGTTGCCCGCGTAGGGCGGCAGGTAGTCGCCGTTGCCCTCGACCTCCAGGAACACCGCGACCCTCGCCATGCCGTTCCACTCCGGCCTCGGGTCGTCGAACTGCGGGTCGGCGGTGAGCCGGTAGCCGGGCACGTAGGTCTGTACATCGCTGACCATGCGGTGCACCGATTCGGCGACGGCGTCACGGTCGGCGTCGGGGCCGATCGCGCAGAACACCGTGTCCCGCATGATCATCGGCGGTTCCATCGGGTTGATGATGATGATCGCCTTGCCCTTGTCGGCGCCGCCGACGATCTCGAGACCGCGCGCGGTGGTTTGGGTGAACTCGTCGATGTTGGCGCGGGTGCCCGGACCCGCCGAACGCGAGGACACCGACGCCACGATCTCGGCGTAGGGCACCGGCGTGATCGTGCTGACCGCGTGCACCATCGGGATGGTGGCCTGGCCACCACAGGTGATCAGGTTGAGGTTCGGCGCGTCGAGTTGGTCGGGCAGGTTCACCACGGGGCAGGTGAACGGCCCGACGGCCGCGGGCGTCAGGTCGATCGCCTGGATGCCCGCCTCGGCGTAGCGTGGCGCGGCGGCCAGGTGCGCTCTCGCCGAGGTCGCCTCGAACACCAGGTCGGGGCGCACCCGCTGGGCCAGCAGCCAGTCGACGCCCTCCGCCGACGCCTCGACACCCAGCTCGCGTGCCCGGCGCAGCCCGTCGGAGTCGGGGTCGATGCCGACCATGTATCGCACGTCGATCCGCTCGCTGCGGCGCAGCTTGGCGAGCAGGTCGGTGCCGATGTTGCCGGGGCCGACGATGGCGGCCACCGCTGCCGATTCGCTCATGGTGCAAGACGCTGCTCCCCGCGGTACGGCATTATCAACGTATGTGTCCCGCTGACCGGAACCACGCCGCATCGACGGCGGCCCGGCTGACCGCGCTGCTCACCGCGTTCCGGCCCGGTGACGAGGCGCTGGGCGTGTCGGAGCTGTCCCGCAGGACCGGCGTGTCGAAATCCAGCGTGCACCGCCTCACCACGCAGCTGCTGGCGGGCGGGCTGCTCGAGCGTGACGGCGCCGGTGTGCGGCTGGGGCTGAAGCTGTTCGAGATCGGGCAGCTCGCGACGCGGCAGCGTGGCCTGGTGGACGCGGCACGGCCCTACCTGGCCGATCTGCGCGAGGCCACCCGCAACACCGTGCACCTGGCGGTGCTGGAGGGTACCGAGGTGGTCTATCTCGACATCCTGCGCGGGCCCGACGCGCCGACGCTGCCTTCGCGGGTCGGCGGCCGGTTCCCCGCTCACGCCACGGCCGTGGGCAAGGCGATCCTCGCCCACTCCCCCGAGTCCGTTGTGGACACGGTGATCGCGGCGGGGCTGGCGAGGATCAGCAGCCGCACGATCACCGCCCCCGGGCTGCTTCGGCGCCAACTGGCCAGGGTTCGCCAGGACGGCCTCGCCTACGACCGCGAGGAATCCGGCGTCGGTGTGGTGTGCGTCGCGAGCCCGTTACGCTCCCCGGGCGCAGCGGCGGTGGCGGCGGTGTCCATCTCCGGCTGGACGAACCGGATGCGGCTGGACCGGGTGGCTCCGGCCGTACGTACCGCCGCCCTCACCATCTCCCGCACCCTGCACTGACCGCGAGTCCCCCGCTCCTGCCCGCGAGTCCCCCACCGCGGACCGCGAGTTCCGCGTTCAGAACCGCGAGTTCCCACTACGGCGACTGCGGCGAGCCGGTGTGGTGGTACAGCCGACCGGCACATTCCGGACGGGAACGCAGGACTCGCGGACGGGAACGCAGGACTCGCGGGGTCAGGCCTCGCCGAGGAGGTGTTCGAAGGCCAGCTGCGACAGGGTGGCGTAACCGTAGCCTCGGCGTGCGGCGGCGTCGGGATCGAAGTCCTCGAAGGCCGACCGGTCGGCGCGCAGGTCGGCAAGGGTCTCCCCTTCGGCCAGCGTGGGCACCGAAAGCTGCGGCACCCGCGAGGCCTCCAGCGCCTCCCGCACCCTCGGGTCGGCCCGAAACGCCCTCGCCCGCTCCCGCAGCAACAGATAGGAACGCATGTTGGCGGCGGCGCTGGCCCACACACCGTCGATGTCCTCGGTGCGAGGGGGTTTGAAGTCGAAGTGCCTCGGTCCCTCGTACCCGCCGTGCTCGAGCAGATCGACGAGGAAGAACGCCGAAAGCACGTCGCCGTGGCCGAAGATCAGGTCCTGGTCGTAGCGGGGGCCGCGCTGACCGTTGAGATCGATGTGGAACAGCTTGCCCTGCCACAACGCCTGCCCGATGCCGTGCACGAAGTTCAGCCCGGCCATCTGCTCGTGTCCGACCTCGGGGTTGAGGCCGACCAGTTCCTGGTGCTCCAGCGTGGAGATGAACGCCAGCGCGTGCCCGACGGTAGGCAGGAAGATGTCACCGCGCGGCTCGTTCGGCTTCGGTTCCAGCGCCAGCCGCAGCTGGTAGCCCTGCTCGAGCACATACCCCGCGAGGGTGTCGATGCCCTCCCGGTAGCGGTCCAGTGCCGCGCGCACGTCCTTGGCGGCGTCGGTCTCCGATCCCTCGCGCCCGCCCCACAACACGTAGGTGGTGGCGCCCAGTTCGGCGGCCAGGTCCATGTTGCGCATCACCTTGCGCAGCGCGAACCTGCGGACCTCGCGGTCGTTGCTGGTGAGTGCCCCGTCCTTGAAAACCGGGTGTGCGAACAGGTTCGTGGTAGCCATGGGCACCACGAGACCGGTGGCCTCCAACGCCGCGCGGAACCGCTGGATGCGCCGCTGCCGTTCGGAATCCTCGCTGCCGAACGGGATCAGGTCGTCGTCGTGGAAGGTCACGCCCCACGCTCCCAGTTCGGCGAGCCGGTTCACGGCTTCGACCGCGTCCAGCGGCGGGCGCGTGGCCTCGCCGAACGGGTCGATCGCGCGCCAGCCGACCGTCCACAGGCCGAAGCTGAACTTGTCCTCGGCGACGGGCTGTAGGGCCACGGTGTCCTCCACGATCACGACGGTGGGCGAATAGTTCGGCGACTGAACTTATCCGGGCGCAGGAAACCGGGTCAAGGATTCGTTCACTGGATGAACTATTAAGATCGTCGGATGACCGGGACCGGGCCCGCCGGGCAACACACGGTGCGAAGGCACAACTGCGCACTGGTGCTCGGCGCCGTCGCCCAGTCGCCGGGAATCTCCCGCGCCGGGATCGCCGCACGCACCGGGCTGACGAAGGCCACCGTGTCGAGCCTGGTCGACCGGCTGCTCGCGGCCACACTGCTGCACGACGAGGGCCCGCAACGGCGGGCGGGCCCAGGGCGGCGCGGGACGTCGCTGTCGCTGTCCCCGCACGGCCCGCACGGCCTCGGCGTCGAGATCGCCGTCGACTACGTGGCCACCTGCCTTGTCGATCTCACCGGCGCCGTACACGACCTGCGGACCAGGCACGGCGACAACCGCGATCGACCGGTGGAGCTGGTACTGGACAAGGTGACCCGGGCGATCGCAGCCGCGCGGCGTGCCGCCACGAGGCGGGGCGTGGCCGTGGGCGGGATCGGCGTGGCCGTCCCCGGCCTCGTCGAGTCCGCAACCGGCGTGCTGCGGGTGGCGCCGAACCTGGACTGGCACGGGATCGACCTGCCCGCGCGGTTGCGTCGCCGCGCCGGTCCGGTAGGCCGCGACGTGATCGTCGGCAACGAGGCCAACCTCGCCGCGCTCGCCGAACTGTGGGCCATGGGCGAGGAAGGCCCCCGCGATTTCGTCCACGTCTCCGCCGAGATCGGCATCGGCGCGGGCATCGTCCTCGACGGCGAACTCCACGAGGGCTTTCGCGGCTTCGGCGGCGAACTCGGACACTTTCCGGTCGACCCGCGCGGCCCGCGCTGCCGCTGCGGCGCGCGTGGCTGCCTGGAACGGCTGGCGGGGCAGGAGGCGATTCTGGCGGCCGCGAACGCGACCGGTCTCGAAGAGCTGATCCAGCGGTTGCGGGACGGCGACCGCATGGCACAGGAGGCGGTCGAACGCGCGGCGGCCTCACTGGGCGTTGCGCTGTCGGCCGTGGTCAACCTGCTCGACGTTCCCGCTGTCGTGCTCGGCGGCGGCTACGCCCGCCTGCATCGCTGGCTCGCCGACCCACTGCTGGCCGAACTGCGGACCCGGGTGGTGAGCGCGCCGTGGTCGCGAATCGAGGTGTTGCCGTCGTCGCTGGGCACCGAGGCCGCCGTTCGCGGCGCCGCCGCCTCGGTGGTGCGCACCATCGTCGCCGACCCCGAGGCGTTCATCTCCGGCTGAGCCGCACTCGCGAGCGCGGCCGTCCTGCTCGCGGTGGCTCCCGGATGCCTAGGGTGTGCCCATGTCACCGAGCGAGGAGTTACGCGCGTTCTGGCGGGAGCGGCACCTTGCCACACTGGCCACCCTGCGGCCCGACGGCTCCCCGCACGTGGTGCCGGTGGGGGTCACGGTGGACGACGCCTTCGAGATCGCGCGGGTCATCTGCTCCGCGGGAAGCGTGAAGGCCCGCAACGTCCGCGCCGCGGGCACGGAGGGTGGCCGCGTCGCCGTCACGCAGGTGGATCGGCGACGCTGGTCGACGCTGGAGGGTCGTGCCGTGGTCACCGACGATCCCGACGCGGTGCGCGACGCCGAGCGACGCTACGCCGAGCGCTACCGCCCGCCCCGGGCCAACCCGCACCGGGTCGTCCTCGAGATCACCATCGACCGGCTGCTCGGGATGCGCTGAGAGGCGACCGGGCCGCAGCTCAGCCGAACATGGCGCGCCACTGCTCCAGCGACCGTGGCCGGAACACGACGTTGTCACGCCGCACCCGCGACAGCGCCGCCGACGGCTGTGCCGAGTACATGTGCCCCGGGTACACCACCGGGTCGCCCTCGAGGTCGGCGAGCCAGCGCAGGCTTCGGTACATCGCGTCGGCGTCGCCGCCGGGAAAGTCGGTGCGGCCACAACCGTCGAGGAACAGCGTGTCGCCCGCCACGAGCCTGCCGTCGAGCAGGAAGCACTGGCTTCCCGGCGTGTGGCCGGGCGTGTGCAGCAGCCGGATGCCGATGGCGCCAACCTCGAGCAGGTCGTCGTGGTCGTGGCCGACGAGGTCGGTCCCCGACACCCCGGTGACGCGCCGCACCCATTCCGTTTCGTCGCGGTTGACGTGCACGGGCACCTGGACCCGCGAGAGGAGTTCGGCCAGGCCCGGCAGCGAGAAGCCCATCATCTCGCCGCCGACGTGGTCGGGATGGTGGTGGGTGGCGAGCACCCCCACCAGCCGCATGTCGTCGGCCGCGAGCACGCCGAGCAGGTCGTCCACGGCGTAGGCGGGGTCGACCAGAACCGCCTCCCCGGTCTCCCGGTCGCCGATCAGATAGGCGAAGTTGCGCATCTGGGTGGCCACCGGGTCGCCGACGGCGAAGTCACGGCCGGAAAGCAGTTGCCGGAAGTACAGGCGATCGGACATGCAGGCGATCGTAACCGCGGGTCCGCACAGGCGCGGCTGTAGAGTTCGGCAGAGTGCGGCAGGGTACGGCAGCGGCCGCGACCGAAAGGGAGTCGATGAGCGCGACCGAACGTTGGCGCGCCGATCTGCAGGCGTGGGCTGTCCCGGAGCCGATCCTGGCGGCGGCCGAGGATTCGCCGTGGGTGCTGCCCAGACACGTGTTCACCCGCCGAGCGGACGTCCTCACGGCGAAACCGGAGGGTGAGTCGTTTCCCGCGGCGTGGGAGGCGCTCGATCCCCCCGGCACCGTGCTGGACGTGGGCGCCGCGGCGGGGGCCGCCAGTCTTCCGCTGGCCGCGCGAAGCACCTCGATCACGGCCGTGGACACCGACGCCGGGCTGCTCGGCGAGTTCGAGCGGCGAGCGAAGACACTCGGCGTGCCCGCCCGCGTGATCGAGGGCAGGTGGCCGGACGTGGCGGACCGGGCGGGAGTGGCCGACGTGGTGGTGTGCCACCACGTGATCTACAACGCCGCCGACATCGCGCCGTTCCTCCGTGCGCTGACCGCAGCCGCCCGCAGGCTCGTCGTGGTAGAGACGGCACGGCGACATCCGCTGACCTCCCTCAACGACCTGTGGCTGCACTTCCACGGCATCGTCCGGCCGCAGGGACCGACGGCCGACGACGCCGTCGCCGTGCTGCGCGAACTCGGTATCGAACCGCGTGTGGCGGCCTGGCGGCGGCAGCATTCCGCTTCCGGTGAGCATCCCGACTTCGACACGCTCGTCGACGTCACCCGCCGCAGGCTGTGCCTGCCGCGCGAAAGGGCGCCCGAGGTGGCGAAGGCGTTGCGCGACGGCGGTGCCGACGGCACCCGCGATCTCGGCTCCTCGGGTGACGAGATCGTGACGCTGGTGTGGAGACCGTAGCCCCACGGGTATGCCAGGTGAGCGGAGTGGGCAGGCCGGCCCGCCACGGCAGGACAGGGAGGCGAACGCGTGCGACGCGCGGTGGTGGGCACCACACTGGCAGCGCTGGCGCTGGCGGCGGTCGCCCAGGCGTGCGGCACCGATTCGCCACCCGCCGCGCCGTCTGCCCCGCCACCGAGCGCTTCCGCGCCGGGTACCTCCGCGCCGCCGCCTCCCGCCGAGGGGGAGCGGCACCGGGTTCGGGTGACGGTGTCCGGCCCGTACGACACGGTGCTACGGGTGGCCCGTGGCGGCTACTACACGCGGGTGGACCTGCGAGGGGAGCCGTTCGACTTCAGCTTCACCGAGTCCGAGGGCAGTGGCTACCGCGACATCTCGGTGTGGGCGGGCACCGAACACCCCGAGCAGGGCCCGGTGCGGTGCGCGATCGAGGTGGACGGCAAGGTGGTGGCCCAGCGCGTCGCCGACCGGCCCGACGGCGAAGGCAAGGCGAGCGTGGTCTGCGAGATCCCCGACCCCGCGTGAGCGCGGCGGATACGGCACACTGCTGCCCGTGAACGAGACGGTGGTGGTCCTGGGAGGACGCAGCGAGATCGGCACGGCCGTCGCCACCCGGCTGGCCCGGCAGGGGGCTGCCCGGTTCGTGCTGGCCGCCAGGCGCAGTGCTGACCTCGACGCCGAGGAGGCCACGCTGCGCGAGGCGGGTGCGAGCGAGGTGCACCGGGTGGAGTTCGACGCCGACGACCTCGACCAGCACGAGAGCGTGCTCAGCGCGATCATGACCGAGTACGGTCCTGTGGATGTCGTGGTCACGGCGTTCGGTGTGCTGGGAGACCAGCGGCGTGCCGAGGCCGACGCCGCGCACGCGGTGGCGATCGTGCACACCGACTACACCGCGCACGTCAGCGTGCTGACCCACCTGGCGAACCTGCTGCGCGCACAGGGCCACGGCACGCTGGTGGTGTTCTCCTCGGTCGCGGGAGTGCGCGTGCGCAGGGCGAACTACGTGTACGGCTCGGCGAAGGCGGGCCTGGACGGCTTCGCCAGCGGACTCGCGGACGCGCTGCACGGCAGCGGCGTGCGGCTGCTGCTCGTGCGGCCCGGTTTCGTCATCGGGCGGATGACCGCAGGCATGACCGCGGCTCCGCTGTCGTCCACCCCCGCGCAGGTCGCCGACGCCACGGTGGCGGCACTGCGCAAGGGAAGGCACACGGTGTGGGTGCCCGCGCTGCTGCGTCCGGTGTTCGCGCTCATGCGGGCGCTGCCGCGCCCGATCTGGCGCCGCCTTCCCCGCTGAGCGCGGTGCGCAACGCGGTCGCGATCGCCTCGGCGGCGGCCGGGCTGCCGGGGATGCTGCCGACCGCTGTATCAATCACGGCCGTGTCAATCACGGCCGTGTTGCTCACGGCCGTGTTGATGACCGCGGCGACGTGCGCGTCCGGCCGGATCAGCCACACCTCCCCCGGCCTCGCCCCGAACGCCTCGGCGAGTGCGCCGGTGTCGTCGAGTTGGGCGAACGGGTGCACGCGCACGGGCAGGCTCAGCCCGCTCACGGCCGAGGCCACCGCCGCGCTGTCTGCATCGGGTGCCAGCAGCAGCAGGAACCCCTCGCGAGCGAGCTCGCGGAGCCTGCGCTGCCGCCCGTTCACCCGCACCGGACCGTCGGGCACGAGCACGCCCGGTGCCGGTGCGGGCAGCCTGCCGCGCGGCGGCCTTCCCGCGAACGGCCGGGTGGGGTCGGCTGTGGTGAGCGGCGAGTCGACGTACCAGAACGGTTCGCTCAGTCGTCCCGAGTCCACCTCGGCGTGCGCCGACGTGTCGGTGCGGGCGCGTCGCAGCACGCCGACCCTGCGAGCGAGTTCGGCCTCGGTTCTGGGCACGAGAAAGCGCATGGTGGCGCTGGTGACCTCGAGATTCTCCAGCGCGGCCGCGTGCCGCTCGGTGTGGTAGCTCTCCAGCAGCGACTCGCCTGCCCAGCCCCGCGACACGAAGGCGAGCTTCCAGGCGGCGTTCTCGGCATCGGCAACGCCGGAGTTCAGCCCGCGCGCGCCGAACGGCGCCACGAGGTGCGCGCAGTCACCGGCCAGCAGCACCCGGCCCACCCGCAACCGGTTCGCCACGCGCGCGTGGAACCGGTACACCGACTTCCACACGATCTCGTAGTCGGCCTCACCGATGATCTGCCTGATCCGCCGGTCGAGGCTGCCGTCGGCCTCCTCTGCCTCGAGGTCGTAGTCCGCGGGCACCTGCCAGTCGATGCGGAAGGTGGAGTCGGGGCAGGGATGGATGAGCACCTGCCTGCCGGGGTTCCAGGAGGGGTCGAAGTAGAACCGGCGCTCGCTGCTCCAGCCAGGCAGCCGGGTGCGGATGTCGCAGATGAGGAACCTGTCGTCGAAGGAGTGGCCCTCGAAGGACACGCCGAGCAGCCGGCGGACGTCGTCGCCGCGCGCTCCCGCGCATGCCACCGCGTAGGAGGCGGCGATCGTGTCGTCGCCCGACCCTCGGCACCGCAACCGCACTCCGGTTTCGTCCTGGCTGATGTCGGTGACGTCGTGGTCCCACCTGACGTCGATGAGCGGTTCGGCGGCGATGTGCTCGTCGAGGATCTCCTCGGTGCGGGCCTGCGAGATGTTGACGAACGGGGGGAAGCAGGACCGGCCGTGGTCGGGCAGGTCGTAGGCGAACAGTTCGTCGTCGCGGTAGAAGGTGCGCGCGGTCGTCCACGTCACGCCCTCGCGCGCCACGCGACGGCCCGCGCCGACCGTCTCCCAGACGTCGAGCACGTCGCGCTGCTGGCAGATCGCCTTGGACCCGACCGCGTCGCGGCCCGGTCGGCGATCGAGCAGCACGACGGGTACGCCCCAGCGGGCCAGCAGCAGTGCGGTGGTCTGGCCGACCGGACCGTTTCCGATCACGGCGACGGGATCGGTGGTGGTCGTGGTCATCGTCAGTCCTGCAGTTGGTCCCAGACCTCGCGGTCGCGTTCGGCCGTCCAGATCACCGGCCGCTCGACCCCGCCGAGTTCGTCCCACAGCCTCGACACGTCGAACGGCAAGGTGTGCTCGAAGATCGGCCAGTGGCCGTACTCGTCGTACAGCGCGGCGTGGGCACGTTCGAAGGCCTCCTTCAGCGTCCCGCCGCGCTGGTGGACCGCGCCCACCTCGTCGATCAGCACCCGGAGGAAGTGGCGGGTCTGCTCGATCGCCGCGTCGACGGCGTCCCTGCCCCTGCTGACCGCGCCCCGCCCGCCGACGAGGGCCTCGGCACGCAGTTCCTTGATCCGGTCGAGCGTGCCCGACACCCAGTCGCGGTGGAAGGCGTCGCCGGTGTAGAGCGCGGCCTGCGCCTCCACCAGGTCACCGGCGAACAGGATGCGGTGCTTGGGCAGCCAGCCGATCAGGTCACCCTCGGTGTGGCCGCGACCGCAGTACCGCAGCTGCAACTCACCCCGGTCGCCGCCGAGGTCGATGGTCATCCGCTCGGAGAAGGTGACGTCCGGCCAGGTCAGCCCAGGAACGGAGTCGGCCTGCTTGGCCAGCCTCGGCATGCGGGCGAACTCACTTTCCCAGTCCTGCATGCCGCGTTCGGCCACCAGCGCGCGGGTGTTCTCGTGCGCCACGATCGCCTGCGCGTCGAACGCCGACGCGCCCAGCACCCGCACCGCGTGGTAGTGCGAGAGCACCAGGTAGCGCACCGGCTTGTCGGTGTGTTCGCGAAGCTTCGCCAGCCATTCGCCGGCGGCGACCGGCGTGGCCATCGCCTCGAAGCACACCAGGAAGTCCTCACCCTCGACGGCGCCGACGTTGGGGTCGCCCTCGGCCGTGAGCGCGTAAACGCCGTCGGCGAGCACCTCCAGTGTCTGCTCCTTCTCCGCCAGGTCCGCCGAGGAGGCGAATGCCTTCCGGGACACGGGAGCACCTCCCTTTGATAAAAGGTTTGATCATATTGTGTGAGCAGAGTAACCCCGATGAAGCCGAAAGGGAAGCGGCTAGCCTGAGCGCCATGACCGCCGAGCCGACCGGGCACGACCGACTCGACTACCTCTCGTTCGTCGACTTCGCGGTGGAGCGCACTCGGCAGCGGCTGCCCGCCGTCGACCCCGGCGCGATGCGGCTCGTGCTGACCCTGCACCGCTTGACCAGTGCGCTGGTGTACGACCTCGAGTCGGCCGTGCACCGGCCGAGGGGGCTGAGCTGGCCGGGGTTTCGGGTGCTGTTCGTGCTGTGGCTGGTGGGCCCGCTGGAGTCCAAGCGGGTGGCCGAACTGTCCGGAATGAGCCGCGCCGCCGTGTCCGCGCTGGTCAACACGCTGCAACGGGCCGGACTCGTCGAACGTGGGCAGGCCGAACGCGACCGGCGCGTGGTGCTGCTGCGGCTCACGCCCGAGGGCGAGGACACGATCTCCAACGACTATCTGGCCCACAACGAACGCGAGCGGTCGTGGGCGGCGGCGCTGAGCCCGGCAGAACGCGACACGCTGGTCGCGCTGCTGGAGAAGCTGATGGCCGGTTCCGCCGCGGCGGAGGCCAAGCGCCGCTTCTAGGCCGTGCGGCCGCTCGAGGTCGGTGCCTTCCGGGGCGAGCGCGGCAGGACAGCCGCGTCACATCTTCTCCCCCGGCAGCTCGGCCGCCTGCTCGATCCACGATCGCAGTTGGTCGCGGTCCAGCTCGTCGTCCTCGCGGATGTCGAGGTAACGCACCTCGTCGTGCTTGGACGGCTTCGGCGGCATGGGGTCGAGCGAGGTCCCTCGGAAGAACTGCAGCTGCACGTAGTGCGTGTAGCAGCGGAACGAGAGGAACCAGCCCTGGCCCTTGCGGCCGTAGAGCGGTTGGTTCCATTTCACGGCCTTGTGTACCTCGGGGACCGTGCGGACGACGAGGTCGTCGAGAGTCTGCCCGACGGTTCGTTTCCAGCCGGGCATGGCGGCGATGTAGTCCCGCACCGGGCCGTCGCCCTCCCCCTTGGGGATCCGCGGGTTGCCGCCGGAGAGCAGCGTCGGTCCGTCGTCCTTCATGCGATCGGTCATGGCAACCTGCCCGTGCTCCGGTCAGCGAAGCCGTTTCCTGCAAGCCCAGTTCCCATGTCGTCCTCCTGGCACAGCGGGATGATGGTATCGCCGCACTCGCCCGGCTCAGTGCGATGCGGCCTCCCAGACGAACCCGTCCGGGTCGGTGAAGGGCCCGGCATCGCTGCCGACCACGAGCCGGTGCGATCCGGTGCCTTCGGCGGAGACGGCGGCGACCTTGGCGAGGGCACGCCGGCGGTAGAGGGCCAGTTTCACGGGGCTCGGCGAGGTGTCCAGCTCGACATACCTGCGGCCGTAGCTCCTGGCCACGGCGAAACCGCGGTCGGCGTAGTAGCGCCTGCTCGCGGCGACGTCCGCGACACCCAGCTGGAGAACGATCTCGTCGATCTGCCGGGTGCCGGGGCCGGTGTGCTTCTTCGTCGAGGACGCGACCGTCCAGATGGTTCCGTCCGGGGCTCGCACGACTGCGCCGTAGCCCCACAGCGACTTCGCCGCGGGTTTCAGCGCCGTGGCACCCGCGTCGAGGGCGCCTTCGACGAGGTTGTCGACGGTGGCCGGTTGGGACACCACGAGCGACAGCGTGAAACCGCGGAATCCGGTCGTGGGTGTCTGCGAACCCCGCAGGCGCAGCCAACTGCCACCACCGAAGGCGGCGGTGTAGAAGCCCTCGGCCGCCGCCGGATCGGCCACCTCGATCGTGACGAACTCGATGGTCGGCATGGCGGTGACCCTAGTAGCCGCCGGAAGGCATCGCTTCTCGATTCCTGATCGATCGGGAACGGGCCCGTGCCGCGCGCCCCGGTGCGCCGCGCTCAGCTGTCCAGGCGGTTGAGCAGGTTCGCCGCGCGCTGCCTCGGGCTCTGCGGCAGCCCCGACACCGCCGGGTGCCCGACCCGCATGAGCAGTTGCGGGTAGCCCGCCAGCCCGAGCTTCTCGATGAAGCTCGCCCGTGCCTCGCTGAGGTGCAGCGGCTGAGTCTGCACCGCGCCGGCCAGCCCCATGTCCACGGCCGCCAGCCAGGTGTGTTGCATGCCGATCCCGGTGCGCAGGTGGTCCAGCCGGGTGTCGCCGGGGGTCAGGAAAACCAGGACCGTCTCGCGTTCCAACCGCTGCGCCAGCGTGTCGCGGTCCGGCAGTGCGGTATTGGGCCGCACCAGCCCTGCCCACGGCAGCGACGAGCTCGGCAGTGTGCCGTCGGCGATTCCTGTCGAGCGTGCGGGGCCGGCACCGTCGTGGATGGTCCACAGCGTCAGCTCGCGCTGGTAGCCGCGGTCGCGCGCGACGGTGAGCGCCGCGTACTCCAGCACCTCGGCGAGCGCGGTCAGGTCCTCGCCGCCCCGCAACACCTTCACCTGCACGCCTTCGGAGGAGGACGCGGCGATGAGGTCCTTCACGTCGTAGTCGGACAGCTCGGCGTCACCGAACGCGTGCCGGTAGCTGCGCCTGCGCGCGATGGCGGAGTAGCGGTGCAGGTCGGTGTCGGTGGGAGGCACCGTCCGCGTCACGGTGAGCCTGGCCACCAGCTCCGGACGCCCAGGGTCGGGAAGCAGCGCGACGTCGGGGCGCTGCGCCAGCACCCGCATCCCCAGGTCGAGGTTCGCGATCGCGGCGCCGCACGAGATGGAGCGGTCCCTGCCCAGCGCGTCGTGAAAGGGCAGTTCGAGGTCCCTGCGCTCGAACACCAGCGCCTCGCCGTCGGGCAGCTCGAGCCACCACGGCTGCGTGTTGTGCACCGACGGCGCGCGCACCACAGCCCTGGCCAGGACATCTGTCTCGCCCGCCGACCACTCGTGCTTCATTCTCATGTCTCCAACGATCCCTGACCTACCCCCCCGATTTCGCGATTCCGAAGTCCTAGCTGCGAGGGCCTTCTGACCCTCACACAGGTATTCATGCCGCAACGGGTGGCCGCTAGGGCCCAAGGTCCCTGGCTCGGCGCGCCACGGCCCGACTCGGTCACGTGCTCAGCCCGCTACCCGCGACTATGGTGTACGCCGTGACCATCAGTGTGTTCCTGGTAGACGACCACGAGATCGTTCGGCGCGGTCTGGCCGACCTGCTCGACGCCGAAACCGACATGGAGATCGTCGGGGAGGCCGCCTCCGTCAGCGAGGCGCTGACCCGCGTCCCCGGTTCCGGTGCCGACGTCGCCGTGCTCGACGTGCGCCTGCCCGACGGCAACGGCGTGGAACTGTGCCGGGAACTGCTGTCGCGGCTGCCCGGGATGCGCTGCCTCATGCTCACCTCCTATGCCGACGACGAGGCGCTGTTCAACGCGATCATGGCGGGGGCGTCCGGCTTCGTGCTCAAGCAGGTGCTCGGTTCCGACCTCGTCTCCGCCGTGCGCACGGTGGGTTCCGGTGGCTCGCTGCTGGACAGCAGGACCACCGCGGCGCTGATGAACCGCATCCGGCGCGAGCGCGACGAGGCCGACCCCGTGGCGGGGCTGTCCGAACAGGAGCGCGCCGTCTTCGATCTCATCGGCGAGGGCCTGACCAACCGCGAGATCGCCGAGCGGCTGTTCCTGGCGGAGAAGACGGTGAAGAACTACGTGTCGCGGCTGCTGGGCAAGCTGGGCATGCAGCGAAGGACGCAGGCGGCCGTGCTGGCCACCGAGTTGCGCAGGTCGTCGGGAAGGAAACCGCCGCAGGAGTGACGCGGCAGGAATGACGCGGCGGCGCGCACGGCACGCGCCCGAGCCGGCCTCAGCGCAGCGGCACGCGCCAGGACAGCGTGGTGCCTCGGCCCGGCTCGGAGTCGATGACGGCGTCGCCACCGCACTGCCTCGCGCGGCGCACCATGTTGTCCAGACCGCTGCGCTTGACGTCCTCGCCGATGCCGACACCGTCGTCGGTGACCTCGATCGACAACTCGTCGGCGGTGGCGTCCACCGACACCGCGATCTCCTCCGCACCGGAGTGCCGTAGCGCGTTGCTCAGCGCCTCCCGCAGCACCGCCTCGGCGTGTTCACCGATCTGCGGCGGAACGAACGTATCCACCGCGCCCGAGATCCGCATCGACGGCGAGACGACCGAGTCGCCGGAGATGTCCGCGACCACGTCGAGCAGCCTGCGCCGCAGGCTGGCGGGCCGCTCCGAACCGGTCGTGTGCAGGTCGAAGATCGACGTGCGGATCTCGCGCACGGTACGGTCCAGTTGCTCCACCGCCTGCTGCACCCGGCCGCGGGCGTGCTGATCGGGAATCCGACGAAGCGTGCCCTGCAGGCTCATGCCCGTGGCGAACAACCGCTGGATCACGTGGTCATGCAGGTCCTGCGCGATGCGGTCGCGATCGGCGAGCAGGTCCAGCAGCCGCTGGTTGCGTTGCTTGTCGGCGAACTCCAGCGCGACCGCCGCCTGGTCGGCCAGCGACAGCAGCATGGGCAACTGGTCCTCGGCGAAGGCCTGCGCCCCCTTCGACCGCGCGGTGACCAGCACGCCCCCCGCACCGGAGGAGCTGGAGAGCGGGACCGCCACTGCGGGTCCGAATCCCGCGGAGGAGACCCTCGGCTCATCGGGCAGCGCCGAGGTCAGATCGGGCAGCAGGCGCGGCTGGCCTTCCCGCATCACCTCGGCGAGCTGCGACGTCCCCGCGGTGTCCACCGAAAGCCCCGCCAGCGCCGAACTGCGCTCGCCGGAGGTCACGCTCACCGACACCGCGTCGGTGGCCTCGTCACCGGCCAGCAGGATGAAGGCGTCGTCGCCGCCCGCGAGTTCCCGAACGCGCAACGCGATCAGTTCCAGCGTGGTGTCGATGGAGGCACCGCCGAGCAGCTCGCCGTTGATCTCGGCGACGGTGCCGAGCCAACGCTCACGCATGCGTGACTTCTCGAACAGCCTCGCGTTGTCCACCGCCACACCCGCGGCCGCCGCCAGCGCCTGCAGCACCACCTCGTCGTCGACGGTGAACTCCGCACCGCCGCGCTTCTCGGTCATGTAGAGGTTGCCGAAGATCTTGTCGCGCACCCGCACCGGCACCCCGAGGAAGCTGTGCATCGGCGGGTGGTTGCGCGGGAAGCCCACCGAGGCCGGGTGTTGCGACAGGTCTGCGACCCGCACCGGGCGTGGGTCTTCGATCAGCAGCCCGAGCAGGCCCTTGCCTTCCGGCAGGTGGCCCATCCGCGACCTGGTCTCCTCGTCGATGCCGACATAGACGAACTCCGACAGCCCGTTGCCGTCGTCGGAGAGCACGCCGAGCGCACCGTACTGCGCGTCCACGAGTTCGGTCGCCGCCTGCACGATGCGCTGCAACGTCGAGTCGAGTTCGAGCCCCGTCGCCACCGCGAGCACGGCGTCGAGCAGGCCCTGCAGGCGGTCGCGTGTCTTGACGATCTCGGTGAGCCGTTCCTGCACCTCGTGCAACAGTTCGTCAAGGCGCAGCCCGGTGAGGGAGGTGCCTCTCGGTCGGGACTCGTCCGGCTCGTCGGCCGGCCTCGGCTCCACTGGCATCCATCTCCGATCAGGTCCGTTGCCCCCGACGGTATTACCAGTTCACGCTGTACTCAACCTTTGAACCAATTGGCTCACGCTCCCAGCCGCAGCAGCAACTGGGGGCTGCCCGCGAGCCCGCACCGCCGCAGCATCCGCTGCCGGAACTCTCTTGACTGGAACGGCTCCACCCGCGGGCTCGCGGTCAGGCCTCTCGCGCGCGCCGCGAGCCACGCGTCCTGCATCGAGACACCGGCCAACACCTGGTCGCGCCTGCCGTCGGTCACCGTCACCACGAGCAGACCCGGTTCGAGGGGCTGCTTGCGGTGTGCGGGAACGAACGAGGTGATCGGAACGAGCTGCACGTCCGTCGAGGCGCCGGCCCGGACGATCTCGGCGAGCACGTCGCTGGGCAGTTCCGTGGGGTCGATCGTCTCCCGATGCCTGCGCCGGTCGAACACCGCCTGGAAGTACCGCACGTCCGCGGCGGAGGGGCGGTTGCGGGTACGCGCCGTGACCGTGGCCACCAGGTCCGGTCTGGCAGCGTCACCCAGCAGCGCCACCTCGGGCAACCAGCCCAGCACGCGCACGGCGACGAGCAGGTTCGCGAGCACGGCACCGCAGGAGATGACGCGGTCGCGGCCGGTGGCGTCGTGGCGAAGCAATGTGCTGTGGAACCGTTCGAAGATCTCGGCGCGCGGGCCGTGGATCTCCAAGATCCACGGGTTGCCCTGGCCGCACGCCTGGGTGTGCAGTGCCGTGCGGGTCAGCACGCCCTTCTCCTGTTCCGACCAGCTGTGCCTGGGTGGCGAAGGCGCCAGCGACTCCGTACTCACGGCGCCCCCTCCCTGGTGACGTCTTCGACCGGGCGGCGAGGCGTCGCCGCGCTGGGGTAGCCGTAGCCCAGCCGCAACGCGGTCTGCGGCTGCTCGTGCCCGCCCAGCAGTTCACGCAACCGCTCCCGCACCGAGCCGACCTCGATGGGTTGCGCCAGGAACGAGGCGTTCAGGCCGGCCGAGGTGGCGCTGAGCAACACCCGCTGCATCGCCTGCCCGGCGCGCAGCATGTCCAGCCGGGTGTCGCCGCGCGTGGTGAGCACGGCGACGAGCGGGCGCCGCTCGAACTCACGCTCGGTGGCGACGTCGCCACCGAAGTCACGCAGCGCGAGCAGGCCGCCGTCCGCCGCACGAGGTCCTCCCGCGGCTTTCGGCACGCCGTCGTCGCGTTCCCCACCGTGGGTCCATGCCCGCAACTCGGCCTGGAACCGGGGGTCCTGCTGCTGGACGTGGTCGGCGTGCCGCAGCAGCGCGACGAACTCGTCGAACCGCTGCGCCTGGTCGAGCAGCACCAGCCGGGTGCCCTCCGCGGCCGCGGCCCGGGTGAGCGCGTGCCGTGCGGCGACCGGGATCTCCCGATCCAGAAACGGCCTGCGGTTGGTGTGCCTGCGTTCGACGGCCGAAGCCAGTCGCTGTTCCTCCGGGGTGGGGCGGCGCTGTCCCCCCATCGTCACCCTCGCCAGCAGCAGCGGCCGCGCCCGGTCGGGCAGCGGCTCCACGACGCACTCCCTGCCCTGCTCGGCGATCGCCATCCGCATGTTGAACACGGCCGCGCCGCAGGCCAGTGTCGCCTCCCGCGCCTCGGGGTCGCAGTAGCCCAGCACCCGGGTGTCGTCCAGCAGCACCTCGATCGTCTCGCCGTGTACCCGAAACTCCCAAGGCTGCGTGTTGTGCGGCGACGGTGCGCGGGTCCCCGCGTGCAGCGCGGCCGCCACGATGTCCGTGGCGGAGGAGGCGGTCGTGTGGCTCATGAGCTCATCCTCCGCATTCGTTCGCCGTACCGGCAGCGGCGGTCGTCCCGGCGCGACAGGGTCTTTGGTCCCCCGCAGCGCCATCACCCCGGCCGGTCGCGTGACTTCCGGCTCTAGGGGCGGCCTGCGCGGTGATCCAGCATCGAGAGCACGACCCGACCGAGGAGAAGCAACCATGTCCGATGCCGCGGGCACGCCAAACAGAACGATCGTCGTCGGAGTCGACGGCTCCCCCGCCTCGGAGCAGGCGCTGCGGTGGGCGCTGGCCGAGACCGAACGCTGCGGCGGCCAGGTGCACGCCATCACCGTGCGCAGGCGCGACGACCTGCTGCCAGGCACCACGTTCGCCCTGCAACCCTACGGCCGCAGGCCTGCAAGGACGGAGGAATCGCTGCGCGAAAGCCTGCACAGCCAGGTGGCGACGATGTCCGACACCGCGGCCGGCCGCGCCGCCACAACCGTCACCGAATCCGTCGTCACAGGGGACCCGGCCACCGAGCTGAGCAAGGCCTCCGCGAGTGCGGATCTGCTCGTGCTGGGCAGTCACGGGCAGCGGGCTTTCACCGAGGTGCTGCTCGGCAGTGTGGCCGCCGAGTGCGTGCGGCGCGCGCAGTGCCCCGTGGTGCTGATCCCGGCAGGCCTGGCGCGCTGACGCACGACACGAAGGTGCCCGGCGGGCGCAGGCCCGCCGGGCACCACTTCGTCGCGACGCCTGCTACTCGGCGCCTTCGCGGTAGCGGGTGTCGGCCCGCACGACCCCGGGAACCGACTCCGCCAGCAACGTCGCCACGTGCCTGTCGGTGGGGTCGTCGTATTCGTCCACGATGGTCACCACGCCGTCGTCGACCTTGACGGACCAGCGGTCTGGGCCGCCGTAGATCATCAGCCTGCGCCGGACGTCCCTGGCTATCGCGGTGTCGTCGCGCGACAGCGCCCGCACCACGTCACGGCGGGTGACGATGCCGACCAGCCGCTCACCGTCGACGATCGGCATCGCCCTGAACCCCTCGTCCAGCAGCGCGGCCACCAGCTTCGAAAGGTCCGCACGGCTGTCCATGGACACCGCGGGCGTGGACATCACCGCGCCCACGGTCGAAGGGGGCTGCGGTGCCGGGGACCCGCGAAACCGGGCGTCGCCGGGGACCCGGTCACGTACCAGGTCGGCCTCGGTGACGATGCCCACCAGCCGCTGCCGCGCGTCCACCACCGGCAGGGCCGTGAAGCCGTGCTCGGTGAGCAGCCCGGCCGCCCGCTTCACCGGTGTCTCCGGCGTGACGGTGACGACCGGGCTGGTCATGATCTGCCTCGCGAGCATCAACTGGTCTCCGGTTCGGTCGGCCGCACCACGGCGACGGGGCACGGCGCGTGGATGACCAGTGCCTGGCTGGTCGAACCCAGCAGCATTCCCTTGAAACCGCCCCTGCCCCTGCTGCCGACCACGATCAGCTGGGCCTGCTCGCCCCGCTCGAGCAGCGTGCGCACCGGCCTGCCCCTGACGACGACCGGCTCCACCGCCACGTCGGGGAACTTCTCGCGCACCGGGCCCAGTTGCTGCTCCAGCAGTGCGTGCTCCTCCTTGTCGACCTCGGCGGGATCGGCCGACATGGACAGTGTGCGCACGGCGCCGTCGAAGGTGACGTCGGTCCAGGTGTGCACGGCCACCAGCGGCACACCCCTGGCCGCTGCGGCCTCGAAGGCGAAGGTGAGCGCGGCGTCGCTGTCGGCGGAACCGTCAAGGCCGACCAGCACCGGCCCCTCGGTGGGCGGCGGGTCCTCGACTCGCCTGCCGCGGACCACCACGACGGGAGAGATCCCGTGTGCGGCCAGCGCGACCGCCACCGAGCCCACGAGCATGCCGGTGAAGCCACCGAGACCGCGGGAACCGAGCACCATCATGCGTGCCTGCCTCGACTCCGCGAGCAACGCGGCCACGGTCTCGCCCTCGAGGAGTTCGGTTTCCACCTCCACGCCCGGCGCCGCCTCCCGCACCGCCGACTCGGCCTCCCGCAGCCACTGCCCGCCCTGCTCTCGCATGCCCTCGCGGACCTCGGGGAAGGTCGCGAGGAAACCCGGATAGCCGCGCTCGGGGACGGCGTAGGTGTGGACCAGCCGCAACGTGTCGCCGCGGTGTTCGGCCTCCGCTGCCGCCCACACCGCCGCGTTGAGTGCTGACGCGGAACCGTCCACGGCCGCCACGATCTTGGTCATCGCTGTGTCTCCCTTTCGTCAAGGTGTTCCCGCGCGGCCGGGCTCGGCGAACGCGGGGTGTGGCCTCAGTTCTGCGCCCGACCACGCACGATCAGCAGCGGGCAGGGTGCCGTGTGCAGCAGCGCGTTGCTCGTCGAGCCGAGCAGCATCCCGCTGAAGCCGCCCCTTCCCCTGCTGCCCACGACCAGCAACCACGCCTGGTCGGCGTGCCGCAGCAGGTTGCGCACCGGGCGGTCACGCTCCACGACGCGGTGGACCTCCACCTGCGGATACCGTTCCTGCCAGCCTGCGAGCCGCTCGGCGAGCACCGCCTGCTGCGAGGTCCGGATGTCGTTCCACGGCAGGTCGGCCGAGGGCAGGCCGAACGCACCCGGCAGGGCCGCGTCACTGAAGACGTGGACCGCGACGAGCGAGGTTTCGCGCAGCGCCGCCTCTTCGAAGGCCGCCGCGAGCGCCAGTTCGCTGACCGGTGAACCGTCGACCCCCACGACCACCGGGCCTTCGGTGGGCGGCGCCTCGCCCGGCAACCGCCCCCTGATCACGGCGACGGGGCACGGCGCGTGCGGCACGAGCGCGAGTGTCACCGAACCGACGAACGTCCCGGTCAACTCACCGAGCCCGCGCGTACCCAGCACCAGCATGCGTGCCGAACCGGCACGTTCCAGCAGCACCGGGACGGCGCTGCCCATGTGGAGTTCGGTGGCGACGTCGAGTTCGGGCAGCTCGCCGCCCGTCGCCCGTTTGGCCGCCTCCTCGGCCTCGGCGAGCCTGCGGTGTCCCTCCGCCTCCAACTCGTCGAAGTAGGACTGCGGAAGGCCCACACCTGCCCCGTACGGGGCAGGCACGGGCATCGCCGCGAGCAACGTCAGCGGGCAGCCACGCGTCGCGGCGGCCCTGGCGGCCCATTCCACGGCCCGCAGCGCCGATTCGGAGCCGTCGACTCCCGCCAGGATGGGTGCGTTGCCGGTCGGGGTCATCGTGTCCTCCTCCTGGCCGGTCGGCCACCTCATCGTGGCCTCCGGCGCGGGCCGACCGCGTGGGCCGAAAGCCCTTCGTCGCCAGGTACTCCAGCCCTTTCCCGCGCGCGAGAGCTCCCGTGATCGTAACCGTCATGAGGCAAGGACTCCCTGACGACGACACCGTGCGCGCCGCGTTGGCGCTGGCCACGAGGGCTCCGTCGGTGCACAACTCACAGCCGTGGCAATGGAAGGTCGGCGACCGGACGGTGCACCTGTACGCCGATCGGGAGCTGCAATTGCCCGCGATCGACCCCGAGGGCCGGGATCTGCTGCTCAGTTGTGGCGCCGCCTTGCACCACCTGCGGGTCGGCTTGGCCGCGCTCGGCTGGCACAGCCGCGTGCACCGGATGCCCAACCCCGCCGAGCCGCAGCACCTCGCGGCCGTGGAGCTGGCCAGGCACGAACCCACGTTCGACGAGATCTCGCTGGCCTCGGCGATCCCGCGCAGGCGCACCGATCGCAGGCGGTTCAGTTCGTGGGAGGTCCCGCCTTCGCGAGTCGGGGAACTCGCCGAGCACGCTGCCGCCGAGGGCGCCGTGCTGATAGGCGTGACCGACCCGATGGCAAGGTACCGGCTGATCGAGGCGATCGGCGAGGCCGCGCGGTTGCACGACGACGATCCCGCCTACCAGGTCGAGCTTGCCCAGTGGACCGGCCGCGACGAGGACACCCAGGGGGTGCCCGCGCGTAGCGCCGTGGCACCGGTACACGTGCCCGGTGAGCCGGACCCGCGCCGGTTCCGCGACCCGCGGTTGCCGCAACCGGAAGGCTCGTCGGCAGAACCGGACGCCTCGGTGCTGCTGGTGTTGGCGACCGCGTCCGACGACACGATGTCACAGTTTCGGGCGGGCGAGGCGATGAGCGAGGTGCTGCTCGCGGCCACGCACGCCGGGTTGGCCAACTGCCCGCTCTCCGAGCCGCTGGAGATCGGCTCGACGCGCGACATCGTGCGCTCCGAGGTGCTCGGGGACAGCGCATACCCACAGCTGATCCTGCGTGTGGGCTGGGCGGCCGTGAACGCCGACCCGCTGCCCGCCACCCCGCGCCGCCCACTGTCCGAAGTGGTCCACGGCCTCGGCGACTGACCGCTCCCCGCGAGTCCCCCGCCGACACCCGCGAGTTCTGCGCTCCCGCCCGCGAGTTCCGCGCTCCGGGGGCGAGCACCGCGTTCAAGGGTTGGCGCCGCGGGGCAGTTGGTCGAAGCGGAAGCGAAACACTCGCGATCCCGAACGCAGGGCTCGCGGTCCTGAACGCAGAACTCACTGTCCTGAATGGGGGACTCGCGGGCAGGAACGGGGGACTCGCGGGTTCAGAGCACCTGGGGGAAGAGGCGCTTGTGCACGCCGACCACCACGGAGGCCAGCGCGGCCACCCCGAGGATGCGCAGCCAGCTTTCCAGCCCGATGGGGGCGGTGTCGAACAGGCCCTGCATCACCGGCAGGTAGGTGAGCGCTGCCTGCGCCAGGATCTGGAAGGTGACCCCGCCGAGCACCCACTTGTTGCTGAACCAGCCGATCCGCCACACCGAACGGGTCAGCGAACGGCAGCTGAACAGGTAGAACAGTTCCACGGCCACGAACAGGTTGAGCGCGACGGTGCGTGCCTCGGGCAGGCCCGACCCGATGGCCAGCTCCCACTGGAACATCCACCACGAGCCGCCGACCAGCAGTGCGGACACCAGCAGGATGCGCGCGACGAGCCCACCGGTCAGCAGCGGCCTGCGGGGATCGCGGGGCGGCCGCCGCATGATCCCACGTTCCTTCGGCTCGAACGCCAGCATCAGGCCGAGCGCGACCGCCGTCGTCATGTTGATCCACAGGATCTGCGTCGGCAGGATCGGCAACGCCGCACCCGCGAAGATCGCCACGAGGATGACCAGACCTTCGGCCATGTTCGTCGGCAAGGTCCACACGATGAACTTGGTGAGGTTGTCGAAGACACCACGGCCCTCCTCGACGGCGGCCTCGATGGTGGCGAAGTCGTCGTCGGTCAGCACCATGTCGCCCGCTTCCTTGGCGACCTCGGTGCCGCCACGGCCCATCGCGACACCGATGTCGGCCTGGCGCAGCGCGGGCGCGTCGTTGACACCGTCTCCGGTCATGGCGACGACCTCGCTGCGCGACTGCATGGCCTCCACCAGGCGCAGCTTCTGCTCCGGCGAGACACGGGCGAACACCGACGCATCGCGCACCGCATCCGGCAGCCGGTCCTCGCTCAGCTCGGCCAGCTCGGCGCCGGTGAGCACCTTGCCGTCGGCGGAGCCGTCGAGCAGGTCGATGCGGCCCGCGATGGCGGTGGCCGTGGCCGCATGGTCACCGGTGATCATCTTCACGGCGATGCCCGCCTCGCGACACGAGCGCACGGCGGAGGCCGCCGCGGGGCGCGGCGGGTCGAACATGGCCTGCAACCCGGTGAACACCAGCGATCCCGCGAGGGCGTCCTCGCCGAAGCGCTCGGCGGGCACGTTCTGCGCCATCGCGGTCGCCAGCACCCGAAGGCCTTGCGAGGCGAGGTCTTCCGCCGCTCGCAACGCGGTGGCCTCCTCGAGCGGCCGCGGGCCGGCCGGGCCCAGTTCGGCGCCGCAGAGCGCGAGTACCCGCTCCACCGCGCCCTTGACGAACACGACATGACCGTGCTGGTCGGGCTGGGTGATCTGGTTCGGCTGCGCGGTATGCAGCGTGGCCATGTACTGCCGTTGCGAGCTGAACGGGATGGTGCCGGTCCTGGGCGGCACGTCGAGAAGGCCCGCCTTGCGGGCGGCGACGAGCATCGCGGCCTCGGTGGGGTCGCCGACCACCGTGGTGGTGTCGGCGTCGCGGTGCAGCGCGGCGTCGTTGCAGGCTGCTCCGGCCAGCAACGTCCACCGCAGCGCAGGCGGCATGGTGTCGGGCCGCAGCACCTCGCCCGCGCTGTCGACGATGTCGCCGCCCGCGGTGTAGCCCGCGCCGCTGACCCCGTAGTCGCCCTGCGGCGTCCACACCCGCGAGACCGTCATCTGGTTCTCGGTGAGCGTGCCGGTCTTGTCCGAGCAGATCACCGTGGTACTGCCAAGCGTCTCCACCGCGGGCAGCCTGCGGATCACGGCCCTGCGCCTGGCCATGCGCGACACCCCGATCGCCAGGGTGATGGTCACCGCGGCGGGCAGCCCCTCCGGGATCGCACCGACGGCGAGCGCGACGGCGGCGGTGAACATCTCCACACCGCTCTCGCCGCGCACCACGCCGATGGCGAAGGTGACGGCCGCCAGCAACAGGATCACGACGGTGAGCACCTTGCTGAACCAGGCGAGCTTGCGGGTCAGCGGTGTCTGCAGCACCTCGGCGGTGCCGACAAGCCGGTGGATCTCCCCCAGTTCGGTTTCCGCACCCGTGGCCACGACGATGCCCGCGCCGCTGCCGCTGGTCACGAGGGTGCCGGAGTGCAGCATGTTGCGCCGGTCCGCGACCGGGGTGGCAGGGGGCAGCACCACCTCGTCCTTGACCACCGGCTCGGACTCCCCTGTCAGTGCCGACTCGTCCGCCGCGAGTTCCGACAGCCGCACCAGCCGCAGGTCGGCGGGCACCCGGTCGCCCGCCTCCACGAGCACGAGATCACCGGGAACCAGCCGTTCGGAGGGCACGGTGCGGCTGACGCCGCCCCGCACCACCTTCGCCTCGGTGCGCACCATCGCGCGCAACGCGTCGAGCGCCGCTTCCGCCCTCGATTCCTGGACGAAGCCGACGATCATGTTCACGAACACCACACCGAAGATCACCGCCGAGTCGACGTGCTCGCCGAGCAGCAGCGTCACCGCGCCCGCGACCAGCAGCACGTAGATCAGCGGGTGGTGCAGCTGGCGCAGCAGCCGCAGCAGCGGGCCCGTGGGACGGGTCTGCGGCAGCGCGTTCGGCCCGAACCTGGTTTCGCGCTCGCGTGCCTCCTGCTCGCTCAGCCCCCGGTCGGGGTCGGTCTGCAGCAGCAGGACCGACTCGTGAATCGGGAGGTCGTGGTGGGAGTTCGACTGCTCGGCTCGCGCGGTGGTGGGCACCCGTTCAGTCCAGCCGAACTGGCCTGCCACCGCAAAGCATCCGTTCGTCACCCGGTGGGGGGCCGTTCGGCCCTGTCGGGCCACCCGGCGTGGCACGCAGCATCGAAGCTGACCCGACGGGAGGGCGCCCATGACCGTGTTCCTCGGCATCAACGGATTCGGCCGTATCGGCCGCGACATCGCGCGCTGTGCGCTCGCGCGGACCGACGACAGCGTCGAAGTGGTGGCGGTGAACGACATCGCGGACGCGCACACCCTCGCCTACCTGCTGGAGTACGACTCGACGCACGGCAGGCTGGGCCTTCCCGTGCGCCTACGTGGCCAGTCGATCGTGGTCGGTGACCACCGCATCCACGTCTCCCGCACCCCACACCCCGCCGACCTCGACTGGCGAACCTTCGGCGCCGACGTGGTGATCGAGGCCACCGGCCGCTTCCGAGGCAGGAAGGAGGCCGCGGCGCACCTGGACGCCGGAGCCAGCAAAGTGATCGTGTCCGCGCCCGGTGTCGACGTCGACGCCACCATCGTGATGGGCGTCAACGACGACGGCTACGACCCCGCCAGGCACGACGTCATCTCGGGCGCTTCGGGCACCACGAACTGTGTGGCGCCGATGCTGCTGGTGCTGCACCGCGCTTTCGGCGTCCGCCGCGGCCTGCTCACCTCCATCCACGGCTACACCAACGACCAGTCGCTGCTCGACCAGCCGCACGCCGACCTGCGCCGAGCCAGGTCGGCGGCGGTGAACATCCTGCCGACCACAACGGGCGCCACGAAGTCGATCGGTGAGGTGCTGCCGCAGCTGGACGGCGCCCTCGGCGCGGCCGCGGTGCGGGTGCCGGTGGAGGTGGGTTCACTGGCCGACCTGACCGTCGAGGTCGAGTCGCCGGTGACGGTCGGGCAGGTGAACCGGGCGTTCGCCGACGCGGCCCGCGGCCACCTTCGCCGCATCCTGCGCTACACCGAAGCGCCGATCGTCTCCCGTGACGTCGTTGGCGAGTCGGCCTCGTGCGTGTTCGACGCGAGCCTCACCACCACCAACGCCAACCTGGTGAAGGTGTTCGGCTGGTACGACAACGAATGGGGCTACTCCAACCGGATGCTGGAACTCGCCGACCTGATCGACCCGGTGGGCTGACATGTTCACCGCGACCGTTCCGCTCGGCCGTATCCGTGGTGTGCGCATCGGCGCGCACTGGTCCGTGCTCATCATCGTCGGGCTCATCGCCTACCTGCTGGCGACCTCGCTGCTGCCCACCGCCGTGCCTGGGTACGCGGCGGGCTGGTACTGGTTCACCGCAGCCGTCACCTCCGTGCTGTTCATGGCTTCGCTGCTGGCGCACGAGGTGTCGCACTCGATCACCGCGAGGCACTACGGGGTGCCGACCAAACGCATCACCCTGTGGATGCTGGGCGGCGCCGCCGAGTTGGAGAAGGAGCCGCCGCACCCACGCGCGGACTTCCTGATCGCCTTCGCCGGTCCCGCCACGAGCCTGCTGGTCGGCGGCGCCTGCTGGGGACTGGCCGCGTTGGTCCAGGAGCTGGTGCCACCGCTGGCGTTTGCCGCGCTGCTGTGGCTGGGCCTGACCAACGTCGTGATCGCGGTGTTCAACCTGCTGCCGGGCGCGCCGCTGGACGGCGGCAGGCTGGTGCGGTCGGCGGTGTGGAAGCGCACCGGTGACCGCCGGCGTGCCGCGAGGGCCGCCGCGAGGGCGGGCCAGGTGCTCGGCGCGCTGCTGCTGGTCGCCGGGTTCGTCGAGGTTCTGGGATTCGGTCAGTTCAGCGGACTGTGGCTGGCCCTCATCGGCTGGTTCCTCATCGGTGCCGCGGCGGCCGAGCTCAGGCATTCGCAACTGCACCAGCGGCTGGGCGGGATGCCGGTGCGCGAGGTGATGACGCGCCACCCCGAGGTGGCTCCCGGCTGGTGGACGGTCGAGTCGTTCCTCGAGCGCATCGCGGACCACGGCAGGCACCGCGTCTTCCCCGTCGTTTCCTTCGAGGGGGCGCCGCTCGGGGTGGTCAGCCTCGCCGAGCTGGTGCGGCTGTCCGCCGACGAGCGCATGACCAGCCGGGTGGCGGATGTGTGCCGCACGCCGCCCGCCGTGCCGATCGTGCCCGCCGACACGCCGGTGGAGGAGGTACTGGCGAGCACACCGCTGCGAGCAGGTCGGGATCTGTTGCTGGTCACCGAGTACGCCGACAACTCGCAGAAGACGGGACTGGCCGGTGTGGTGAGCCCCGACGATCTCGGCAGGACCGTCGAGTTGGCCGCGCTACGCGAGGACGCGGCCACGCGGTCCGGCGAGCCCGGTCGCGGCTCGGCTACCGGTGCCGACGCCAACGGCGAGCCGCGGCACGCGCGTACTCGACGGCAGGGAGCGCGGTGAACAATGCCGCCTCCTCGCGTACCGAGGTGCGTTCGTCGAGGAAGCGCAGCACCGGCTCGGCGCTGGGCCGGTCGAACAGTCCGGCGAAGGCGCGTTCCAGCTGCGCCGGGCGTGCGGTGATCACGTCGAGCAGCGCGCCGTCGAGCAGCCGGTGCCGCCGGCTCGGTTCGCCGATCGCGAACGGGTGCCCGTGCTCGGCGAGCGAGTCCGCGATGGCCACGCTGTCGCGCCGGATGCGCTCGTAGGCGTATCCGGTGCTGGGTTTGAGCAGGCCGGCCTCGGTGCCGATGGCGAGCACGTCGCCCCGGCGGCGCCGCACCGGCCGCGCCGACAGCGGCAGCGCGGCGGCCTCCTCCCGCTCGACGCGGTAGGGCCCCGCCCGCAGCACCGTGTCCAGGTACTCCGACAGCGCCGCCCGCTGAGTTTCGCCGTCGGCCGCAGCGTCGGCGACCGCCGGTGCGGCGAACGTGGTGTGTTCCACCAGGGCGTGCCTGCGGTCGAACGGCAACACGTACACGAAGCTCGCTGCGGCCGACCGCGGCGTGCGGAAGTCGAACAGTGTCGGCACGCCGGGATCGAACACCTCCGCCTCGGTCTCCAGGTGCCAGCCGCGAAACACCAGCACCGCGTCGGCAGGGGGCGGCTCGGCAGGGCCGAGCACGCTGTCGAACACCCACCTGGCCTCGATGGGCTCACCGTCGACGACCACGCGGGCACCGCCCGACTCGACGCCTGCCTCGATGCCTGCCTCGACGATGTCGTCGACGTGACCGCGTACCCGGCGAAACCCCGGTGCGGATTCGAGCATCGGTGTCACCGTGGCCGAGAGGTCGCCGCCACGCACGTAGCGGTAGCGGTAGGCGCCGAGGTCGAGCAGCCGCGACCGGCCGCCGGCGTGCACGTGGATCCGGTCCCAGCGGTACCGCGCGGCGGCGTCGAGCAGTCCTGGCCGGTCCGACCACGATCCCCACCCTGCGGCGGTGATGTCCTTGCCGCCGTCGTCGACGATCAGCACCTCGCATCGCGGCGGTCGCCGGGTGAGGTGCGCGGCCAGGGTGAGCCCGCTCAACCCGCCGCCTGCGATCACGATGGTCATGCCGCAAGGCAACCAGCCGACCCGCGCGCTCGCCAGGTGGCTCCGCGGTTTTCGGCCTTGCCGGAAGTCCCGAGGGCCGGGGACTTCCGGCCGCTGCGTACCGGCGACGCCGGGCCTACCGTCAGGTTCGACAACAACACACACTGAGGGGAGTTCGGCATGAACACGCCCAACCATGCCGTGGGCGCGATCGTGGCCGGTGTCGACAGCACCGAGGCGTCGCTGCGGGCGGTGCGCTGGGCCGCGAACACGGCGGCCAAGCACCACCTCCCGCTCCAGCTGGTGCACGCGGCGGGCTTTCCCGACCTCTACGTCGGCACCACGGTGCCGCCACCGGAGTCGTTCATGGAGGAGCTGCGCAGGCAGAGCTGGGAGACGCTGCGCGCCGCGAGGGACATCGCCAGGCAGGCCGGTGACGCCGGTGACATCGACATCCACACGCGGTTCGAGACCGATCCCCCCATCCCGTTCCTGCTGCGTGCCTCCTCCGAAGCGGCGATGATCGTGCTGGGTTCCTCCGGGCGCACCGGGCTCACCGGCGCGCTGGTCGGCTCCACCACGCTCGCTCTGGTCGCGCACGCCGGTTGCCCGGTCGTGTCGGTGCGCAGCGACTACGCCGAGGTGGCCACCGACGACCGGCGGCCGGTGGTTGTCGGGATCGACGGCAGCCCGACCAGCGAGCGCGCCATCGGCTACGCCTTCGACGAGGCGAGTTTCCGCGGGGTGGAGCTGGTCGCCGTGCACACCTGGAGCGACACCGACACCGACGTCTTCAGCGAGGCCCGCATGTACTTCGACTGGGAGCCGATGAGGGAGGTCGAACAGCGGCGGCTCGCCGAGCGGCTCGCGGGCTGGCAGGAGAAGTACCCCGACGTGCCGGTGCGGCGGGTCATCGAGAAGGACAAGCCGAGGCACGAACTGCTGGAATGGAGCCGCAGGGCGCAGCTTCTGGTCGTGGGCAGCCGCGGCCGCGGTGGTTTCACCGGAATGCTGCTCGGTTCCACCAGTCAGGCGCTGATCCACCACGCCGAGTGCCCTGTCATGATCGCCCGCTCCGAGCGTGCAGGCGAGTGATGTCGACCTTCGACGAGTTCGCCGCTGTGCACGAGACCCACATCGGTGTGGTGTTCCTCGTGGGCGAGCGGGCGTACAAGCTGAAGAAGCCGGTGAACCTGGAGTTCGTGGACTTCAGCACGCCGCGGCTGCGGCTCGCGGCGTGTCGCAGGGAGGTGGAGCTGAACCGCAGGCTCGCCCCCGACGTCTACCTCGGCGTTTCCGAGGTGTCCGATGTCGACGGCGGCGCCGCGGACTACCTGGTCGTGATGCGCAGGATGCCGGAGGATCGCCGACTGTCCACACTCGTCAAGCAAGGTGAGGACGTCGCCGAGGTGGTCGACCGGCTGGCGAGGATGATCGCCGCCTTCCACAGCACGGCGGCTCGCGGCGAGCGGATCTCCGCCGAGGGCAGCCGCGACGCCATCAGGCAGCGCTGGTGCGACAGTTTCGACCAGGTGCGCCAGGTCGGTGTGCTCGACGGCGACCTCACCGCGGAGATCGAGCGGCTCACGCTGGACTTCCTCGCCGGGCGCGAGCCCATGTTCGCCCGCCGGATCGCGGCGGGGCGGGTACTCGACGGACACGGGGACCTGCTGACCGACGACGTGTTCTGCCTCGACGACGGCCCGAGGGTGCTCGACTGCCTCGAGTTCGACGACCGGCTCCGCTGGCTGGACGGCCTCGACGACATCGCGTTCCTGGCGATGGATCTGGAGCGGCTCGGTGCCACGGACACCGCGCGGCGGCTGCTCGACCGCTACGCCGAGTTCGCCGCCGACCCGGCGCCTGCCTCGCTGCGGCACCACTACATCGCCTACCGGGCCTTCGTCCGGGCCAAGGTGGCGTGCCTGCGCGCCACCCAGGGCGATGCCGCGTCGAAGCGCACCGCACGGGAGTACGCCGACCTCACGCTACGGCACCTGCGCGCGGGACGGCCCCGGCTGATCATGGTCGGCGGGCTTCCCGGTACCGGCAAGTCCACCGTGGCCGGGCTGGTCGCCGACGAGCTCGGCGCCGTGCTGCTGTCCACCGACCGGCTGCGCAAGGAACTCGCCGGGCGATCACCGCACGAGTCTGCCGCCGCGGAGTACCAGCGTGGGATCTACACGCCGGAGCACACCGAGCGAACCTACGGCGAGTTGCTGCACCGCGCCTCGGGCCTGCTGGCCGAGGGAGAGACCGTGGTGCTGGACGCGTCCTGGGTGCGAGCCGACGATCGCGCCGAGGCCGAGCGCACCGCCGCCCGCGCTCACAGCGAGGCGGTGGCGCTGCGCTGTGTGGCGCCCGCCGAAGTGGCCGCCCAGCGGATCCGCGCGCGGCACGGCGACGTCTCCGACGCCGACCCCCGCATCGCGGCGGCCATGTCGCGGGATGCCGATTCGTGGCCGTCGGCCTCGGACATCGACACCTCGGGCACGCCAGCCCGCTCGCTTGCCCAGGCGCTGCGGGTGCTTGTGGACTGAGTCGCGGGGCGCGAACCCTGCCACCTCTTCGACGCACCGAAAACCCTCGCCCAGCAGCGCAACCGCGGCGCCGAGACCGGCGGCCACGGCAGGGCAGGCGGGTCTGGCCTGCCCTGCCGTGGTTTCGCCCTGGCTCACACCAGTGACCTGCGCAGCCGGTACACCGCCGCCGCCAGCAGCAGCGCGGCGAATCCCGCCAGCACGGTCAGCGGCAGCGCGATGTCGGCCAGGTTCCCGTCCTGAGCCAGCAGCACCGTCCACGAATCCACCGCCCAGGCGTGCGGTGTCGCGTGGCCCGCCGCGCGGACGGCGGGCGGTACCAGCTCCAGCGGCCACATGCAGCCGCCGAGCATGCCGAAGGCGATACCGACCGCGGGCCCGATCGCCGAGGCCTGTTCCGGGGTGCGAAACAGCGTGCCGCTCAGCATGCCCGCGCCCGCACCCACCAGCGCCCACAGCACCACGAGCACCGTCGCGGCCAGTGGATCTCCCCAGCTCACCCGAACAGCACCGCCCCCACACCGACGATCAGCACCGACTGCAACAGTGCCATCGAACCGTAGAAGGCGGTCTCGCCGAGCACCAGTTGCCTCGGCAGCACCGGCCCGGCCAGTGCCCGGTCGTAGATGCCGAGCTTGCGGTTCTCCACCATCGTCGCGCCGCCCGCGAGCGCGTTGATGAACACCAGCAGCACCAGCATGGTCGGCGCGCTGTAGCTGAACCCGACCGGCAGCATGTCGCTGTCGCCGTCCACCACCTCGGTGCGGACCTCGACGGTGGGCGTGGTCGCTCGCAGTTGCCGCGCCAGGTCCAGCCACGCGGCCGGGCTGCCTCCCGCCTGTTCGGCCGCGAACACCGCAGCCTGCACCGCAGCCGCGTGTTCTGCCACGGCACCACGCACCGAGCTGATCGCGGCCAGCGCCGACTCCGATCGCGCGGTGGTCAGCACGGGGATCTCCGCGGTGCCGCCGGCAAGCAGCGCCTGGTCCAGGTCGTCGGGCACCAGCACCGCGGCCTGGACCTCGCCGCGCCGCAGCGCTTCGCGGGCCGCCTCCTCGTCGGGTTGTTCGAGCACCACCAGCCCGGCTGTGCGCTCGAGCTGGCCGCGCAGGCTCTGCGCCAGCGGGCCGTCGCCGGTGGTGACACCCACCCTGATCTCCGTCGTCCCCCGCATGGTCGCGCCGACCACGAGGATCACGATGATCGGCAGCGCCACGATGAAGAACAGCCCCGCTCGGTCGCGCAGGGTACGGCGCAGTGACGCGCCCGCGATCGCCAGCATGCTCATCGGGCCACTCCCCTTCGCGCCAGCAGCAGCGCGGCCCCGCCGGTGACGGCGCAGAACGCCAGGATCGCCAGGATCGGCACCCCGATGCTCGTCCACGGTGCTCCGGAGGACAGGTCGGTGAACGCCCGCAACGCCCACCCGTTGGGCGTCAGCATCGCGATGGTGCTCAGCAGCGGCGGCGCCGTCGAAAGGAACACGAAGTTGCCGCCGATCAGCGCCAGGCCGAAGGTGACGGTGGCCGCGATTCCCTCGGCCTGCCGCTGGGTGCGGGACACGGCGATCACCAGCGCCGTCAAGGCCACCAGCGAAAGGCCCATGGCGACGATCACGGCTGCCGCAGCCGGCGGCGGGCCCCAGTCAGCGCCGAACGCCAGTGAGGTCACCACGGCCACCGTGCTCAGGCCCGCCACCCCGTAGGCGAACGTCGCCAACGCCTTGCCCACCAGCAGCGATCCGGTGGCCAGCGGTGCCGCGGCGATGCGGTCCAGCGTCGCGCCGTCGCGCTCTGCGAACCATCCCCGTGCGCCGAAACCGATCGTGAACAGCATGAACAGGATGCCCATCGCGGGTGCGTAGTAGCTTTTGGCATCCACCTGTTCGGTGCCGGCGGGTTCGGGGCGCACCTGTTCCGGCAGGCTCAGTGCTGCCGCCTGCCGCGCCAGTTCCGCCGCGCGGTCAGCCGGCACGCCCGCCGCCAGCGCGGTGTTCACCGACAGCGTGTCGGCGTTGAGCTGCGCCACGAAGGCATCCGCCACCGAACTGGCGACAAGTGCCGACACCGAGGAGTCGACGCCGGACAGCACGGTGATGTCGGGCGCGGCCGCGCCGCGGGTGCCGCGGGAAAGCCCTTCCGGCAGCACGAACGCCGCGCCCAGTTCGCCGCTGTCCACGCGCATGCGCACGGTGGCCTCGTCGGCGACGGGGTGCACGGTCAGCACGTCGCGCAGTTCGTCACCGCGCAGCATGGCGGTGAAGCCGGCCGAGACCGGACCGTTGTCGTTGTCGACCACGGCCACGTCGGCGTGGAACCGTTCCGCGGAACCGAACGCGAGGCTGATCAGGGCGGCGACCACCAGCGGTGCGATGAACACCAGCACGAGCGCCGAGCGGTCCCGTGACCGCTGGCGCAGGTCCTTGCCCGCGATGAGCAGTGCTGTTGGCGGGGTCATTCGCGCAGCGCCGTTCCGGTCAGGTGCAGGAACACGGCCTCGAGGTCGGGCTCGATCACCTCGGCCGAGCGCACGGTCGCCCCGCTGCGTTCGGCCGCCTCCAGCAGCGCGGGCAGCGCCGAGCGTCCCTGGCTCACCACGAGCGACACCTGCGAGTGCCCCGCTTCGGTGGTGGTGTCGACCGCCGCCACACCAGGCAGCCTGCCGCACTCGGCGGCGAACGCCGTGGCGTCGCCGTCCACGGTGAGCGCGACGCGGTCGCGCTCACCAAGCCGCGACACCAACTCCCTGCGGGTGCCCTCCGCGATCAGTTTGCCGTGGTCGATGATGCCGACCCGGTCGCACAGCCGCTCGGCTTCCTCCATGTAGTGAGTGGTGTAGAGGATCGCCATGCCCGCGGCCCCGAACGCCCGGACACTGTCCATGATCGCGTGCCTGCTCTGCGGGTCCACCCCGACGGTCGGCTCGTCGAGCACGAGCAGCGTCGGCTGGTGCAGCAGCGCGGCACCGATGTTGAGGCGCCTGCGCATGCCACCGGAGAAGGACTCCACCCGCTCCCCCGCGCGATCGGCGAGCCCGGTCAGCTCCAGCACCTCGTCGACCCTGCGTCGCAGCGGTTTCCCGCCCAGCCGGTACAACCTGCCGAAGAAGTTCAGGTTCTCCCTCGCCGAGAGGTCCGGGTACAGCGCCACCTCCTGCGGAACGTAGCCGACCAGCGCCTTGGCCCGCACGGCGGATCGGCTCACCCGCTCGCCCGCGATCACGACCTCGCCCGCGTCCGGCCTGGCCAGCCCGCACACCATGCGGATCGCGGTGGTCTTGCCCGCGCCGTTGGGCCCGAGCAGGCCGTAGGTCTCGCCGGGTGCGACGTGGAAACTCACCGAATCCACGGCCACTCGGTCCCCGAAGCGCTTCGTCAGGTCCCGCACGCGCAACACGTCGCCGCGGGTGCCGGGTGGTCGAGTGGCCACAGCCGTATCCTCTGCCATGGGTCCACGGTGGCGTTGCCACCGCGCCTGGCCTAGAGCCCAACGCCCCCAAGCGAAACGGACTGGACAACCCGCCCGCGCCTGGACCACGAATACCGGGTCAGGACCCGACGAGAAACACCCACACCGGCCCCTTCGCCAGCCGCAGCGGTTCCCCGTCGTTCGTGGTGAACCGCGTCCCCTCGGCCGCCGTTGGCCTGGACCACGTTCCTTCGAACGCGAGGCCGTCGCGCAGCACGGTCACCCTGCCGGTGCCGACCGTGCGGGCGAACGGAGAAAGCGATCCGGTGCTGTCGCGCACCCCTCGACCGGGTTCGACTCGCACGTGCTGGATCACCACCGTGGCCGCGCCGACCTGTCCGGCGCCGGAGGAGATCAGCGGCGAACCGTCGAGCGACACCAGCCACCTCCGCTGCTGGGCCGACCATCGCAGGTGATACGAGGCCGCCCGGTAGGACACCGTGTGCTCGGTCATGGCGCGCCCACCGGCGGGGGCGACCCCGAACCGCAGCACCCGGTTCGGACCAGCCCCGGTTCCCATGGGCAGTTCGGCGGGGCGGGTGTAGAGGTTGTGCGGGCGCGGCCTGCCCGGGTCCCGGTAGTACGCGCCGGGGTGTGACAGCTCGGTCACGACATTCAGCGGTGCCGCGCGCAACGCGTCCATGATCTCGGGTGCCGCCCCTGAGAAGGCCAGGGTCGGGTGGCCGTACTGGGCGAGCAGTTCCGCGTCGGTCTCGCGGGCACTGCGGACCGGGCCTGCCACCGCGGGCAGCCGGCCGGAGTACACCGCGGCGAGCCGGGTGAGCCCACCCTCGACCGGCTCCACGTAGACGACCTCCGCGGCGGCGAGGCCGGTCTGTGGGCGGGCGGCGCTCACGTTGTCGATCTTGACCACGAGCACCGAATCGCGCGGCGGCGGTGTCGAGGTGGGCGCCGACGTCGTCGACGGCGGCCGCGAGGGCGGCGGCGCGGCAGGTCGCTGCTCATCACCGCCGAACAGCAACAGCGCCGCGACAGCGGCACCGACCGCCAGGAACACCGCCACGGCCGCCAGCAACCTGCGGATGGCTCTCGCCCGCACCGAAACCACCTCCTCGCCCGCACCACTACAGCAGAGGCGGGCCCGCGGCGGCAGGTCCGAATGCCCCTACCCCGTGCTCGCCGCGAGCACGGCGGCGCCGTTCACCCGGTCGGCGGCCAGGTCCACGAGCGCGTGGTCGGCCTGCTCCAGCGGGTAGCGGGTGGTGCTGACCCGCAGCCGGTTGCCTGCCGCGAACCGCAGGAACTCGGTCGCGTCGGCGCGGGTGTTCGCGGTGACACTGCGCACCTGCCGTTCCTGGAACAGGTGCCGCTGGTAGTTCAGCTGCGGGATGTCGGACAGGTGAATCCCGGCGATCGACAGGGTGCCGCCCCGATCCAGCGCGGCCAGCGCTGGCGGCACCAGCTCGCCCGCGGGCGCGAACAGGATGGCCGAGTCCAGCGGCTCCGGCGGCTGCTCCGCCGCACCCTGCGTGCTGGCCGCGCCGAGTTCGGCGGCCAGTTGCCTTGCCTTCGCGCTGCGGGTCAGCACGTGCAGCCGCGCGCCCTCGGCGAGCGCGACCTGTGCGGCCAGGTGCGCGCTGGCTCCGAAACCGTAGATTCCGAGCCTGCCGCCGGGTGGCAGCTGCGCGCGCCGCAGCGCCCGGTAGCCAATGATGCCCGCGCACAGCAGCGGGGCCAGTTCGGCGTCGGAATAGCCCGCAGGCAGCGGGAGCGCGTAGTCGGCGGGCACCGTGGTGTAGTCGGCGTATCCGCCGTCGGCGTCCCACCCGGTGTAGGTGGAGTACGGGCACAGGTTCTCCTCGCCCCTGGCGCAGAACCGGCACCGCCCGCAGGTGCCGCGCAGCCACGCGACACCGACCCGGTCCCCGACGGAGAACGACTCCCCCGCTCCCTCGCCGGTTCCGACGACCTCGCCGACGACCTCGTGTCCTGGCACCACGTCCGGCTTGTGCACCGGCAGGTCGCCCTCGGCCACGTGCAGGTCGGTACGGCACACGCCGCACGCCAGCACCCGCAGCAGCAGCTCACCACGGCTCGGTTCCGGCACCGGGTCGTCCTCGCCGAACCTGAGCGGCCCGTGCGGGCCGAGCGCCATCGGTCCCGGCCGCGTCACCCGCCATGCTCGCATCCGCTCGCTCCTCCCCGTCCTGCCAAAAACTGTCCTGTTCGGACACATCGCCCGCCGAGACCATAGCCCCGGCCCGGTGAGGCCTTTCGGCCCCGGCGCGGGTCGGGTGCGGGCCGAGACACTGGTCCGGACCCTCGCTGGGCCATCCGGCCGTTTCCGACGAGGCAATCCAAGAGGAGTAGACCATGTCCGTGAAAGACCAACCGCGCATCGAGTCGATGCAGATCCCCGGCCGCGACGCCGCGGAGACGGCGCCCCGGCACGGGGCGGTCATGACCACCACGGCGGGCAAGCTCACGGCGGTCCTGCGTATTGCCACCGGCTTCGTGTTCCTGTGGGCGTTCTTGGACAAGACCTTCGGCTTCGGCTACGCCACGAGCGCGGAGCGGGCGTGGCTCAACGGCGGCTCGCCCACCCGTGGCTTCCTCAGCGGCGTCGATGTGGGCCCGTTCGACGCCACGCTTGGCTCGTGGGCCGGTTCGGCGTGGGCGGACTGGCTGTTCATGGTGGGGCTGGCCGGTATCGGTGTCGCGGTGCTGCTCGGCATCGGCCTGCGGCTTTCCGCGCTCGCCGGGACGGTGATGATGCTGCTGATGTGGGCGGCCGAGTGGCCACTGGACCGGGTCACCGCCGCCGGTGAGCCCTCGATGTCGACCAACCCCGTGGTGGACTACCACATCGTCTACGCCCTGGTGCTGATCGTGCTGGCCGCGGTGTACGCGGGCAACACCTGGGGCCTCGGCCGCCGCTGGGCGCACCTGCCGCTGGTCAACCGCAACCGGTGGCTGCTCTGACCGGCGTGGGACACACGCGGGCCCGTTCCTCACCCACGGTGTGGGGAACGGGCCTCGCTGTGTCATGGCTTTCTCATCGGGCCCGCAGGTCCACGCTCAGCACCCCGGGAACCGTGCGCACGAGTGTGCTCACCACGTGCCGCTCCGCGGAGTCGCTGAAGTCGCCGCTGACGGTCACCACCCCGCCCTCGACGTCGACCTGCCAGCGGTCCCGGTGGCCGTCGTAGTCGGTGAGTACCTTGCGGACGTGGGTGCCGACGGTGTCGTCGGGCCGCACGAACGGCCGGAGCACGTCCCTGCGGCTCACGATCCCCACCAGCACTCCCTCCGCCACCACCGGCACCGAGCGCAACCCGTCCCGCAGCATGATGCGGGCGATGTCGGTGACGTCGTTGACGGGCGAGACCACCTCGACCGGCGCGGTCATCACGTCGGCGACCCGCACGGTACCGATCTCACCCGTCATGGCGCGCAGGGCGTCCGCCTCGGTGACGATGCCGAGCACCCGCTCCTCCTCGTCCACGACGGGCAGCCCGGCGTAGCCGCCCTCGGTCAGCAGCACGACAGCGTCCTTGAGCAGCGCCTGTGGCGAGGTGGTCACCACGGGCCTGGTCATGATCTCGGAAACGCGCATGTCGTTGGCTCCTCACTCCTCCATCGGGGGCTCGTCGGAGGCTTCCCGCCGCGCCCATTCGGCCGCGACGCGTTCCCAGGCGCGACCCCACGCGCGCAGCCGGTAGCCGGCCAGCACGGCTTTGACCGACGCGTATCCGGCGGCGAGCCCGGCCGCCGCCGCCAGCCAGCTGCCGATGCCCACCATCGTGGCCACACCGGTGGCCCTGCGCGCGCTCACCGGCGCGGGCACCACCTCGCCGCGACGGTCCAGCCACACGACACGCTCGGCGGCCGTGATCGGCCCGCGCCGCCGCTGCCCCCGCTGGGTGCGCCGGCGGCCCGGCACTACGCGCGAGGTGACGGCCGGTGTGCGGCGGCGGGTCGCGTCGGCCGGTACGACGGCCGTCACCGGGTGCCGGTTCGTGGCCTGCTCGCGCGCGAGCCGGACCTGGCGGGCGTGGGCACGACGGCCCACCGCCGCCGCCGCGGGCACGGCCAGCAACGCCAGCAGCACCGTGGCGGCGAACGCGGCCGCTTCCACCCGATCGACGCGGCGCACGAGCGGTGCGGGGCCGGGCAGCACGTACCGCCACGGCGCCCGCTTCGGGCCCTGTGGCCCCCGTGGCCCCCGTCGACCCTGTGGGCTGCTCAGCTCAAGCAGTTCGGGCACCGCCCTTCCTCACCGCACCGGACTTCTGACGCGAGCCTGTCCCGCGCGCGGGCGCGGTAGCGAGGGTCTTTGGTCCCAGCCCGGCCCTACCGACGGCCCTACCCGTCTCGGCCAGGCACGGAGTGCGATGAAGGACACCAACACCGAATCCTTCGACGAAAGGGGTCCACATGACTGTGCCCGCACGCCGTCAGAGCCACTCGCTGCTGCCGGACTTTCAGGAACTGATGGACATGTTCCCGACCTTCGGGGCGCTGCGCCCGTTCGACTTCCACACCATCCGGGTGGAGGACAAGGTCGAGGAGGGCCGCTACCTCCTGCGTGCCGAGTTGCCCGGCGTCGACGTCGACAACGACCTGAACCTGACGGTGTCGAACGGGCTGCTGACGATCGAGGCCAGCCGCTCGGAGGAGAAGGCGGAGAAGGGTCGCTCGGAGTTTCGGTACGGCTCGTTCAGCCGCACCGTGGCGCTGCCCGAGGGTGCCAAGGAGGACACCATCGAGGCCAGCTACGACGACGGCATCCTCACGGTGACGGTCGAGTTGGGCCGCACCGAGGAGCGCGCCAAGCAGATCCCGGTCCGGCACTGAGCAGACCGACCATCCACCCCACTCGCCTCGGTGGCGGCCCGCGTCCGGGCCGCCACCCGCATTCTTCACAGGAGAAACCGATGGCGCAGCACGTCGCCTGGCTGACCGAGCTGACCGCGCGCGACACCACGCTGGCAGGCGGCAAGGGCGCGAACCTCGGCGAACTCGCCTCCGCCTCGTTGCCCGTGCCACCGGGGTTCGTGGTGACCGCGCAGGCCTACCGTGACTCGATGGACACCGGCGGCGTGCGCGCCGAGCTGCGTGAGGTGGTCGCCAAGGTCGGCGACGACGTGGAGGCCGCCTCACAGCGGCTGCAGGCCCTGGTGCGCAAGGCCGGGGTGGCCTCGCCGGTCGCCGCCGCCGTCAGGGAGGCTTATCAGCGACTGGGAGGCGAGGACGGTGAGGTCGCCGTCGCGGTGCGCTCCTCGGCGACCTCCGAGGACTCCCCCGGCGCGTCGTTCGCCGGGATGAACCGCTCCTTCACCAACGTGACGGGGCCGGACGCGCTCGTGTCGGCGGTGCTGTCGTGCTGGGAGTCGCTGTTCGGTGCCCGCTCGCTGGCCTACCGGCAGGAGCAGGGCATCACGGACGAGCCGATCATCGCCGTGGTGGTGCAGCGAATGGTCGCCACCGACCGTTCCGGTGTGATCTTCACCGTCGATCCCTCGACCCGCGACCGCGACACCCTCGTGGTGGAGGCCGTGCTCGGCCAGGGCGAGGTGCTGGTCAGCGGGGCGGTCGAACCCGACACCTACCTACTGTCCAAACCGGACGCCACGTTGCTCAGTACCCGGCTGGGCCACCAGAACTACGAGATCGTTCGCACTCCCGGCGGCGAGAAGCGCGTCGAGCTGCCCGACGGGGAGCAGCCCGCCGTACTGCGGCCGGAGGAGGCGATGGAACTGGCCCGGCTCGGGATCCGGGTTGAGGAGCACTACGGCACCCCGCAGGACATCGAGTGGGCGGCCTCCGGTGACGACATCTGGCTGGTGCAGACCCGGCCGATCACGACACTCGGTCCGACACGCACCCGAGCGAGGACCGCGACCGGCGACGATGGTGACGGTGGTGACGGTGGTGACGGCGGTGACGAGGTGCTGCTGACCGGCCTCGCGGCCGCGCCCGGCGTCGGCAGCGGCGCGGTGCGGGTGCTGTCCGCGCCGTCGGAGGGCAGGAAGCTGCGCGACGGGGAGATCCTCGTCGCGGAGATGACCAACCCGGACTGGGTTCCCACCGTTCGCCGTGCGGGCGCGCTTGTCACCGACCAGGGCGGGATGACCTGCCACGCGGCGATCGTCGCCCGCGAACTCGGCGTGCCGTGCGTCGTCGGTACCCATTCGGCCACGCGCGACCTCACCGACGGCCAACTGGTGACGGTCGACGGTGCGGCGGGCACGGTGAGCGCGGGAGAGCGGGCTCACACGCGGCCACGATCCGAGGCGGTTCGACCTGCCCCGGCGGCGGCCGCCGAGTCGCTGGGCACGCGGCTGTACGTCAACCTCGCGATGCCGGAGGCGGCGCAGCGGGCCGCGGCGCTGCCGGTGGACGGCGTCGGCCTGCTGCGTGCCGAGTTCCTGCTCACCGACGCGCTGCAGGGCAGGCACCCCCGCGCGTTCCTGGCCGACCGTGGCCCCGAGCCTTTCGTGGCGGCCATGTCGGAAGCGCTGCTGAAGATCAGCACGGCGTTCGCGCCGCGGCCGGTGATCTACCGCACGACGGACTTTCGCACCAACGAGTTCCGCGGCCTGGAAGGCGGCGAGCGGTTCGAGCCGGTGGAGAGCAACCCGATGATCGGCTACCGCGGCTGCTACCGCTACGTCGACGATCCCGAGCTGTTCCGGCTGGAGCTGGCGGCACTGGCCAGGGTGCGGGAGCGCACGCCGAACCTGCACCTGATGCTGCCGTTCGTGCGCACCCGCTGGGAGCTGGAGGCCTGCCTGGAACTCGTCGACGCCGGCCCGCTGGGTCGCCACCGCGGCCTGCACCGCTGGATCATGGCCGAGGTGCCGTCGGTGGTGTACTGGATCAGCGAGTACGCGCGCATGGGCGTGGACGGGGTGTCGATCGGCAGCAACGACCTCACCCAGCTGATGCTCGGTGTGGATCGCGACTCCCGGCTGTGCGCCCCGCTGTTCGACGAGAGCGATCCGGCTGTGCTCGACGCGATCGCCCGGATCGTGCACGCCTGCCACGACGCGGGCATCACCTCGTCGCTGTGCGGGCAGGCACCCTCGACCAACCCCGACTTCGCCGAGCATCTGGTGCGGCTGGGGATCACGTCCATCTCGGTCAACACCGACAGCGTGGCCTCGGCGCGAGCCGCGATCGGCTCGGCTGAGCGCAGGATGCTGCTGGCCGACGCCAGGCGAGGGTAGCTAGCTCACTCCTTCGGGCGAACGATCGCCACCGGGCAGCTGGTGACCGTGTGCAGCAACGCCTGGCTGGTGGAGCCGAGCAGCGTTCCCGACACCACCCCGCGACCGTGCGAGCCGACCACGATCAGCTGCGCCCGCTGCGCGGCGTCGAGCAGGGCGTCGGAGGGTTTGCCCGTGCGCACCACGTGCTCGCTGACCTCGACGTCGGGGTACTTCTCCCGCCACGGCCGCAGGTCGGCGTGCAACGCGCGCAGTTCCTGCTCGGTGACCTTGTCCAGTTCGTCGCGGACGGGCAGCCCCGACCAGGCGGCGTCGGCCAGCGACTCGTGCCAGGCGCGCACGGCGACCAGCCTGGCGCGTTTGGCGGAGGCGACGTCGAAGCCGAAGCCGAGCGCCTCGACGCCCAGTGCCGACCCGTCCGCGCCCACCACCACGTCACCGGTCTCGACCGTCGCCGTGCCCGCGGGCAGCACCACCACCGGGCAGACGGCGTGCGCGGCGACCGTCGAGGCCACCGAACCGACCAGCAGCCTGCGGAACCCGCCGTAGCCGCGGGTGCCGAGCACCAGCAGCGCGGCGCCGCGGGATTCCTCGATCAGGGTGTCGCTGGTCTGGCCCAGCCGCACGTCGGTCTCGACGGGCAGCTCGGGGACCTCGTCGGTGGCCATGTCCTCGGCCTCGGACAGCCACTTGCGGCCGGAGTCCAGCCACGCGCTGGCGTAACTCGGTGGCGGTGCGGCCACATGCGGGTTGAGCGGCGGCAGGTCGGCCACGTAGAGCAGCCGCAACGGCTCGCCCAACCGCGCCGCCTGCCGCGCCGCCCACCTGGTCGCGTCCATCGCCGACGGTGACCCGTCCACCCCCGCCACAACGGGTCGCTGCGCTCGGTTGCCGTTCGTCATGTCGTTCCTCCACCTCGGCCGTGTTCGCGGGAAAGAAAGGAGACTCCCGGTGCTCCCGGTGCTCTCTGTGCTCTGCTCAGTGCTTCAGGTAACGCAGGTACGGGTCGCCGGTGAGGTGGCCGCGCACGCGCACCCGACTGTCGAGCACCACGCAGCCGTCCTCGGTGGCCACGAGTGGGTTCAGGTCGAGTTCGGCGATCTCGGGCAGCGCCACGGCCAGCAGTCCCACCCGCATCAGCACGTCACGCACGGCGGGCACCGGTAGCTGCCGCAGCAGTTCGGGCGAGCTGCGCAGACCGGTGAGCAGTTGGTCGGCGTCGGACTCGGTCAGCGGAGCCAGCCGGGCGCTTCGGTCGGCGATGAGGTCGGTGTCGACACCGCCGAGGCCGAACACCACCAGCGGGCCGAACACGTCGTCGGCGTTGATGCCGACGAGCAGTTCCCTTCCCTTGGGCACCATCGGCTGCACCACCACGCTGTGCAGCGCGCCGCCGAAGCGTTCCCGGAACGTGGCGAAGACATCGCGGATTCCCTCGGCGCCGCGCACGTCGAGTGCCACTCCCCCGCCCGCGCTCTTGTGCAGCAGGCCTTCCGCGTTCGCCTTCAACGCCACGGGCCGCCCGCCCATGCTTTCGAACAGCTCCACCGCTTGCGCCTCGTCGGCAGCGACCGAGGTCGGCACGGTGGGAATCCCGAAGGAGCGCAGCAGCGCGCCCACTTCGGCGGGGGTCAGCCAGCCGTCGCCGTGGTTGTGCGCCAGTGCCTCGGCCACGAGCGTGCGGGCACCGTCCACGTCGATGCCGGGCAGGTGAGGCACCTCGCCCGACGGTTGCGCCAACCAGCGCGCGTAGCCCGCCAGCTTGCCCAGTGCCTGCGCCGCGTACTCGGGATCGGAGTAGCTGGCGGTGACCGGGCCGACCAACTCGTCGGTCAGCGGCGCCACGGGCGCGAGCTGGCCGGGCCGCACGACCACGATCGGCTTGCCACGCAGCGACACCCGCTGGTTCAGCGCGTCCGCGGGATCTCCCACGGCCGTCGGTGCCGTCGCCACGATGACCGCGTCAACGCTCGGGTCCTCCACGACAGCGTCCACGCAGGCACCGAAGGCCAGCGGATGCACCGCGGCGGTGGTGTCCACCGGGTTGCGCGAGCTGGCCTGCTCCGGCAGCAGCGCGCGCAGCCGCACCAGGGTTTCCTCCGTCAACTCCGGCAGTGCGAGGCCGTGCCGGGCGCAGGCGTCCACGGCCAGCACCCCGGTTCCGCCCGCGTTGCTCACCACGGCGACGCGGTTTCCCGAGGGCGGGCCCTGCCAGCGCAACGCGGCCAGCACGGTCAGCAGCTCGGTGACGGTGTCGACGGCGAGCACGCCCGCCTGCTCGAACAGCGCGTCCCTGCTGACGGCCGGCGTCGCCGCCGCGGCGGTGTGCGATGCGGCGGCACGCTGTGCCAGCGCGGTGTTGGCGCCACGCACGGCGAGCACCGGCTTCTCGCGGGCCAGTGCGCGGGCGAGCAGGCCGAACTTGCGCGGGTTGCCGAAGGACTCCAGGTACAGCACGGCCGCGGCGGTGCGGTCGTCGTGCTGCCACCACAGCAGCATGTCGTTGCCGCTGACGTCGTACTTGTCACCGGCCGAGACCACATTGGACACCCCGAGGCCCGCGGCGGCCAGCAGTTCGGTGAGCGCGATCGCCACCCCGCCGGACTGCGTCATCACGCCGATGTCGCCGCCCGCCACGGCTGAGCGCAGGAACGTCGCGTTCATCCGCACGTTCGGGTCGGTGTTGACCACGCCGATGCAGTTGGGCCCGACGACCCTGATGCCGTACCGGCGCACGGCGGTGAGCACGCGGTCGGTGTCGTCGCCCGACAACCCCGCGGTGATGATGACGACGGCGCGCACACCGCGTCGTCCGCAGTCCTCGATCGCGTCGGCGACCGCGGGCGCGGGCACCGCCACGACGGCCAGTTCGGGTGTTTGCGGCAGGTCGGCCACGCTGGGGCGGCACTCGACGCCGAGTATCCGATCGGCGTGCGGGTTGACCGCGAACAGCGCGCCGGTGAAGCCGGCTTCGGTGAGGTTGCGAAGCACCGCGTGCCCCACCGAGCTCTGCCGCCTGTTCGCTCCGATGACGGCGATGGAGGCGGGTTCGAGCACGTGCCGCAGGCTGGCGACCTCGGCCACCCGTTCGCGGGTGGCCACCGTTTCCAGGTAGCGCTCGCCACCGTCCAGTTGCAGCACGATCTCGCGTTCGGGGCCCTGTGAGGTGCTCGTCATCGGCAGCCCGAAGTCTCGCAGCAGCCGCAGCATGCGGGTGTTCTCCGTCGAGACCACGGCGAGCAGCCGGTTGATGCCGCGCGCCCTGGCGGTGGACACCAGCTGCTCCAGCAGCAGCGTGCCGACACCTTCGGCTCTGGCGGTGGCGTCGACGGCCAGCGCGATCTCGGCGATGCCGGGGTCGGCCAGCGTCTCGTAGTTGGCGACCCCGACAAGCCTGCCCTCGAGGAAGGCACCCGCGGCGGCATGTCTCGGGCCGGTCTCGGCCGCGATGGTCTCGGCCAGCCGGTCGAGGTGGGAAGGCGCCGGGCCGAAGAATCGCAGGTAGCTGTCGCGCTCACCGAACGCGCGGTGCAGCCGCGTCACCGCTGGCGCGTCCGACGGCACGAGCGGCCGGATCAGTACGACGCGCCCGTCGGCGAGCAGGCCTCGGTGGCCGAGGCGCTCCACGGTGGTTGTCACGGGATTCACTCCTCACCAGGCTCGCGAGCTCGGCCCGACCGGGCGGACCCACCCGCCGTCGAAGCCGTTTCGACGGGCCGCCGTGCTTCGGCTCCCCGCTCGTCCCACTCGTCCTGTGCCCTCGGCGGTACCACGACCACGGGCACGCTGGCGTTCTTCGCGCAGGCGGCACTGACAGAGCCGAGCATGGTCTTGCGCAGCCTCTGGCCACGGTGCCTGGCGACGACGAGCATCGCCGCCTCGCGTGCCGCTTCCACGAGCACCGTGCCCGCCGGTCCCTCCAGCACCACCGCAACGATCGCGGGCAGCTCGGCACGGCCACGAGTCGCTTCGGCAATGGCGTCGTCGAGCATGCGCTCGTAGCGGGCGCGGATGTCCCCGACACGCTTCCAGGCGAAGTCGTGGGTGACGTCGACCGACCACACGGCGGTGGCCCGTACCTCGCTGCCGCGTGCGAGCGCCTCATCGATCGCCCAGCCGAGCGCGCGCACGGAGGCGTCGGAGCCGTCGACGCCGACCACGATCGGCCCGCTGCCCGTGGCGCGTGTCATGGCGTCCTCCGCTGTGCCCGCTCGGCGTCGTTGCCGCGTGCCCGCAGCCAACCCCGGCAGGCGTCGGCCAGCCCGTCGGCAGGCACAGCGGTGACGTGGTTCTCCAAGCCGATCGGCACCGTCGGCACGCGCCCGGTGTCGGCGTCGGTGACCGCGGTGGGTACCCGGGCGCGCACGGCGCACACGGCGCCGAACTCGCGTGCCGTGAGTTCCTCGCCGACCGAACGAACGTCCACGAGCAGGTCGACACCGCCGGGCTCGTCGAGCGGGCAGCGCGATCCCGGCTCGAGTGCCCTGCACAGGCCGGTGGCGGTGTGGCAGGTGCTCACCCGGCAGCCGAGGTCGCGCAGCCGGGGCAGGACCCGCGCGGAGTCCCCGAAGTTCGCTTCGGTTACCAGTACGTGCATTCGTGGGCCTCCTCAGGCGTCGCCCACTCACGCTCGTTCATGCCGCCGCGGTGCCGGTAGGGGCGAACTACCCCTCTTGAGCGCCGCGGCGTATAGGCCGTTATACGTGCCCCGGTCACGGTTTTGCCGGGCTCGGACAACGCTCCCGCAGCCTTTACGACGAAATTGTTGACAATCCTGTGACCCCCTGCGAGGGTTCGCTCGGGAGCGGCGCGTCCCAGGGTCGGCCACGGCTGCCCGGCTGCGCCTACCCACCGTGGACGGCGGGGCCGGAAGGAATCGAACCGCGATGTCAAGTGATGTATCTATCACCCAGCTAGGTGATGAACTGGAATGGTTCTAGAGTCCGCGCAACGTACCGCACGTTTAGGCACAAGGGAGTGCCCATGAGATTCGCAAGACCCCAGCTTCGCCCCGTCCGGCGCCTGTCGGCGCTGGCGGCCGTGCTCACACTCGCACTGGGTGCGGCCGCCTGCGGCGGCGGAGACGACGCCGCGAGCGGCGACGGCTCCGGGCCGGTGACCGTCCGCGTCGGGGTAATCCCGATCATGGACGTGGCCCCGCTCTACCTCGGCCGTGAGCAGGGCTTCTTCGCCGAAGAGGGCATCACCGTGGAACCGCAGGAGTTCGCGGGCGGCGCCGAGATCCTGCCCGCCGTGCAAAGCGGCGACCTGCAGTTCGGGTTCTCCAACACCGCGTCGCTGCTCATCGGAGCGAGCAAGGGCCTACCGGTCAGGATGGTCGCGCAGGGCGTGCAGGAGGCCGCCGACGAGCAGGACTCCTGGTCGCACATCTGGGTTCGCGCCGACAGCGGCATCAAGACCCCCAAGGACCTGGAAGGCAAGCGGCTCAGCGTCAACACGCTGCGCAACGTGCCCGAGGTGACCGCGAGGGCGTCGCTGGAGAAGCACGGCGTGGACCTTTCGAAGATCCAGTTCGTCGAGGTTCCGTTCCCCGAGGCGAACGCGGCACTGGAGCAGGGCCAGGTCGACGCCATCTACGTCGTGGAGCCGTTCGACACCGTCGCCAGGCAGAGCGGGGCCAGGCCGCTGGTCGCTCCGCTGTACGAGACCGAGCCGAGCCTGACGGTGGCCGCCTACTTCACCACCCAGGCCTACATCGAGGAGAACCCCGAGGTGGTCGAGCGGTTCGTACGGGCGATGAACAAGTCGCTGGAGTACGCCGCGCAGAACCCCGAAGCGGTCCGCAAGACCCTGGGCGAGTACACCAAGATCCCGGACAACCTGCTCGGCGAGGTTCGGCTCGGGCAGTGGAGCTCCGACCTCAACCGGGAATCCATCCAGGGAATGCACGACCTGAGCAAGAAGTACGGGTTGCTCGAGGGTGAGGCCAACCTCGACGAGCTGATCTGGACCCCGAACGGGAGCTGAGCCAGTCCATGACCCGTACCGACAACCGGCTGCGCCTGCTGGCGCAGACCTGGTCCGGGGTGGCAGCCGTGCTCGTGCTCGCCGAACTGGCGTCACGAGCCGAGCTGCTGCCCCGGCGGCACTTTCCCCCGGTCTCCGAAATGCTCGCCGAACTGGGCGCGCAACTGGGCCAGGCGTCCTTTTGGACCGCGCTGGGCCAAACCATGCAGGGCTGGGTGCTCGGTCTGGCCTTCGCGGCGGTGTTCGCCGTGCCGCTGGGCATGATCCTGGGCTCCAGCGTGGTCCGCTACCGGGCGTTTCGCGCCATCATCGAGTTCCTCCGCCCGATCCCTTCGGTGGCGCTGGTACCGCTGGCCATCCTCGTCTACGGCGTCGGCATGGAGAGCAAGGTGTTCCTCGCCGCCTTCGCCGCGTTCTGGCCACTGCTGATCCAGACCCTGTACGGGATGCAGGACGTGGACCCGGTCGCCGTGGACACCGCGCGCGTGTTCCGGCTCAGCCGAGTCGAACGGATCACCCGCGTGGTACTGCCCGGCGCCGTCCCCTACGTCGCCACGGGGCTTCGCATCTCCTCCTCGGTCGCGCTGATCCTGGCCGTCACCGCCGAGTTGGTCATCGGATCGCCCGGGCTGGGGCGCGAGATCAACGCCGCCCGCGTCAGCGCCGCTCCCGACCTGCTCTACGCACTGATCATCGTCACCGGCCTGATCGGCTGGGGGCTCAACAGCCTGTTCGGGATGGCGGAACGACGCGTCCTGCACTGGCACCCGGCGCAGCGAGGTGCGCGATGAGTCCTTCCCGGCGCCGCTGGGCGCTGATCGCACTGGAGGCCGGCGTCGCGCTGGCGGTGCTGGCCGGCTGGTGGGTCTGGTCGGCCAACGCGGACAGCTTCTACTTCCCGCCGCTGTCCGACATCCTGGCCACCTTCGCCGACACCTGGCTGTTCGACCGGTTCGCCACCGACGTGCTGCCGAGCCTCAGGCGGCTGGCCGCGGGGTTCCTCATCGCCGTGGCCATCGGGATCACGGTCGGCACGCTGCTCGGTCTCTCGGCCACCGCACGCCGCGTCGCCGGACCGATCGTGGAGTTCGGCCGTGCCGTCCCACCGCCGGCGCTGCTGCCCTTCGGCATGCTCGTGCTCGGCGTCGGCGACACGATGAAGATCTTCATCATCGCCGTGGTGTGCCTGTGGCCGGTCCTGCTCAACACGATCGACGGAGTGCGCGGTGTGGACCCGACGATGCTCGACACCGCGAAGGTCTACGGAATCCGCGGCGGCGAGCGGCTGCGCAGCATCGTGTTGCCCGCCGCGCTGCCCCAGGTGTTCGCGGGCATGCGGACCAGCCTTTCGCTCGCGCTGATCCTCATGGTGATCAGCGAGATGGTGGCCAGCACCGCGGGCATCGGCTACTTCGTGCTCGAATCCCAACGGTCCTTCGCGATACCCGAGATGTGGTCGGGAATCGTGCTGCTCGGCGTGCTCGGATACCTGCTCAACGCGGCTCTGGCACTCGTCGAGCGGCGCGTGCTCGGCTGGCATCGCGGCGCCAAGGCCAGCGCACTGCAGTAAGGAGTTGTGGCCAGTGCTGGAAGTCATCGGTCTGTCCAAGACCTACGGTGACGGCGAACGCGCCACCCGCGCCATCGCCGACCTCACCTTCAACGTCGACGAGGGGGAGTTCGTCTGCCTCGTCGGCCCGTCCGGATGCGGCAAGACCACCCTGCTGCGCTGCATGGCCGGGCTGCTTCCGCCCACCTCGGGGGAGGTGCGGCTGCGTGGCAGGCCGGTCGACGGCCCGCCGGAACAGATCGGGTTCGTGTTCCAGGAGTACAGCCGCTCGCTGATGCCGTGGTTGTCGGTGCGCGACAACATCGAGCTTCCGTTGCGGCACAAGCCACTCGGTAAGTCCGAGCGGCGCGGCCTGGTGGAACACGCCGTGGAGTCGGTGGGCCTGCCCGGGTTCATCGAGCACTACCCGTGGGAGCTGTCCGGAGGTATGCAGCAGCGCGTCGCCATCGCGCGAGCGCTGGCATACCAGCCGGAACTGCTGCTGATGGACGAACCGTTCGCGTCGGTGGACGCGCAGACCCGCGCGGACCTGGAAGATCTGATGCTGCGGGTGCGGGCCGAGTACGGCGTCACCGTGCTGTTCGTGACGCACGACATCGACGAGGCGGTCTACCTCGGCGACCGCGTGGTGGTGTTGACCAGCCCACCCACGACGGTGCAGGAGGTGCTCGACGTCGGGCTGCCCCGGCCGCGCGACCAGGTGTCCACCAAGGAACTGCCGGAGTTCGCACACCTGCGGGCGCACATCTTCCGCTCCATCAAACGCAAGGAGGAATCGGCGCGACCGGCCACGGCAACGCCTGTCGAGCGGGCGTGAGCGGTAGCGTGGCGGGCACGCACGGTCGGTGACGACCGGCCGCGGCTCACCACGACTGACCACGACTGCTGGGGGTGGAAGTGTCGGTGCCCAGTTCCGCACGTGCGGACGTGCCGTCCCGAAGGGCGGCGGCGGCGTTCGCGCTCACCGCGATGACACTGACCGGGCTCGGCTGCTGGCTGGTGGGCACCTCGGCTCTGGTCACCGTCGAGTTCGGCGCCGAGGGCCGTACCGGGCCGTTGCCGCAGGGCACGGCCACGGCGGCGGCCTGGGGTTTCGCGCCGGCCGCCTGCTACGGCGCGGGCTTGTGGCTGGGCACGGCGGCGGCGAGGTGGGTGTGGCGCACACCGGCGGCGGGGCGCGCGGTACGGCTGGCCCGAACCGCCACGGTGGTGGCGATCGCCGCGCACTTCGCGCAGACCCTCACCTTGCTGGCCGCCACGGGTTCACACCAGGTGGCGCCGTGGTCGCTCGAGCTTGTCACCGCCACCGCCGTGCTGAAGTACGGCGCGCTGCTTCCCGCCGCGGTCGTCGCGGTCTCAGGGGCGGCCGTGCTGCTGTGGCGCAGCGCCACCCACCCCGGCCCCGAACTGGCGCGCCGGGCCGCCCACCAACCGCGGACCGTGCCACCCAGCCCGCTGGCGGAAACCGATCCGCCCTCGGCCACGGACTCGCCCACCACGGGGGCCGCCAGGTGGCGCAACGCCTACACGGTGCCGGGCGTGCGGCCGGACCTTGTCAGGCAACGGTGGGCCCGCGGCGAGCACACCACCGGGATTTGCCTTTCCGGCGGTGGCATCCGGGCCGCCTGCGTCGCCCTCGGGGCACTGCAGTCGCTGCGGGCGCAGCTACTCGACGCGCGCTACCTGGTCTCGGTCTCCGGTGGTGGCTACACGGCGGGAGCGCTGCAGCAGGCGCTCACCGACGCAGGCAGGCCCGGCGTGGCGGGGACGGTGGTGCGTGATCCCGCCTCGGCCTTCACCGAGGGCAGCGCCGAACTGCACCACATCCGTCGTAACTCCAGCTACCTGGCCAACACCCCCGGCGAGTTGCTCGGCGCGCTGGGCAGGGTCGGCAGGGGGCTGCTGCTGTCGCTGACCGTCCTGTTCGGACCGGCGGTGGTGCTGGGTGTGCTCGCGGGCCTGCTGTACGCCAGGGTGCCGGTGACCGCGCTGCGCCTCGACCCGCTGTCATTACCGGTACCCCGGGCGGGAGCGGTCGCGGCCGTCGCCGCGCTGGCCGCAGCCGCGTTCCTGCTGGCACTGTTCTCGCACGGCGAGGAGGCCAGGCGCGGCCGCTCCGCGAGGTACGCGGCCGAGCTGACCGCGCTGGCCGTGGTGGTGTCGGTGCTGGTGTTCGTGGTGCCGTTGCTGGTGTGGGGCTCGGCGTGGCTGCTCGACCACACCGGGAGCGCGGTGGATGTCGGCGGCTCGGTGGGCGCCGTGCTGCTGACCTACCTTGCCGCCGTGGCGGCGATGTCGTGGCGACACCGGGCGGTGCTCGGCAGGCAGCTGTCGGGGTTGTTGCGGCGCCGCAAGGGCGGTGTGCCCGCTGCGCTGCCGAACGGGTTGACGCAGCGGCTGCTGGTGGTCGTCACCACCGGGTTGCTGGCGGTGCTGTGGCTGCTGATGTTCGGCGGAGCGGCCACGGCCTCGCTCGCCGCCGACGATTCCTCGGCGCTGGTGTCGGCTGCCGCCGTCGCGGCGGCCGTGCTGTTGCTCGGCGGCGTGTTCGACGTGACGTCGCTGAGCCTGCACCCGTTCTACCGAAGGCGGCTCGCCCGCGCGTTCGCGGTACGGGTGGTGCGCAGGCACGTCGACGACCAGGTCGTGGCCGTGCCCTACGACCCGGCCGAGCGCACCGGCCTGTCGGCGTACGGCAAGGTGACGCCGAACCTGCGGTTTCCCGAGGTGATCTTCGCCGCCTCGGCCAACCTCAAGGGACAGTCGCGTACACCGCCGGGGCTGGGTGCGGTGTCGTACACGATGAGTGCCGAGTGGACAGGGGGCCCCGACGTCGGCTGGGTGCGTACCTGCGACCTGGAACGCGTCGTGACGGGCAGGTTCCGGCGCGATCTGACGGTGCAGGGCGCCGTGGCGGTCAGTGGTGCCGCGTTCGCCTCCGCGATGGGCAGGGCGAGCCGCTGGTTCCAGGTGCTGCTCGCCGTGTCCGGCGCCCGGCTCGGCGCGTGGCTTCCCAATCCGGGTTTCGTGTGCCGCTCGTGGCAGGCCGCGGCGCGCGGCGACTGGGCCCACGCGTGGCTTCCCAGAGCGAGGCGGCTGCCGTACCTGCTGCGGGAGGTGTTCGGCGTGCACTCCCACGAGGACCGGCTGCTGCACGTCACCGACGGCGGGCACTACGACAACCTCGGACTCGTCGAGTTGCTGCGACGCAGGTGCACCCGCATCTACTGCGTCGATGCGAGCAACGACACCCCACCGACCGCGACCACGCTCGCGCAGGCGCTGACGCTGGCCGCGCAGGAACTCGGCGTCAGGGTGGAACTCGACGAGCCGTGGCGGGCCGAGCCCGGTTCGGCGGGTGGCGACGGCATCGGCAGCATCGCAGGCGGCAGTGCGCTGGCCGCGAGGCTGGCGGCGAACCCCGTGATCACCGGCACCATCCACTACCCGCCGGAGAGCGGTCTGGGCGGAAACGTCACCGGCAGGCTGGTGGTGGCCCGAGCGGTGCTGTGGCCGGAGTTGCCCTACCCGCTGCTGTCCTACGCGGCACAGCATCCCGAGTTCCCGCACGACAGCACGGGCGACCAGTGGTTCGATCACGGCCAGTTCAGCGCCTACACCGAACTCGGCAGGCACATCGGCGCACTGGCCGGGCAGGCGATGTCCCAGCGGCCCGAGGACACCGCAGTGACCACCGAGGTGCCGCCACAGCAGCCCAGCCCGGCACCGTGACCGCCGGGCTCACCACGTGCCGAGTCCGGCGCTCACCGGGTCCGGTCAGGCACCGGTGTCCTCGCCCAGCGCGGCCCGCACCGACTCCGGTGAGCGGGCCACGACCGCGCTGCCGTCGTCGGCGGTGATGATGGGGCGCTGGATCAGGATCGGATGCCTGGCCAGCACCTCGATCCAGCGGTCGCGCTGTGCCGCGTCGCGGGGCCAGGTGTCCAGCCCCAGTTCCGCGGCCACCGGTTCACCGGTGCGGGTGATGTCCCACGGCTCCAGACCGAGGCGGGTGAGCACGTCGTCGATCTCCTCGGCGGTCGGCGGCCGCTCGAGGTAGTGGCGCACCGTGTAGTCGGCGCCCTCGGCGTCCAGCACGGTCAGCGCGGATCGGCACTTGGAACAGGCGGGGTTGATCCAGATTTCCACGGCGCCAGCCTCGCACGGCGTCGCTTCCCACCACCGCCGGGCCGTTCGGCCCTGGGACGAGGAGACCTAAGCCGCGTCCGCGCGGGGCCGCGGCCGCGCTAGGCAGGCCGAAACACCGCGTGATGCCCATCGCCGGGAGGCAGCAGATGAGCAGATTCGGGACAGCCTTGCCCGCCGTCGCGGCGACGCTGGGTTGTGTGTTCGGCGCGTTCGGCGTCGCCGCCTGTAACGGGACGCCGACCACGACAACGCCGTCGCCCGCCCCGACCGCGGAGTCGCCCACCGCGGAGTCGCCGACGGCAGGCGAGGACATCGCCGGGCTCCCTCGCTACCGGCCGTCCGCCACCATCAGCGAGGCGGGCGGGTCGACGGTGCTGCGTACGGCGGACTCGGTGGAGCAGGTACAGCGCTTCTACGCCGACGTGGTGTCCAGCGGCGACTGGCAGGTCGTCTCGCAGGCCGACACCGCCAACTTCGCCAGCTTCGTGCTGAAGCGAGCCGGGCAGGGAGCCTCCATCACCATCGCTCCCGGCTCTGACTCACTCACCTTGATCACCATCAGCACCTATCCGTCGTCATGACGGCAGCAGCCCCACCGGAACGCAGAACTCGCGGGCACGAACGCAGAACTCACGGGCACGAACGCGGGACTCGCGGGCCTGAGCGGGGGACTCGCGGGGTCAGGCCCTCATGGGTTCGGCCCCGCTGATGGTCACCGTCTTCACCTGCGTGTGTTCCAGCACGGCGTCGGGGCCCATGGTCCTGCCGTACCCGCTGTGCTTGTAGCCGCCGAAGGGCGCGCCGATCACTCCGAACGCCCCTGAGGTGTTCACCGCGACCTGCCCGGCCTCGATCCCCTTGGCCAGCCGGGCGGCCCTTCCGACGTCGGTGGTCCACACCGAGGCGGCGAGTCCGTACACGGTCCCGTTGGCCACCTCGAGGGCCTGCGCCTCGTCGTCCACCCCGATCACCGACAGCACGGGGCCGAAGATCTCCTCCTGCGCGATGCGCATGCCCGGGTCGACGTCGCCGAAGATGGTGGGCTCGACGAAGAAGCCCCGGTCGAACTTGCCGCCGCAGAGCTTGTGCCCCCCGGCGACCAGGGTCGCGCCCTCCTTCTGCCCGATCTCCAGGTAGTCGAGCACCCGCTCCTGCTGGCGTGCGCTGATGAGCGGGCCCATGTCCACGTTCTCGTCCCAGCGGCCGACGCGCACCTTCGCGAATCCCTCGGCGAGCGCCCTGACCACTTCCTCCTCGCGGCTGCGGTGCACGACCACCCTCGACCCGGCCGCGCAGACCTGCCCGCTGTTCAGCGTGATGCTGCGGATGATCGCGGGAACGGCCCTGCTCAGGTCGGCGTCGTGCAGCACCACCTGCGGCGACTTGCCGCCCAGTTCCAGCCGCAACGGCGTGAGGTTCTCCGCGCAGGCGGCCGCTACCGACCGTCCCGCACGCGGCGACCCGGTGAAGCTCATCCGGCGGACGGCGGGATGCGCGGGCAGCGCGGCGCCCGCCTCCTTGCCGTATCCGGTGACCACGTTCACCACGCCCGCCGGGATTCCCGCCTCCATCGCGAGCCTGGCGAGCAGCAGCGCGGCCAGCGGGGCGTCCTCCGCGGGCTTGACCACCACACAGTTGCCCGCGCCGATGGCGGGCGCCACGTCGTTGACGAACATCGGCGCGGGCGCGTCCCACCGGATGATGCTGCCGACCACGCCGTACGGTTCGCGCAGCGTGAGCGCGATGTCGTCGGCGTTGTGCGTCGGCAACGACCGGCCGACCACCTTGTCGGTCTGTCCCGCGACGTACCTCAGCATCCGTCGCAACGGTGACGGCCCCCAGTGCGGACGCCCCACCTCCATCGACTCAAGCTGGTCGAGTTCCTGCTCGTGGCGGCCGACAAGTTCCGCCCAGCGGTAGAGCAGGTCGGCGCGGACGGCGGCGCTGGTGTCCCGCCAGCGCGGGTGGGCCTGCGCGGCCGCGGAGACCGCGTCGGCCACGTCGGTGGCCTGCCCGCGCGGCACGGTCAGCAGGCACTCACCGGTCGCGGGGTTGATCACCTCGATCGCGTCGCCGCCGCGTGCGGGGACCCACTCGCCGCCGATCAGGTGCGTGTTGTCGGTCAGCAGCTCGTCGATGTTCATCTACCGGCTCCCCCTGTGGGCGACACGTATCGAGGCACAATGGTCGAAGCGGGCAAAGCCGGTAACAACACGCCTTCCACCTCGCGGAAAGGCGGCCCGTATTGTCCTAACAGGACAGTTACCCCGCGAGCGCGCGGGAGATCCGCCGCGCCGTCGTCACCACGGCGGGCACGATCGTCTGCTGCTTCCAGCCTCCCGGCGGCGGTTTCTCGTTGCCGCGCGGCGCGAAGCCGGTCGTGGGCACCACGACGCCGACCGCGGAGACCACGTCACCGTCGGGGCCGTGGATGGGGCTGGCGATGGCCACCGCGCCCGGTGTGATCTGGCCTTCCGTTATCGCCACCCGGGTGCGTTTGACCTCGGCGAGCGCGCGCCGCAGTGTGGGCGAATCGCAGATCGTCTTGCTGGTGAACCGCTGCAGCGGTCCGCTGAGTACCTGTTCCTGCACGTCGTAGTCGGCGAAGGCGAGCAGCACCAGGCCGGTGCCGGTGGCGTGCAACGGCCAGCGACCGCCGATCTTGCTCAGCAACTCCACACCACCCGGCGCGTGCAGCCGCTCGACGTAGACCACTTCGAGCCCGGCACGCACAGCCAGGTGGACGTTCTCCCTGGTGGCCGCGTGCAGATCCATCAGGTACGGCATCGCGACCTCGCGCAGCTCCAGTCCCCTGGTCGACGACGCCGCCAGCTCCAGGACCTTGATGCCGATGCGGTACTGCCGCTCGTCACGCTCCAGCGCACCCCACTCGGTCAGCTCGCCGACCAACCGGTGCGTGGTCGTCAAGGTCAGCCCGGCTCGCCTGCTGATGTCGGTGAGTGACAACGGCGCTCCTCCCGAGGAGGAGAAGGCCGACAGCACGGCGAGCACCCGCGCACAGGCGGTCTGCTTCTGTTCCTTGGCCTCGTCACCGGCCCTGGATCGCACGTGCATCGACTCGACCGTCACCGCGCCCTCCTGTGCTCCACTGCATGGGGACGGCCTCATCGTGACGCACATTTGTGACGCACGTCAACGTTCGTTCCTTTGATCCGCGCGGTTGGCTGGTCACGGTTTGGTTTCCGCGCCACGAAAGAAACGAAAGAGCCGCCCCCTGGAATCGTCGTCACGAGGGGGCGGCTCGCGGCGAACTCGCCGCTGGGTGTGCTGTTTCAGTCGCCGGGCGTGACCCGCTGGAGGTAGGCGGCAGCGTCCTCCGGTTCGAAGAACCAGTCCGAGAGATCGGAAGGGTTGTTGACGCCGTTGGCGAACCGGTCGGCCACGACCTGGTTGGTCTGCGCCGCGCCCAGAATCATCTGCACGTGCTCCGGCGGCGGCTCCAGCATCATGTTGGTGAACCGGGTGACGTGACGAGCGTGCTCCCAGTAGCGCTCGAACGTCTGCCGCATCCAGTCCGCGTCGAACGGCTGGTCGGCACGGCCGAGGATTCCGTCGAGGTAGACCTCCGCGCAGCGTGCCGCGTTGTTGGAGCCCTGCCCGGTGACCGGGTCGTTGGCCACCACGACGTCGGCCATGCCGAGCACGATGTTGCCCGAGGGCAACTCGCCCACCGGCTTGCGCACCACCGGCGGGTAGCCGCCGGTCAGGGTCCCCTTCGGGTCGGTCAGCTCGGCGTCCTTGAACCGCTCGTACTCCCACGGGATGTACTGTTTGAGCAGCTCAAGGTGCCTTCGTACCTGCTCGTAGGGGTCGGGCCGGTCGGAGAAGGCGTCGAAGGGGCCGCCGGGAATCCCGGACATGTAGAGGATGTCGCAGGAGCCGCTGAGCGTGTAACCCGGGATGTTGATGTTCTCGCCGATGCCGGGGATGATGTTCATCCACACGTATACCGAGCCCGGCAGTTCCGGACGCGGCCGCACGCCGTGCAGGTAGGCCACCGACAGCGCCCGCTGTGGCCGCGTGTGCACCGACCGCGAGTCGTCCCGGTCGAACAACTCCACCAGTTCCCCCTTGCCCGCTGCCACGATCGTCAGGTCGTACATCCCGGCGAGCGTGTTGAGGTCGGCCGTGGTGACACCGTGGATGATGACCTTGCCGCCCCACTCCTCGAACAGCTCGAGCCAGCGGGCCATCTTGACCCGCTGGTCCACCGACTGCGCCGGACCAGGCCACTCCCCCGCCCAGTTGAGCGCCCGATCACCGTCGGGTCCTGCCAGCGAGAAGCCCTGATGGGTGATTGCGGGCGCCACGTCGTCCCACAGGTTGACTCCGTGCTTACGTTCGATGGTGAGCGCGTCGTCGAACATGCACTGGGTCGACATCACCCGCGCGGCCCGGATCTCGTCCGGTGTCCGCGCCGACATCACGGTGACGTCGTAGTCGTGCTGCCGCAATGTCAGCGCCAACTGCAGACCCGACTGGCCTGCGCCGACGATCAGGATCTTGCGCATCCGCGCGAGCCCTCCCGTATTTCGTTGTTGTCCCCTACTGTGCCGACACCGGTCAGCGCCCGCCTGCTCGACCGGCGCCGACGGACGCGAGGTAGGCTGCCGCCTTCTCCGGGTCCATGAACCAGTGCTGGAAATCCGAGGGATCGCAGAAGCCGTTGACGAACCGGTGAGCGACCGCCTCGTTGTGCTGTGCCGCTCCCAGGATGTCCATCACGTGCGGTGGCGGTGGTTGCAGCATCGCGTTCGTCCACTGTGTCACGTGCTGGGCGTAGTCCCAGTAGGCCTCGAACGTGTCGTGCATCCACTGCCTGTCGAACGGCTCGCTGCCACGTCGCAGGATGCGGTCCAGGTACACGGCGGCGCACTTGGCGGCGTTGTTGGAACCCTGCCCGGTGATCGGGTCGTTGGCCACCACGACGTCGGCCATGCCGAGCACGATGTTGCCGGATGGCAACTCGCCCACCGGCTTGCGCACCACCGGCGGGTAGGAGCCGGTGAGTGTGGCCTTGGAGTCGGTGAGTTCGGCGTTGCGGCTGCGCTCGTACTCCCACGGCAGGTAGCGCCGCATCAGTTCCAGTGTCCGGTCGAGGTGCTCCTGCGGTCCCGGCCGGTCGTCCCAGCAGTCGAGCGGGCCGCCGGGGATGCCCTCGAAGAACAGGATGTCGCAGTTGCCGCTGAGGGTGTAGGCGGGGATCATGAACAGCTCGCCGACACCGGGAATGATGCTGAAACGCACCGCGGCGGACTCGGGGTGTTCCGGCCTGCGCTGCACGCCGTGGGCGTAGACCACTGACAGAATCCGCTGCGGCGTGGAGTAGGGCGAGCGGGCGTCGTCGCGGTCGAACAGACCGACCAGTTCGCCCTTGCCCGCGGCCACCACCACCAGGTCGTACATCGACGACAGCGAGTCCAGATCCGCAGTGGTCACCCCGTGGATGATCAGCTTGCCGCCGCGCCGCTCGAAGAGTTCCAGCCAGCCCGCCATCTTCACGCGCTGGTCCACCGACTGCGCGTAGTTGTCCAGGCGGCAGAACCAGTCCAGCACCCTGCTCGAATCCGGCCCGGCGATGGAGACTCCGAGCCCCTCCACGTTGACCGTCTGCGACTCCCACAGGTTCAACCCGTGGTCCCGCTCGTGCTGCAAGGCATCGTGGAACATGCACTGCGTGGACATGATGCGACCGCCGCGGATCTCGTCCGGCGTTCGCGCCGACATCACCGTGACGTCGTAGTCGTACTCCCGCAACGTCAGAGCGAGCTGCAAACCCGACTGGCCTGCTCCGACGATGAGGACACTACGCATTCGCCCTGACCCTCCCCGGTTCCGACAGCTCCGCCAGCGACAAGGTGTAGGAGACGAGCTCCCGCAACGCCTGCGCGGTGGACGCCGGGTCGCGGGCGTCGCAGGTGATCAATGGAACGTCGGGGTTGAGCGCCAGTGCGTCGCGCACCTCGTCGAGATCGTGTGCGAGCTGCCCGTCGAACTTGTTGACGGCGACGATGAACGGCAGGTCGGAGTCGTTCTCGAAGTAGTTGATGGCCGCGAAGGACTGGTCGATGCGCCTGGTGTCGACGAGCACGATCGCGCCGAGCGCTCCGCGCGAGAGGTCGTCCCACAGGAACCAGAACCGGGCCTGCCCCGGCGTGCCGAACAGGTACAGCAACAGGTCCGAGTGCAGGGTGATACGCCCGAAGTCCATGGCCACGGTGGTCGTGGACTTCGACCCGTTGGGCGGCAACTCGTCGATGTCGGAGCCCGCCTCCGTCATCCACGCCTCGGTGTTGAGTGGCGGTACCTCGGAAACCGATCCGACGAACGTCGTCTTGCCGACACCGAAGCCGCCCGCGATGACGATCTTCGCGGAAACCGTGAGCAGACCGGCGTCGTCCTCTCCTTCCGGTGCCGCGAGCCCGGATTCAGGCCGGTAGCCGCTTGAGTCCATCGAGGATCCTCTCGAGTACGTTGCGATCGTGCTGGTAGGCGTGCGCCGTCGGGTGTATGTAGATCGCGCCCTGTGCGGCCAGGTCGCTCACCAGAACCCGGACGACCCCCAGCGGAATGCCGAGCAGAACGGAAAGCTCGGCGATCGAAACGCGGGTGCGGGCCCGCTCGTACAGCTTGCGCGACTCGGGCATCAGCGAGTCGCTCAGGCTGGGGTCGTAGTGCGGCACGGAGATCAGCGTCTCCACCAGCAGGTCGTAACGCGGTTTGGTGCGCCCTCCGGTGAGTGCGTAGGGACGGATGCGCTTGCTGCGCATCTTCTTCGGCTGACCGGCACCGTTCTCATCGGACATGCGTTCTCACATCCTCGCCGCTGTCAGCCCTGGGTCCTGCGCGCTGTCAGCACGCGGCGCAGGTCGGCACGTATTTCGGGCGTCAGCGCGTGACCGGCGTTGGTGACGAACTGCGTCATCTCGTAGGCGACGACCTTCATGTCGCAGTCGGGCCCGGTCAGCACCGCGAGCCCCGCTCCCGACCCGATGCCCATGAACAGGAAGTACCCCTGCGACAGCCGGATGATGATCTGCTCGCAGGTGCCCTTGTCGAACAACGTCGCGCTGTTGCGGGCCAGGCTGAGCAACCCGCTGGCGATGGCGGCGAGTTGCTCCGCGTCCTCGCTGCTGACCTGATCGGAACAGGTCAGCGGGAACCCGTCCGACGACATGATCAACGCGTGCGTGACGCCGTGGACCTTGCGGACGAAGTCGTTGATCAGCCACGAGAAGTTCTGGTTGTGGGATTCGATGTCGGCCGTCACTGCTCTTCCTCAGAACTCGAGTCCGCTTCACCGCTGTCGCGCCGTTGCGCGCGTGCGGTCTGCTCACCGTCGGAGAAGGCGTCGAGGTCGGCGAGCAACTTCTCGTGGCCCTCCGGGTCCGGCCAGTCCGGCTCCTTCTCCACGGGGGCGGGGGCCTGGTCACGCTCACCGGAGGGGTTCTTCAGACTCCGGGACACCCGGCGCGGCAGGCCGCTGGGTGTGGTCCCCCCGTCCGAAGGCACCGGCCTCGGCCTTGGCAACGGGGCGGGTTCGTGCTCGCGCGGCGGTGCGGAGGTGGCGTTGCGCTGCGGCAGCCCGCTCGCGGTGGTGGCGGGCGGCTCCGTGAGCACCGACGAACCGGATGCGGCCGCCGGTTGGAAGGCGCCCGCAGGCCGAGGTGTGCTGCCGTTGGGCGCAGGCTGCGACACGACCACGGTCTGGGTGCCCGACCAGCCTGCTTCCGGCAACTCCGCCACCAACGAGCCGGGAAGCAGCACCGTCGCGGTGGTGCCGTGGGGCAGCCTGCGTTCCAGCGACACCCGCATCTCGTGCCTGGCCGCGAGCCTGCGGACCACCGCCAGCCCCATGTGCCGAACCGCGTCGTCGTCGAGCACCGGTGCGGTGGACAGCCGCTCGTTGAGCTCGCGCAGCCGCTCAGGAGGCAGGCCGATGCCCTCGTCCTCGATCCGCACCAGCACGCTGCCCTGCTCGGTCAGGTGTGCGCTCACCCGCACCAGCGAGTTCGGCGGGGACTGGTTCGCGGCGTTGTCGAGCAGCTCGGCGAGCAGCCTGCTCAGGTCCTCCGCGGCGAAGCCGACGACACCGAGCGAGACCACGCGGCCGATCGTGATGCGGGAGTACTGGTCGATGGAGGACATGGCGGCGCGAACGGCGTCGACGAGCGACGCCGTGTCGGAGGTCATGTCGCTGGCATCGCGGCCCGCGAGTACGCGCAGGTTCTCCGCGTTGCGGCGCAACCGGGTCGCCAGGTGGTCGAGCCGGTAGAGCTGGGCGAGCCTGCGGTCGTCCTCCTCCTTGCTCTCCATCTCCTCGAGTTGGGAGAGCAGCGAGTCGACGAGGTTGAGGTCGCGCAGCGCGATGCTCGCGCAGATGTCGATGAGCGCCTGTTCGGAGTCGCCACCCGCGGCTACGGGTGCGGCCGGCGGCGCCTCGATAGCAGGCCTTTCCGCCGCGGGCAGTGGCACAGGTGCCGCCGGCGGCCGCGGATTGGCCAGGAACTGGGCCGCCGCCACCCGCGAACGGTCCAGCAAAACACGTGAGCGATCCAGCAAGTCGCGTGCTCTTGCCCGCCTCGCCATGGCAGTCCACAACCTTCTTGTCGCGTACGGGCCCTCAAGGGAGTTCGGTCACCCCGTTGACCGACGGGGGCTATGCAAGCACGGACGGGTTATCTTGTCCACAACCGGTCCGTGAGTCGTCGCTGCGGGTGATGTGCTATTAGCCCCGCCGCGGCGCATCGGACCGGTCAACACCCGTTCGAGCTGCACAACGCGGCACGGAACGCACACCCTCGGTTGCCAGCCGGTCGGTGGGCTTTGGCAAGATACGGGCCCTGGTGCGCAAGATTGGCCGTCGGACAGCTCGGTGAGGCGTGATCGTGGAAGGATTCGCAGTGAACTCCCATACCGCGCAGGTCGACGATCTTCGGCTCGTCGCGCTGCAGAGCGCCGTCAACTGCACCGACCTTTTCGTCCGCTTCCAGCTCACCGAGTGGTCGCTGCTGGAGATGTTCGACGACGTCGCCGCGGCCGCGCGCGACCTGGTGCAGGCGGTGGTGGACAAGACCGCCGCCGACGCGCCCGGCTTCGTCACCGTGCGGCTTCGCCTTTCCGGCGACTGCCTGCTCGTGGAGGTCGAGGACGACCAGGTGGCGCGTGCGCACGACGAGGCACCGGTCGTGCGTGGCAGGCAGACCGGGGCGGTCCCGCTGGAGGGCAGGGGCAAGCTGGTGTGGTGCGAGCTCCCACTGCCGCCGGGACTGACCGCCGAGCGGGTACGCCTACCCCGGCGCGACCAGCGACGGTCGCAGGTTCCCGAGCACCCCGACGGGGAGGCACCAGGGCCGGACCCGGAGGTCGTCGACCGGGTGTTGGTGGGCCTGCAGCGCAGGGAGTGGTGACACCACAGCCCCGCCCGCGAGTCCCCCGCTCCCACCCGCGAGTCCCCCGCTCAGGCCCACGAGTTCTGCGCTCACGCCCGTGAGTCCCCCGCTGCTGCCCGCGAACTCCCCGTCGCGGGAGCGCCGTGCCGCGGTGGCGGCGCACGATGTCGCGATTCGGCACGTCGACGAGGGCTCGGCCTCACCCGGTCAGCCCCGCACGCTCGACGATCTCCACCGCGGCCGCCTCGTCGCCGAACGCCATCACGTGCACCCCCGCGACGCCCTCGATCTCGCGCACCCGGTCGATGATCTCGGTGCACAGCCGTAGCCCCTCCTGCCGGAACCGGTGCGGCGGCACCCCGAGCAACCGGTCGGCGACCTCGTCCGGGACACGAACACCGGGAAGTCCGGTGCGCAGGTGGTGCAGCATCGCCGGAGACCGCGGGTAGCCCACTCCCGCGAGAATCCGGCAACGCTCGTGCAGGCCCAGCGCCCGCACCTGCGCCATCCAGCGGGCGAACCCGGCCACGTCGAACACGAACTGCGTCTGCACGAACTCCGCACCCGCCGCGATCTTCGTCCCGAGCCGCGCCGCGCGCTCGCGCACCGTCGGCACGAACGGGTTCTCCACCGAGCCGATCCGCCAATGCGGCGGCGGGTCCACCCTGCTGCCCGACAGCAACCTGCCGCGGTCGCGCAGGGTTCGGGCGGTCCACAACAGCTGCACGCTGTCGAGGTCGAACACCGGCACGGCCTGCCCGCCGGGCGGGTCCCCCGCCAGCAGCAGCACGTTCGGGATGCCCAGCGCCCCAGCACCCAGCAAATCGGCCTGTACCGCCATCCGGTTACGGTCCCTGCCGGTCAGCTGCATGACCGGCTCCACGCCCGCGCGCAGCACCAGCACTGCCGCCGCCAGGCTCGACATCCGCACGGTGGCGCCCGGATTGTCGGTCACGTTCACCGCGTCGACCCGGCCGCGCAGCACCCGCGCCCTTGCCTCGACCTGTCCGGGGTCGGCTCCCCTGGGCGGACCGAGTTCGGCGGTGACGGCGAACCGCCCCGCCGCGAACGCCCGGCCGAGGCTCACCCGAGCACCGGCCGGATCTCGACGGCACCGACCGGGCAGGTCACCCGGGCAACCGGGTCAGCACTCATCGCTCCACTATCGGCCCGACCTCGCCTGCTCGCTCAGCGAGTTCGGCGTCAGCCGGGCGGGCTCGTCGCCGCCGCAAGCAACCGCGCCGCCGCGTCGGCGTCGTGGTCGCGCACCACCACCAGCACACCGTCGGCCAGTGAGCGAGCCTGCTCCACCAGTTCGCTCGCCAGCCGAAGACCCACGCCGCGTCCGTCGTCACCGGCACGTTCCCGCTGCGCCAGCGTCGACAGTGTCGAAATCGGAACCGTGACATCGGGTACCTCGTAGGCGAGGAACTCGGCTTCGGCGAACCCGCTCAGCGGCGAGACGGCGACGATTATCGGCACACCCTCGTCGGACAACTCCGCCACCATCCAGCGCAACGTGGTCAGCTCGTACACCGGCCTGGTGATGAGGAACTGGGCACCCGCGGCGATCTTGGCGCGGGTGCGTGCGATCTCCGCGTCGACGTCCTCGGCACCGGGGTTGCAGCGGGCTCCGATGTGGAAGGACGTCTTCGTGGCCAGCGAAAGACCGTCGCAGTCGCGGCCGTCGTTGAGTCCGGCCACCAACTCGACGAGGCCTACCGAGTCGACCTCCCAGATGCCGTCGGCGTTGGGGTAGTCGCCGCGCAGCGGCGGGTTGCCGGTCTCGCACACGACCGTACGGGCGCCGAAGGCGTGTGCGCCCAGCAGATCGGCCTGCAGGGACATGATGGTCTTGTCCCAGGTGGTGACCGTCGCGATCGTCTCGGTGCCCACCTGCGACTGCAGGTGCAGGGCCAGGCTGGTCGAATTCAGCTGCGCTCTGGCGCCGCCCGCGCCGGAGACGAGGATCAGTTCGGCTCCCCGTTGCCGCAGGTCGGCCGCCAGCTCGGCGGCCTCCTCTGCGACACCGCCCTGCGGTGGCGCGATCTCGGCCGCGACGACGAAGTCGCCGTCGGCAAGGCGCCGCGCGAGCCCACCCTGCTCCGCGGGCGCCGCGACGGCTACCTTGGCCGCCCGACCCCGCGAGGTCCTCCTGCCGTCCAGCTCGGACACCGCCGCGGCGATGGCCCTGACATGGCCGGGGGTGGTGCCGCAGCAACCGCCGACGATCGACACGCCCCGCTCGGCACAGCGGCGGGCGTAGCGGGCGAAGTAGTCGTGATCGAGGCTGTACTCGAACCGGCGGCCGTGCACCCTGCGCGGCAACCCGGCGTTGGGCTGCGCGCTCAGCGGCAGCGTGGTGTGCCTGCGCAGCTGCTCCACCACCGCCAGCATGCGTTGCGGGCCGACGGTGCAGTTCACCCCGAGCGCGGCGACGTCGAGTTCGGCGAGCGCGGTGACCACCTCGTGCGGGGTCTGCCCTCCGGGGGTGTGCCCCTCGGCGGTGAAAGTGGCCTGCGCCAGGATCGGCAACCCGGTGGCCGCCGACGCGGTCACCACCGCCTCGGCGAGTTCGTCGAGGTAGCCGAAGGTCTCCAGCACCAGCAGATCCACACCCGCATCGGCCAGCGCCAGCACCTGTTCGCGCACGGCGGCAGCGCGGTCGGCGGCACCGACCTGGGTCCGCCTGCCCGCACTCACCGCGGGCGCGACCGAACCGCCGACGAAGATCGGCCGCCCAGCCTGCCTTGCCGCCTGCCTTGCCAACCGCACCCCGGCGCGGTTGATCTCACCGGGGTCACCGGAGAAGCCGTGTTCGGCCAGCCTCGGCCTGCTCGCGCCGAACGTGTTGGTCAGCAGGATGTCGGCGCCCGCGTCGACGTAGCTTTCGTGGACCGTGCTGACGAGTTCGGGATTGGACAGGTTCAACTCCGGCAACGAACGGTCCAGCGAGTTGCCCGCCGCGTGCAGCATGGTGCCCATCGCGCCGTCGCACACCAGCAACCGCTCGCGCACGGCTTCGGCGAAGTCGCTCATCGTCCCTCCCCGACCGCGTCCAGGATCTCCAGCGCGACCTGCGCCAGCAACCGGTCACGGTAGCTGCCGAAGTCCAGCGAGGTCAGCTCCTCCACCCTGCGTACCCGGTAGGTCACCGTGTTCGGGTGCACATGCAGCACCTGCGAGGCGCGCTGCGGGCTGTTGTTGGCCCTGAAGTAGCAGCCGAGGGTGGTGAGGTAGTCGGCGGCGTTGCCGCGCCCGCCCGTGGTGAGCCCGCCGAACACCTCGCGTGCGAACTGCCGCAACTGCTCGGGATCGGCCACCTGCAACAGCAGCCGGTGGATTCCGAGGTCCTCGAAGGAGACGGCGACCCCGGTGCGGCCCATCCGCCTGGTCACCTCCACCGTGCGCCGCGCCTCACCGTAGGAGCGGGCGATCTCCGTCGGCGCACGGCAGGTCGCCCCGATCCCCGCGGTGACCGCGACGGTGCGGAACAGTTCCCGCATCCGGCGCAGGCAGTCCCGCGCCAGCCGCTCGGCTCTGGGCGCCTCCGGATCGGGTTCGCCGAGCACCACGACCACCTCGGCATCGCGCACCGCCGTGATGGCCTCCGGCGCGTGCGTGGTGAAGAAGCGTTCCACGGCCGCCGCCACGCGGCTGCCCAACTCCGCGCTCTCGCCGCCGAGGCCCTGCTCGTCGTCGTACACCAGGCAGATCACCCGGTGGTCGCACTCGGTGTCGTAACCGAGGTGGCGAGCCCACCGCAGTACCTCCTCGGCGTCCCCGCCGGTTCCGGACAGCAGGCCCTCGACGAGGTCGTAGCGAACCTGCGTCGCGGCGGCGGCCACCACCCGCTCGCGGCCGAGGATCACGCCGCAGATCGTCGCCGCGTGCTCGGTCAGCAGCAGCCGCAGGTCCTCACCGGTGCGCTCGGCGGTCTCGTCCAGTGTCATCAGGTAGGCGGGGACCTCGTCGCCGACGAGGACGGGAGCGACGACGACGGGCGCGGCCTCCTCGACGTCGGGCAGCCGCAGCGCGCGCCGGGTCCTGCCCGCGACACCGAGCACCTGCGCCAGCCTCGGGTGCACCATGCGCTCACCCACCAGCCGTGCCGCCTCGTCGGTGCTCGCCGAGGGCGACGCGGCCGCGAGCACGGTGAGCTTGTCGTCGACGACGGCCACGGTGGCATCGACACGCTCGGCGATCAGTTCGATGACCGCCTCGATGCCGTCGTCCTGCACCGCCAGGCTGGACAGGTGGCGGTAAACCGCGACCAGGCGTCGAAGCGCGACGTTCTCGCGCCCGATTTCGCCGGTTTCCGCCATCCTCGGCGCCGCCATGCGGGGAGGTTAGCAGAAACCGCCGCCCCGCGAGGTCGAAGTCGTTGTGCTCGGCCACAACGACAATTCCCCGAACAGCCTTTCGGCTGCCGAAAACCCCGGTTGCACGGCTGGCAAAGATATGTTCGGCGACCCTAGGAGGTTGTCGTTCACCTGCCGGTGCAACCGCGCCGCCCGGTACTCCACCGCGCTGTCGCGCAGCGGCGTGCCGGCATGGGCCTGCCGTTGTGTCCCGCCACAGATTGGCGGGGCACGGTTTGTGCCCGCGCTCATTGTCGTCGCGAGAACGGCGCGCGTAGCGTCGGCGCTCGACGGCAACCGATCGGGGTGCGATATGAGCGGCGCGAGCGGCACGCAATCCTGCCCGCACTGCGGGCTTCCACTGGCGAGCACGGAGCAGAATTCAGTGCGAGCCCTGACACGCGAGGTCGAGAAACTGCGCGGCATCGCCCGCGACCGGGCAAGCCTGGAGGCGGCTTCGGCCAGGCAGGACCGGCAGCGCATCGATGAGTTGACCCGCGAGGTGAAGTACCTGCGTGAGACGGTCGCCAGGCTCAGGGGCGCTCCGGCGGCGCGTCCCCTGCTGCGTTCCTGACCTCGTTCCCGACGTCGTTCCCGGCCTCGTTTCCGACCTTGTTCCTGACCTCGGCCGCACAGCGCAGGATCGCGGCGGCACTGCGATCGACGTCGGCCTCGGTGGTGGAGTGGTTCGACACCGCTATCCGCAGGTAGCGGTTGCCCCGCCAGGTGGTGCCACCCAGCCAGCAGGTGCCGTCACGCTGCACGGCCTCGATCACCCGCGCGGTCTGCTCGTCGTTGCCGAACCGGACGAGCACCTGGTTGAGCACCACGTCGTTGGCGACCTCTGCGCCGCCGTCGGCCAGTGCCGAGGCGAACCGGCGAGCCAGCGTGTGGCAGCGCAGTACCAGTCGGGCAAGCCCGTCCCTGCCCAGTTCGCGCAGCGCGGCCCACACCGCGAAGCCCCTGGCCCTTCGCGACGACTCGGGAACCAGGTCGCCGAGCGCGGGCGAGCCCGTGCCGGACCCGGCGAGATAGGCGGCGGTGTAGGACATCGCCGCGGCGTGCACGTCGGGACGCGAGCAGAAGGCGAAGCCGCTGTCGTAGGGCACGTTGAGCCATTTGTGCCCGTCGCAGGCCCAGGAGTCGGCGAGTTCGACGCCGTCCACCAGCGCCGCCGTCGCCGGGCTCGCCGCCGCCCACAGCCCGAACGCGCCGTCCACATGCGACCAGCCGCCGTGCTCGCGCACCAGCCCGCAGGCCGCGCGCAGGTCGTCGCACGCGCCGGTGTTCACGTTGCCCGCCTGCAGGCACACCAGCACGGGGCCGCGGCCGCGGTCGAGCACCCGCTCCAGGTCGGCGATGTCGATCGCGCCGTTGCCGCCCGCGGCCACCGGTTCCAGCACCGAGGTTCCGAAGCCCAGCAGCCGCAGCGACGCGTCGATCGTCGCGTGCCGTTCGCGGCAGGCCACGACGCGGACCCTCGGTGCGCCCGCGAGCCCGTCGCGCTCGACGTCCCAGCCCGCCTGCGCCAGCAGGTGGTGCCGTGCACAGGCCAGGCCGACAGTGTTGGCGGCCTGGCCACCGGTGACGAACCCGACCGAGACCCCCTCGAGCAGGCCGAGCACGTCCGCGAGCCACTCACCCGCCACCTGCTCGGCCGCAGCCGCGGCGGGCGCGACGGCTGCGTTGAAGGCGCACTGGTCCCAGCCGGTGGCGAGCAGGTCGGCCGCGGTGGCCGCGGGCAGTGAGCCCCCGACGACCAGCCCGAAGAACCGGGGGCCGACGGTGGCGACGAGGCCGTCCTCGGCGGCCGCGAGCAGCTGGCTCAGCACCTCGCCGGGCGGGGTCGGCTCCCGCGGCAGTTCACCGCCGAACCGCTCGCGAAGCGTGGCGGCGTCGGCGCGGGCGCCGACGTGGCGAAGGTGCGCGCCGCGCCGGTAGTCGGCCGCGGCGGTCGCGGCCCGCGTCAGCAACTGCGTCAGCTCGTCCACGGTGCCCGACTGTACGCATGCGCACCGCGCCCGCGCTGGCGAGCACGACCGCCCCGATGCCCACCCATTCCACGGCGGTCAACCGCTGGCCGAGCACGGCGAACCCGGCGAGCGCCGCGATGGCCGGTTCCAGGCTCATCAGCACGGCGAACGTCGCCGGGGGCAGCGTACGCAGCGCCAGCAGTTCCAGTGTGTACGGCAGCATCGACGACAGCACCGCCACGGCGAGGCCCAGCGCCAGCGTCACCGGGTCCAGCAGCGCCGGACCCGCGGCGGCCGCGCCGACCGGCAGGCTGAGCACCGCTGCGAACGCCAGCGCGAGCGCCAGCCCGTCGGCGCGCGGGAAGCGGGCGCCCACCCGCGAGCTGAGCACGATGTAGCAGGCCCACAGCACCCCTGCCGCCAGCGCGAAGGCCACGCCCGCCGGTTCCAGCCGGGTGAACCCGCCCCGCCCCAGCAGGAACACCCCGGCCAGCGCCAGTGCCGCCCACGCCAAGCTCGCCGGGCGGCGCGAGGCGGCCACCGACAGTGCCAGCGGCCCCAGCACCTCCAGTGTCACCGCCGCTCCCAGCGGGATGCGCTCGATCGCCTGGTAGAACAGCGTGTTCATGCCGGCGAGCGTCGCGCCGAAAGCCACCACGTGCAGCCAGTCCCCCCGCCGGTACCCGCGCACGGCGGGCCTGCACACCGCCAGCAGCACCACGGCCGCGAACGCCAGCCGCAGCGCCACCACGCCCAGCGACCCGGCGCGAGCGAACAGCAGCGCGGCCACGGCCGCACCGAACTGCAGCGACAGCGCCCCACCCAGTACCAGTCCCACCGAGCCGAGCTTCCGGGTGGAGCCGGGCGAACCCGGCAGCGAATCGGACAGTGAATCCGGCGGCGAATCGGCGCGAGTCACGACGGTGACGCTATGGGCGCGGCCGTCGGCTGTGAAATGCCGATCGAGGTGGCATTATGCTTGGCGCGCATGACCGTCGAGCTGCGCCACCTTCGTTGCTTCCTCGCCATCGCCGAGGAGGGCAACATCACCCGCGCCGCCGAGAAGCTGCACCTTTCGCAGCCCGCCGTCTCGCGGACGCTGCGCCAACTCGAGACACACCTCGGGGTTCGGCTGGTCGAGCGCTCCACCCACAAGCTGGCGCTCACGACGCAGGGCGAGCGGTTCCGCGAGCGAGCGGCCACCGCGCTCGCCGTGGTGACCGAGGCGCTCGACCCCGCTGGGGTGCGACCGTCACCGCTGCGGGTGGGACACGCGTGGGCCGCGCTGGGCCCTCACACCGCGACCCTGCTTCGGCGCTGGGAACGCGAGCACCCGGGTTCGCCGCTGGAACTGCTGCGCATCGACGAACGCACCGCGGGACTGGCCGAGGGCAGGGTGGATGCCGCGCTGCTGCGGGCGAAGGTACAGGCGAGGGCGCTGGTGTCGGAGCCGGTGCTCACCGAGCGGCGGGTCGCGGCCGTGCCGACCGGAAGCCGCCTGGCGGGGTACCGGACGCTGAGCATGGCCGACTTCACCGGCGAGACGGTCGCCGTCAACCCCGTCTCCGGTGTCACCACGCTCGACCTGTGGCCGGTGCGGACCCGTCCGACCAGGGCACTGGAGGTGGCCAACACCGACGACTGGCTCGCCGCGATCGCGGCCGGCCGTGCCGTCGGGCTCACCACTTCTGCGACACCGAGTGTGCACACCTATCCGGGTGTCACGTTCGTGCCGGTCACCGACGCCCCACCCATCGAGGTCGTACTCGCCTGGCGGCGCGACCGCCCCCATCCCGCCGTGCCTTCCCTGCTCGCGCTCGCCCGCGACGTGGTCGCCACACACTCGACCCCGCCGGGCGGGCGGGCGGGATGCGCCAAGGGCACGATGGGCGCATGACGTTCGAATCGATGACGAGACGGCGACCCATCGCGGGCGCGACGGCCGTCACCCTCGGCGACCGCCGGGTCAGGCTGCTCGACCACGCCAGGATCTACAACTGCGGGATCACCCCCTACGACGTGACCCACCTCGGTCACGCCGCGACGTTCGTCTGGGTGGACACTCTCAGCAGGGTCCTCCGCGTGCTCGGCGTCGAGCCGATCGTGTGCCGCAATGTCACCGACATCGACGACGTGCTCGACGACGCGGCACGGGAAGCCGGGGTGCGCTACGACCACTTCGCGGCGTTCGGCCAGTTCAGGTTCGAGGGCGACATGACGGCGCTGAACGTGCGCACCCCCGACTACGAACCGAGGGCACATCGCTACGTGGACGCGGTGATCCGGCTGGCGGCCGCGCTGGCCGAGGAGGGGTCCGCCTACGTGCGTGAGGGCGGGGTCTTCTTCCGAGGCAGCCACGTCGTACGGCGCTGCGGGCTCGAAGAGCGGGACGCACTACGGCTGGCAAGGGAGTTCGGCGGCAGGCCGGACGATCCGGTCAAGGACGACCCGTTCGACGTCGCGGTGTGGCAGCCCGCCGAACCCGGTCACCCGTCCTGGGACTCTCCGTGGGGCCCGGGCAGGCCCGGCTGGCACGCCGAGTGCGTGGCGATGTCCACCTCCACGTTCGGCGTCGGCGTGGACATCCACGCGGGTGGCGCGGACCTGCGGTTCCCGCACCACGCCTACCATGCCGCGATGGCGGAGGCGCTGACCGGCGTGGCGCCGTACGCGCGGGCGTGGCTGCACGTCGGCACCGTCACCGTCGACGGAGCCAAGATGGCGAAGTCGACGGGCAACCTGGTGTTGCTCGAGGATCTGCTCGCCACCCGCCCCGCGCAGGTGGTGCGGCTGGCGATCATCGACCGACCGTGGGCGCAGTCGTGGGAGTACACCCCCGGTGTGCTCGACGTCGCCGCGGCCCGGCTGGAGGACCTGCACCAGGCGGCGGGCAGCCGGGTCGGGGTGACCGACGAGGACGATGTGGAGCGGCTGCGCCAGATTCTGGCCGCCGACCTCGACGTGCCTGCCGCGCTGGATTTCGCCATCGAGCGCGGCGGCGGTGCCGCACGGCTGCTCACCGCCGCACTCGGCCTGAGCTGAACCTCGACGCGGACCGCGGCGGTGCGGCGGCGGCAAGGCTGCTCACCGCCGTGGCCCGCCGTGCCCAAGCACAGAGTGCACAGCAGAACTCGCCGACTCCCGTGCACTGTGTCCATGGAGGGTCAGCGGGCCCGCTCCGTAGCTTCGGGTGAGCGCAACCGCAGCGAATCCCCGGAGGTGGTCCACATGACCGAGCTTCTCCCGCACACCGAGTTCCGCGCCGCGCTGGAGGACGCCATCAAGGGCCGAGAGGCGAAGAACGCGTCGTTCAGCAAGGCGTGGGCGGACGGCGAACTCAAGCGCCACCACTTCGCCCGCTGGGCGGAGAACCACTACCACTACGTGGGTCCCTTCGCCGACTACCTCGGCTACATCTACGGCAACACGCCCGAATCCTGCACCGGCGCCAAGGACTTCCTGCTGCAGAACATGTACGAGGAGGAACTCGCCGACATCCGCCACACCGACCTGCTCATCCGGTTCGCGCAGGCGTGCGGTACCACCCGGGAGCGGGTGCAGGACCCGAAGAACATGAACGCGGTCACCCGTGGCCTGCAGGCGTGGTGCTATGCCACCGCTATGCGTGAGCACTTCGCCGTCGCCACGGCGGCGCTGGTGGTGGGGCTGGAGTCGCAGGTGCCGAGCATCTACCGCAAGCAGATCGTGCCGCTGCGGGAGGTGTACGGCTTCACCGAGGACGAGATCGAGTTCTTCGACCTGCACATCACCTCCGACGAGGTGCACGGCGAGCGCGGGTTCCAGATCGTGCTCGACCACGCCGACACGCCCGCACTGCAGCAGCGTTGCCTGGACTTCGTTCGCTGGGGCGCGGAGATGCGGTTCGCCTACACCAAGGCGCTCTACGACACCTACGTCGCGCCCGACCTCGTCACCGCCTGAGCGCCCGCCATGGCAGAGTGGCTTCACCTCGCCGACCTCAGCGAACTCGCAAGGCGCAAGAAGAAGCGGGTCGTGGTGGCGGGCGAGCAGATCGCACTGTTTTTTGTGGACGGTCAGGTCTACGCGCTGCACGACGTCTGCGTGCACAGGCAACGGTCACTGAGCAAGGGCGTCGTGCTGGGCGGCGCGGTGGTGTGCCCCGGCCACCAGTGGCGGTTCGACCCGGCGACCGGGCAGGCCCACGATCAGCCGCTGTGCCAGCCGACCTTCGACGTGCGCGTCGACGGCGACCGGGTGTACGTCAACCCGGTTCGCCGCGGGCGCGTCGGCGCGGCGGGGTGAGCCGAGTGAGCGGCACCGACGGCACCGCAAGCATCGGCACCATCGCGATCGTCGGCGCGGGGCAGGCGGCCGCCGTGGCGACGCGGACACTGCGCAGGCGCGGCTACGACGGGCGCATCGAACTGATCGGCGCCGAGCCGGAGCCGCCGTACCAGCGGCCACCGCTGTCCAAGGAGTACCTGGCCGACCCCGCCACCGCGGGTGAGCTGGGCCTGCTTTCGCCGCGGTGGTGCGAAGAGAACGGGGTGCGGCTGCGGCTGGGCAGCGCCGCGTCGGGGATCGACCCTTCCGAAGGCGCCGTGCTGCTGCAGGGGGGCGGCTCGGTCAGGGCCGACCGGGTGCTGGTCGCGACCGGAGGGCGCCCGCGCGCCCTGCCCGGCATCGCGGGTGAACGCGTGCACACCCTACGCACGCGCCGCGACGCCGATCGGCTGCGCGAGCGGCTGGCGCCTGGCGCGCGAGTGGTGGTGGTCGGCGCGGGGTTCATCGGCTCGGAGGTGGCTGCCACGGCGCGCACACTCGGGGTCGAGGTAGTGCTGCTGGAGGCCCTCGACGTGCCGATGCGCCAACTGCTGGGTCCCCGGCTCGGCGCGGTGTGCGCCGAGTTGCACCGCGCCAACGGGGTCGAGGTGCGGTTTCGGCAGTCGGTGACCTCGGTTGTGCACGGCCGCGACGGTGTCACCGTGGTGACCGGAACCGGTGCGCGTATCGACGCGGACGCCGTGGTGGTGGGGGTCGGGATCGAGCCCGATGTCGACGTCGTGGCGGGTGCGGACATCAAGGTGGACAACGGGATCGTCGTCGATGGCTGCTGTCGCACGAGTTCGCCCTCGGTGTTCGCGGCAGGTGATGTGGCCAACCACTACCACGCGCTGTTCGGCGAGCATATCCGCGCCGAACACGTCGAGGCGGCAGGCAGGCTGGCGACCACAGCGGCCGACGCGATGCTCGGCCACGCGGCACCGTTCACCGAGCCGCACTGGTTCTACTCCGACCAGTACGGGCTGAACCTGCAGTACACCGGGCACGCGCCATGCTGGGACGAGGTCGTGGTCAGGGGCTCACTGTCCGATCTGGACTTCTGCGCGTTCTACCTGCTTGACGGCGTGGTGCGGGCGGCGTTCGCGGCCGAGCGGGGAGAAGACGCGATGGCGGCGAGGGAGTTGGTGTCGCAGCAGGCCGTGGTGGAGCCCGACGTGTTGCGCGACGACAGCGTCGACCTGTTCGAACTGATGATGGAGGAAGCCGGGTGAGCGCGAACCTGATCGGTGGCGAGTGGATGGCCTCGGCGAGCGGCAGGGTGCGAGACCGCCACAACCCCGCCGACACCAGGCAACTGGTGGCCACCGCACCCGACTCCACGGCCGCCGATGTCGATGCCGCCGTCAGCGCGGTCGCCGACGGCCACGTCGAATGGGCGCGCACCTCGCCGCAGCGGCGAGCCGAAATCCTGGACACCGCGGCGGCGCTGCTCGAACGTGACCCGGAGAAGCTGGCGGCCGAACTGGTGTCCGAGGAGGGCAAGACGCTGGCCGAGGCGACCATGGAGGTGCGCCGCACGCCGGCTAACCTGCGCTTCTACGCGGGCGAGGCGCTGCGCGCGACGGGCAGCACCTACCCTTCGGAGTCCGGGCTGGTCTACACCGCACGGTCCGCTGTGGGTGTGGTGGGGGCCATCACCCCGTGGAACTTCCCGCTGAACATCCCCTCCCGCAAGCTCGGCCCGGCACTGGCGTGCGGCAACGGCGTGATCTACAAACCCAGCGAGGTCACGCCGCTGCTGGCGACGCGGCTGGTGGAAGCGCTGCTCGGGGCCGGGGTTCCCGCCGGGGCGCTGGCACTCGTACACGGCGGCGCGGAGGTGGGCGCGGCACTGGCGAGGGACCGGCGAGTCGCGGCCGTCACCTTCACCGGTTCCACGGCCGCAGGCAACAGCATCCACGGCGCAGTGGGTCCCAGCAGGCGCTGCCAACTCGAGATGGGTGGCAAGAACCCGGTGGTCGTGCTTCCCGACGCGGACCTGGACCGGGCGGCCGACATCGTGGTGCGTGGCGCGTTCGGCCTTTCCGGACAGGCCTGCACCGGCACCAGCAGGGTTATCGCCGCCGACGCCGTGCACGACGAACTGCTCGCGCGCGTGGTGCGGCGGGCCGAGGCGCTGCGACTCGGCGAAGGGCTCGCCGGCGGGGTGGACATGGGCCCGCTGGCCACGGCGCGGCAACTGGCCAAGACCGCCGAGTACGTGCGGATCGGGCTCTCCGAGGGCGCGGTGCTGCGCACCGGCGGGCAGCCGCCCGGCGGCGAGCGCTACGCGCACGGCCACTTCTTCCTGCCCACGGTGTTCAGCGAGGTCGACGCAGGCTCGCAGCTTGCCCGCGAGGAGATCTTCGGCCCTGTGCTGGCCTTCCTGCGCGCGGGTTCGTTCGACGAGGCGGTGCGGCTGGCCAACGACAGCGACTACGGGCTGTCGGCGGCGGTGGTGACGGCCGATCTCGGTGCCGCCCTCGACTTCGCAGACCGGATGCGGACCGGTCTGGTGAAGGTCAATCAACCCACCACGGGAATGGCCATGAACGCGCCGTTCGGTGGGCTGAAGGAATCGAGCACGCAGACGTTCAAGGAGCAGGCGGGCGAGACGATGTCGCGTTTCTACACCGTGGAGAAGACGGTGTACGTGGCGTCCTGACCCGACGCGGCGGACAACACTTCGCCACCACAGCCAAGGAAGGAACATCGCAATGGAGTACGTCAGGGTGGCCCGTTCCGGCCAGGTGCCCGACGGCTACGTCCGCCGGTTCTTCGCGGGCGAGCTGGAACTGGCCGTCGCGAGGCTACGCGGCACCGCCTACGCGACGTCGAACTACTGCACCCACCTGGACTGCCTGCTGTCGTCGGGCAAGCTGGTCGACGACGGCATCGGCTGCTCCTGCCACGGCAGCGTGTTCGACCTGCGAACCGGCGAGGCGGTGTGCCCGCCCGCGACGGAGCCGATCAAGACGTTCCCGGTCAAGGAGGAGAACGGCGAGATCTTCGTCGGGTTGACCGAGCACGACATCGCGCAGGGCAGCAGGCTCGCAGGTCCCAGGCGGCGCGGGACCGCCGGTTGAGAACGAGGAAGCCGGCGACAGGCGGGACCGACCGGGCCCATGACGTCACGGCCCGGGCGGCACCACCGCCGCAGGGCGACTACGTACCCGCAGTGGTGCACGGCGGGCTGGCGTTCAGCGCGGGCATGACCCCCAGAAGCGGCGGGCGGCTACGGGTGAGCGGGCGGGTCGGCGAGGACGTCGGCACGCGGCGGGCAGGCCAGGCCGCGGCGCTGTCGGCGGCCAACGCGCTGCTGGCGATCGCCGAGGCCGCGGGAGGGCTGGACCGCATCGAGCGGTGCCTGCGATTGACCGTGTACGTGGCCTGCGCCGAGCACTTCACGGAGCACTCGGCGGTGGCCGACGGCGCGTCGCGGACGCTTCGTGCCTGGCTCGGCGAGCGCGGCGCCGTCGCGCGCACCGCCGTCGGGGTCCGCTGCCTGCCGTCGGGCGCCGCCGTGGAGGTGGATCTCACCGCCGCCGTGCGGTAGGAGCGTGCGCAGAGGAGGTGTGCCTCGTGGCGGGCGGTGCTTTCGGCCGAGGCCGGGCGGCACCGCCCGCGGTAGCGCTATCCGGCGGCGAGCGTGGCGGCGTGCTCGGCGTGCTCGGCGAAGGCGCGCAACGCCGCGGCACCGACAGCCTTGTCCTGCTCGCCGTTACCGCCGCTGATGCCCACTCCCCCGACGATCTGCCCCTCGTACTCGATCGGGAAACCGCCGACGAAGATGGCGAACTTGCCAGGCAGCATGTGGCTGATCCCGAACGCCTCGTTGCCGGGAAGCGCGGGGCCGTCCGGCGGTTCGTTGAACTTGTGGGTGGCCCGCTCGTGCCCCGCTGCGGTGAACGCTTTCGCGATGGCGATGTCCACGCCGGTCAACCGGGCTCCCGGCAGCCGGTGCAGTGCGACGACGTTTCCGCCGTCGTCGCAGACGCAGATCGTCTGCCGCACCCCGAGTTCCTCGGCCTTGGCGCGGGCCGCCGCCAGCATCGGCAGCGCGTCGTCAAGTGTAATCCGGTTGACCGTGTGCACGTTCGTCCTCCTCGCGGTCGCTTTCGCCGTCACCAATCTGACGCTTGCGCGAGGGGGGCGGCAATGGTCAAGCTGCCGTATCGCCGTCGAGGAAAGCTGTGCAGTCTGTCCATGAGGGGGCAGTGTGAAAACCAGCGTGGAAAACGTGGAAAACACCGTGCGGGACGCCACGGACCCTGGTGAGCTGACTCTGGCCAGGCTGCTGCAGGAACTCCCGTTCAGGGACGCGGGCGTCGCAGGGCCGACCGATGTGGCGCTGACCTGGTGCCTGCCGTGGGAGCAGGCTGTCAGCGGCACCGCGTCACTGCGTGGCGTGCTGGTGTTCGCTCGCGGCGAGCAGCTCACCGAGGCCGGGCTGCGGCGGCTGGGTGACCGCGGAGCGGCCGCGCTGCTGGTGTCGGGTCCCGCCGCGGCAGCGGACCCGGCCGCGACCTCGGCACGGTTACCTGTGGTGTCGGTGGGCGCGCAGGTCGACTACCACGAGGTCGGCAGGCTGGTCGCCGAGCTCGCGCTGGCCCACGAGGCTCACGTGCTGCGCTACGGCGTCACCGTGCACCGCTCGCTCGCCGAGCTGCTTTACCGGGGCGCCGGGGTTTCGGCGTTGTGTCACCAACTGGCCAGGCTTTCGCACTGCGCCGTGGCCGTGCTGGACGCCGATCGGGAAGTGCTGGCGTTCGCGCGGGCCGCACCGGCCACCCTCGACGAGGCGGAGGTCGCCCGCACACTCGCGGAGGAACCGCCCGGGCTGGTCGCCGAGTCGCTGCACAGCGGTCACGGCCCCGCCGTGGTCGGTGACGCGACCTTCGGCGGTAGGCCGTACACGTGCGTGGTGGCGGCGATCGTGCTCGGCGGGCGGCACGACGGCTGGGTACTTCTGATCGAACCGAACCGCCCGCCGCATCCGCACGATCTGGCGCAGCACCGGGTCGTCGTGGAGCAGGCGGTGACGATCGTGGGAACGGAGTTGCTGCGGATGCACAGCATCTCCGAGGCCGAGGAGCGGGCGCGCGGCGACTTCGTGCACGCGCTGCTGCACGGCCGTTTCGGAAACGCCTCCGACCTGCGTGCCAGGGCGGCCCACTACCGGTTTCCCACCGACTGCGACTACGCGGTGTTGGTGGGTGCCGCACCGGAAGGGAGCGTGACGGCCGCCATGGCGAGGGAGGCGAGCAGGCTGGCCCCGCAGGGCGCGGGACAGACGTTGGCCGCCGCGGTGGGTGACGTGCTCGCCGTCATCCACCCGTTCGACCCGGGCCGTGCTGCGACACCGGAAGCGGCCGACGCCGCCGTGGCCGCCTACGCGGCCACCCTGGAACGTGACCTGGGGCTGCGGCTGGGCAAGCCGGTGCGCATCGCCTACGGCAGGCCGGTCACCGGCGCGGTGCGGATCGCGGAGAGCTACCGCGAAGCGCGGATCGCGCTCCGGCTTCGGCTACGACTGGAATTGCCCGACGTGTGCGGGTTCCACGACCTGCGGGTGTACGCCGCGCTGGTGGAGTTGGCGGGCACCGAACCCGGCCAGACCTTCGCCCGTGACCTGCTGGCGCCGCTGCGCTGCGGCGCGGCGGTGGGGTCGGAACTGGAACGGGCAGTGCTGGCGTATGTGGAGTGCGGGGGCAACGTCAACGCCGCCGCACGGCGGCTGCACGTCCACCGAAACACCATGCTCTACAAACTTGACCGCGCCTCCCGGATACTGCGGTTGGACCTGCGAGAGGCCGAACACCGGTTCGCGTTGTGGCTGGCGTACAAACTGGACCTGCTGGCGGAGACGACGGCGGCGGTGGACCGGGAACTGGGACCGGGATGAGCGCTCGCCAGAGCAGCCGGTCAGCCCACCGGGTCCCTGCCCGCGAAGCTCACCGCGAACGCGGTCAGCGCGAGTGCCGCGCAACCGCCGAACAGCAGCAGCGGCTCGCCCCACGGGTAGGCAAGGCCCACCCAGGCCGCCCCGAGCGCGGCGCCGCCGAACCGCAACGTGTTGAACAGGCCGAGGGTCGCGCCCGCACTGCCCGCCGCCGCCGGTCCGCCTGCCGCCGACCTGCTGGCGCCCGCCGCCGCCGGTGTCTGCACCAGCGCCACCCCGCAGCCGGTCAGCACCAGCAGCGCGACCAGCACGGCGAGGTGGCCGTCCCACGCGAGCGCGTGGACTCCCATGGCAAGCTGCGCCGCGGCAACAGTGAGCAGGCCTGGCCTGAGCACCCGTCGCGGCCGGGTGCGCTCGCACAGCAGGCCCACCACGGCGGCCAGCGACGCCATCGTGGCGGGCAACGCGAACACCACCAGCCCCGCCTGCGCCGAGGGCAGCGCATGCTTTCCCGTCAGGTACAGCGGCATCGCCACCAGGGTCGCGCCGAGACAGAACATCTGCGCGCACGCGGCGACCGCGCTCCGCAGGAAGCGGGATTCGGCGAGCAGTCGCACCGGCACCAGCGGATCGCGCGCCGTGGCCGACATCGCCACGAACGCCGCGAGCGCCAGCGCACCTGCGCCGCCGAGTACGGCGAGCACGGCGGGGGGCAGCGAGCCCCCCGGCGCCAGCACGACCGCCGACAGCAACGTGGCGGTTCCCGCGGTGAAGGCCACCGCACCGGGTCGGTGCAGCCCGGCTCGGCTGCCCGCCTCGGCGGGAACCAGCGTGACGAGCGCGAACACCAGCAACAACGCCAGCGGAGCCAGCAGCCAGAACACCGCCCGCCAGCCCCACGACTCGGCCACCACTCCGCCCAGCGGCGGGCCGAGTGCCTGCCCGATCCCGTTGGCCGCCGCCCACGCGCCCATCATCCGGTTACGCCGCTTCGGCCCGTAGTGGGTGGCCAGCATTCCCATCACGCACGGCGGCGCCGCCGCACACGCCAGCCCCTGCAGCCCGCGAAAAGCGGCGAGCGTGGCGAGGTCGGGCGCGAGCGCGGCCCCGACCATCGCGCCGACCAGCAGCAGTTCGGCGACCACGAGCGTGCGCCCCCGGCCGAACCGGTCACCGACCCAACCCAGCAGCGGCATCGTCGCGGCGAGCACGAGCGGGAAGGAGCTCACGGCGAGCACACCCGACGACAACGGCACACCGAGGTCGGCCGACAGCTCCCGCAGTGGGACATTCACGACGTTGTTGCCGACCGTGCCCAACAGTGTCACCGCGAGCAGAGTGAACAGCACGAACGGCAAACCTTTCGCCAATCACGGTGTCGCACACGAAAAGCGCCCCGCCGGTCGCGACGCTGTTACGGGCGGGTTGCGCTGCGCTCCATTTGAGACTGCCTCGGTGAAGAACGCGATACCAGGGCATCGTGCACAAACTTCGGCGTGGCTGATGTGCACATGATTGATAGACGGATCGCCGTCGCTGCGCGGAACCTCTTGCGTTAACGCTGTGCCGTCCCACTCGAAGGGCAAACAGATGCAACTGTCAGCAGCACACTGGGTCTACCTGGCAGGTGTCGTCGTCATCCTGGCAACGATGATCGCGCGCAAGAACATCGTCGTACCCGCCGTGGCGGCGACGTTCCTGACGGCGCTCGTCCACTCCGGAAATGTCATCACCGGCACCACCGCCGTGTTCAACGCGAGTCTGGTCGCCGCGACGAACCTGTTCAATATCTTCCTGATTATCGCACTCGTGACCGCGATGCTGCACTCACTGCAGGTGCTCGGGGCAGACCGGTTGATGGTCGCACCGTTTCGGCGGGTGATGCGCAACGGGCACATGGCTTTCTGGGCCCTGGTGGTCATCACCTATTTCATGTCTCTGTTCTTCTGGCCGACACCGGCGGTGCCGCTCATCGGCGCCGTGCTCGTGCCGGTGGCGATCAGGGCGGGGCTGCGGCCGATGGCGGTCGGGCTGGTGATCGCCTGCGCGGGCCAGGGCATGGCGCTGTCCTCCGACTACGTCATCAGGGTCGCCGGCGGGCTTTCGGCTCAGGCGGGCGGGCTGGACGCGAACGCGGTGACGGACAAGGCGATGGTGCTTTCGCTGGTCGTCGGCGGCGTGGCACTGCTCATCGGATACGCGATGGAGTTCCGCAAGATGCGCGCGCCGTCGGCCCGACTGCTCACCGAGTGGGAGGCCGCGGCAGAGGACGGCACCGTTCGCGAGGCGGCCGCGCCGAGGGAGGGCGCCGAGGAGCGCGAACTCGTGGAGGCCACGGCGGGTACCGCCACGGCGACCCTGCCACCGGCGCCCGCGGGTGGCGAGGCCACCGGCGAGACACGTCAGGGGCGTGAAGCGCTGCCGGGTCCGACCCGTGGCGGCGGCACCCCGCCCGACGGCGTGGCCGAACACCCCGCGGCGGCGACGTTGTTCGCCGTGCTGGTTCCGCTGGCCTACCTGGGTCTGATCGGCTACCTGGTGGTGGCGAAGATGTCGGAGTCCGTGCCTGATCTACAGGCCGGGCAGGCCGCGGGGCTCGTCGGTGGAGTGGCCGCGCTGATCGTGCTGCTGGCATCGCTGGTGGGGGACGGCAAGGGTTTTTTGGAGTCGTCGGCCACGCACGTAGTCGACGGGCTGGTCTTCGCGTTCAAGGCGATGGGCATCGTGTTGCCGATCGCCGGGTTCTTCTTCATCGGCAACGGCGAGTTCGCCAGCCAGATCCTCGGCACCGACGAGCAGGAACAGGGCATCCTGTTCGACCTTGTCACCTCGGCGCAACAGTACATTCCGGACAGTCCGTTCGTGGCGGCCTTCGGCATCCTCGTCGTCGGAGTGATCGCGGGCCTCGACGGGTCGGGCTTTTCCGGGCTGCCGCTCACCGGCGCGCTCGCGGGCAGCCTCGGCGACGGCGCGGGCATGAACGCCGAGACGCTGGCCGCGCTGGGACAAATGGGCAACATCTGGTCCGGTGGCGGCACGCTGGTGGCCTGGTCGTCGCTGATCGCCGTCGCCGGGTTCGCGCGGGTGCCGGTACTGGAGTTGGCCCGCCGCTGTTTCCTGCCGGTGATGTGCGGGCTGGTCGTGGCCGCCGTGTTCGCGGTAATCGTTCTCGGCTAGGGCCAGCCACTCGGTGGCGACCGCGCCCGGGGCCGGGTCCGGACGCCGGTCCCGGGCGCGACACACGCCCGCCCGCACCGTTGACTTCGTGTTTACTCGAGATTCTAGGGTGGTCGGCATGAACGTGAACCACGATGCCGACAGCGAAGCCATCAAGCAGGTCGTCGCCACCATCGAACACGCACAGGCGGGGGAACTCGTCGACGAGTTCGTTGCCCAGTTCCGGCAAGACGCCATCTGGACCACCGCCCACGGCAAGCGCCTTACCGGCCGCGACGAGATCGCCGCCTTCACGCGCAAGGTCTTGCCCGCAGCGATGAAGGACCGCAGGCCGAGCTACGAAGTGGTGCACGTGCTGTTCATCCGTCCCGACGTCGCCGCGGTGAAGGTCCGCCAGCGGTACTTCGCCCGCGACGGGCAGCCGATCGAGGGTCTGAGGGAAGGCAGCCCGCTGTACGTGATGTCCAAGGAGGACGGCCGTTGGCTGCTGGTGGCCTGCCAGAACACCGAGGTGCTCGACTCCTGAACCGCCCAGGATGCGGCGCGGGCAAGACGAGCGAGGCGCACCCGAAGGAAGCGTGGTGCCGGCGCGGATCGAGAGCTGTATCGCCGGAATGCGGTAGCCGGGCTGCTCGCCGTCGGTCACCAGGCCCGGCCACCAGGTCGGCGAGGATTCGGCCACGCCGGCCTGCCCACCTTCACGGTGTGTCCGTCCTCCACCTGGTTCGCTCGCGGCGCTGTCCGGCCAACTCCAAGGGTTTCGATGCGCGCCGAGGGCGCCCACGTGGCAGTCTGTTTCCGTGACGAGTGCCAGCACGCGGCCGGGACGCCTGCTGATCGTGTCGGCGAACATGGGAGAGGGCCACAACGCCACCGGCCGCGCCCTGCACGAGGCCGCCGAGCGGCTGTGGCCCGGTGTCGAGGTGCACTGGGTGGACGTGCTCGACGCCATGGGAGCCCGCACCGGCCCGGTCTTTCGAAGGGTCTACGCGCTCGGCGTGGAGCGGGCGCCGAAGCTGTACCAGTTCTTCTACGCCTCGCTGTGGCACTACCGGTGGTTCGCCCGCGCGGCCAAGGCGGTGATCGGCGGCTGGAGCGGACGCAAGCTCGCCCCCGTCCTCGACAGCCTGCGTCCGGACCTGGTGATCTCCACCTACCCGATGGGCAGCACGGGACTGGAATGGTTGCGGCGGCATCGCGGTCTCACCGTGCCGACGGGTGCCTGGATCTCCGACTTCGCACCGCATCCGTCGTGGGTGCACACCGGCGTCGACGTCAACCTGGTGATGCACCGGATCGCGCTCGCACCGGCCAGGCGGGGAGTTCCCGGCGCGCCTGTCGAGGTGTCGGCTCCCCCGGTGTCGAGCGCGTTTCGACCGGGTGACCGCGGGCAGGCCCGCACCGCGCTCGGCCTGCCCTCCGACGGCACGGTCGCGCTGGTCTCGTGCGGGTCGCTGGGTTTCGGTCGCGCCGACGAGACGGTGCGGGAACTGCTCGCAGGGGACCCCGAAGCGCACGTGGTCGTCGTGGCTGGGCGGAACACACGGCTTCGCGACGAACTCGGCAACCGGTTCGGCGGCGAACCGAGAGTCGACGTGCGCGGCTGGGTGCGGGACATGGCCGAGTTGATGCGTGCCGCCGACGTGGTTGTCACCAACGCCGGTGGCGCGACCGCGTTGGAAGCGATCGCCTGCGGCCGGGCGGTGCTGCTGCACAACCCGATCGCCGGTCACGGGCAGGCCAACGCGGCGTTGCTGGCAGCGGCCGGACTCGCCAGGGTGTGCGCGAGCAGCGGTGAACTGGCCCGCGCGATGAGCGAGTACCGCCGTGACCCCGAGGCACTGCGCGCGCTGGAGCGCGCCGCCCACCGACACGCCACCGGACACCGTCTCGAAGACGGGCTGCGCACGCTCGCCTCGGCGGTGCCGGTTTCGGGTTCGCGGCCGCTGCGCCCGGGCGACGCGCTGTTCCTGCACGTCGACACATCCGCGGTGCCGCAGCACGTCGGCACGGTGCTCGTTTTCGAGCAGGGGCCGGAACTGACGCGGGAGCAGGTCGGCTCGCTGCTGGCCGTGGTTCCCGGGGTGGAGGGCGTGCTCCGGCGCCCCGGGGTGCTGCGGGGCTCCCGCTGGACCGGGGGTGCGCGCGACCCTCGCGATCTCGCCGACGAGGTGAGCAGCGACGACCTCGCCGCCGAGGTGGACCGGTTCTTCTCGGAGCCGCTGGATCATCGGCGGGCCGTGGGCGCGGCTCGCCTCGTCAGCGGGCTTCCCGGCGGGCGCAGGGCGGTGCTGGTGAAGGTGCACCACGCGCTCGCTGACGGCATCACGCTGCTGCAGGCACTGCTGTCCCGCACCGACGACGCGGCGACGCTGTCGTGGGCGAGCAAGCCGGCGGCACCGCTGCGTGACACCGGGGTACGCGCCGACCCGAGGCTGTTGGCCCGGGGGCTGTGGCGACTGGCGCGTGCGGGGCGCGCGCCCGCGACACCGCTGGACGGGCACATCCGCACCCCCCTGCGGCGGCACGAACTGCTGCGGCTTCCCGGCAAGCAGGTCCGTGCCGCCGCCCGCTCGCTCGGGGTGAGCCCCACCGAACTGCTGCTGGCGCTGTTCTCCGAGGCACTGCACGACAACCCGCAACCGTGGCAGCCGGAAAAGTTCCGGCTGATGGTGCCGTGGTCGCTGCGCGGCACCGAGAACCTGCGCGCGGCGGGCAACCACACCGGGGCCGTGTCGGTGGATCTGCCGGTCGGCTCGATGCCACTTTCGCGGCGGGTGGAACTGGTGGCGCGGGCACTGCGGGAACGCACGGCGACCGGCGTGCCCGAGGCCGCTCACACGGTGGTGCGCCTGCTGGGCAAGCTGCCACCTCGCGTGCACGCCGTGGCGGCGCGGTGGGCGTACCGGCGGGAGTGGTTCAACGCGATCGCAACGGTGATGCCGGGGCCACGCAGGAAGGTGCACTGGCACGGGGCGGAGTTGTCCGCCGCCTACCCGGTGCTCGCGCTCGCGCCCGGAACGGGGCTGGCGTGGGGTGCGCTGACCTGGGGTCGGTGGATCACGCTGTCCTTCACCACGACACCCTCCCTCGCGCCGCTCGTCGAGGGCGTCGGCAAGCACATGGACGCGGCACTGCGCGACCTGGCCGGTGATCCCGGGGCCCGATGAGCGACTCCGGCACGCTGTTGTGGGTCGCCGTACCCGCCGCGGTACTCGCCGCAGCCGCGTTCGGACTGACCAGCGCGCTGCAACACCGCGCGGCGCGCCGCGTGCCGGGAGCGGCCACGGTGCAGTGGGGGTTGGTGTTCACACTGCTGCGGCAGCCGCTGTGGCTTGCCTCGCTACTCGCCAACGGCCTGGGAATCGTGCTGCAGTGGCTGGCGCTGAGCACCGCGCCGCTGGTGCTGGTGCAGCCGCTGCTGGTGACGTCGCTGGTGTTCGCGGTGCTGTGCAGCAGCGCCATGCGACGGCAACGGCCGGACCGCGCCGCGCTGCTGGGCTCGGGGTTGTGTGTGGCCGGTCTGGCGGTCTTCTTCCTGCTCGCGCGGCCGCAGCCGGGTGCGGGCACGCTGACGCTGCCGGAGGTGCTGCCGCTGGCGGCCGGGCTGGCGGCGATCATCGCCGCGAGCCTTGGCGTCGCCGCGCACTACCCGGGTCGGGTGAAGGTGCTCGCGCTGGCCACCGCGACGGGAGTGCTGTACGGGGTTACCGCCGGGCTGGCCAAACTCGCCGCGGCCGACCTGCGCCACGGCGTGTTGGCGCTGCTGGCCGGATGGCACTTCTACGCTGTCGTGGTGTGCGGCGTGACCGGGTTCGTGCTCAGCCAGAACGCCTTCCGTGTCGGCGTGGCGCTCTCGCCCGCGCTCGCGGTGATCGTCGCCCTCGATCCGCTGGTGAGCATCGGCATCGGGGCGTTGTGGCTGGGCGAAACGCTACGCGGTGAGCCGCCGGCGGTGGCAGGCCAGGTAATCGGCCTGGCTGTGGTCATCGCCGGTATCGCGGTGTTGAGCAGGCGAGCACCGTTCACGGTGCGGGCGGCACGAAGCAGGGAGGCGGCATGATCGGACCTGGTACGAAGGCGGTGATCACCGGCGGCTCGTCGGGCATCGGTGCGGCGACCGCCGAACTGCTCGCCGACAAGGGCTGCGGGCTGGTGTTGGTCGGCAGGGACGCCGCGGCACTGGCCGAGGTGGCCGACCGCACCGGCGGCCGCGCCTGCGTGGCCGATCTCGCCGAAGCCGGTGTCGCCGACAGGGTGCTCGAACAGTCGGGTGGCGTGGACCTGCTGGTGTGTAACGCCGGGATCGGCTGGGCGGGCGGGCTCGCGGACATGCCGCCCGACGACATCGACCGGCTGGTGCGGGTCAACCTGCTCGCGCCCGCACAGCTGGTGCGGGCGGCGTTGCCGGGAATGCTGCGCCGTGGCGGCGGGCACATCGTGCTGGTGTCGTCGATCGCGGGCAGCATGGGTGTGGCCGAGGAGGCCGTGTACTCCGCGACCAAGGCGGGCCTGAACGTGCTGGCCGCCAGTGTGCGCCAGGAGGTCGCGGCACGCGGCGTCGGCGTGACGGTCGTGGTGCCGGGGGTGGTGGACACGTCGTTCTTCGACCGCAGGGGTGTGCCCTACCGGCGGCGCTCCCCTCGCCCGGTCCCCGCGTCCGCGGTCGCGCGCGCACTGGTGCGGGCCGTCGAACGTGGTAGGGCGGAGGTGTTCGTGCCTGCCTGGCTGCGGTTGCCCGCCCGGCTGCGCGGTCTCGCGCCCACACTCACCGACGCGCTGCAGCGCCGCTTCGGCTGATCCACCTTCGGTGAGTGCGGGCGCAGGCCGGCCGGATCAGAGCCCACGGGCTGCGCGCACGGACTCCTTCAGCGAGCCCAGCGTGGCCAGCACCGCCGTCGGTTCGTACCCGCAGTGCGCCATGCAGTTGGCGCAGCGCGGATCCCGTCCCCTGCCGTACTTCTCCCACTCCGTGGTCTCGACCAGCTCGCGGTAGGTCTGGGTGTAGCCGTCACTCATCAGGTAGCAGGGCTTCTGCCACCCGAACAGCGAGTACGACGGGATGCCCCACGCCGTGCACTCGAAGTCGACCTTGCCCTCGAGGAAGTCCAGGAACAGCGGCGAGTGGTTGAGCCGCCAGCGCTTGCGGTTGCCGTTGGCGAAGGACTTGCGGAACAGTTCCCGGGTCTCCTGCACCCCGAGAAAGTGTTCCTGGTCGGGCGCCTTCTCGTAGGCGTACGCCGGCGAGATCATCATCTCGTCGACCTGGAGATCGTCGTTGAGGTAGTCGAGCAGTTCGATGACGGTCTGCGGGGTGTCGGTGTTGAACACGGTCGTGTTGGTCGTCACCCGGAAACCGCGTCGCTTCAGTTCCCGCACGGCCGCCACCACCTCGTCGAACACGCCTTCCTTGTCCACAGCGGCGTCGTGCCGCTCACGCAGCCCGTCCACGTGCACGGCGAAGGCGAAGTACTTGGACGGCTTCAGATCCAGCTTGTCGATCTTGCGCCGCAGCAGTGCGGCATTGGTGCACAGGAAGACGTACTTCTTGCGTTTGACCAACTCGTTGACGATCTTGTCGATGTCGGGGTGCATCAGCGGCTCACCGCCCGCGATGGACACCATCGGAGCACCGCACTCCTCGATCGCGCCAACCGCCTGTTCCACCGGCATTCGCTGCTTGAGCACGCTCGCGGGATGCTGGATCTTGCCGCAACCCGGGCAGCCGAGGTTGCAGGCGAACAGCGGCTCCAACTCCACGATGAGCGGGAACTTCTCGCGCCTCTTCAGCTTCTGCGCCAGCAGGTAGCGTGCGATACGAAGACTCTGGTGCAACGGCATGTTCATCGGTGCCGCACCTCCTTGGGAAGGCTGAAGTTCACGGTTTCGGTGGCGGTGGTTCGCTCGGAGACATCCACGGCCCCGAGACCGGACAGCGCGTCGACGATCTCGTCCACGAGAACCGTCGGTGCGGAGGCACCCGCGGACAACCCCACCGTTCTCGCGCCTGCCAGCCAGTCGATGTCGATCTCGTGCACGTTGTCGACGAGATGCGCCTCGGCCCCTTCTCGTTGCGCCACCTCAACCAGTCGCCGCGAGTTCGAGGAGTTGGCCGATCCGGCCACGAGCACCACATCGGACTCCCTGGCCACCACCCGTACGGCGTCCTGCCGGTTGGTGGTGGCGTAGCAGATGTCCTCGGAGCCGGGGCCCCGCAACGCGGGGAACCGCTCGCGCAGTGCCTTGGCCACACCCTCGGCCTCGTCCAGCGCGAGGGTGGTCTGCATCAGGTAGGACACCCGCTCGGGATTCTCCACCTCGATGTCGGCGACCTCGTCCGCGCTCTGCACGAGCACGGTCCGCTCAGGAGCCTCACCGAGTGTCCCCTCCACTTCCTCGTGACCGGCATGGCCGATGAGGAACACGGTGTCGCCGTCGCGGGCGAACCGCCGGGCCTCACCGTGCACCTTGGACACCAGTGGGCAGGTGGCGTCGACGACGTCGAGGTTGCGCTGCTTGGCAGCATCTCGCACGGCTGGTGAGACACCGTGCGCGGAGAACACCACCGTCGCGTTCTCGGGCACCTCGTCGAGTTCGTCGACGAACACCGCGCCTCGCTGCTCGAGTTCGCCGACGACACGGGAGTTGTGCACGATCTGCTTGCGGACGTAGATGGGTGGATCGTGTCGCCGCAGCAGCCGCTCGACGATCTCCACGGCGCGCTCCACCCCGGCGCAGAACGAACGCGGGCCTGCCAGCAACACCTTGCGGTCGCCGGTGGCCGCCGCCCACCTGTGCAGTGCCGGGCCCATCGCGCGCAGCGAGGACAGTGCGGCGATGCCACCGGGGACCGTCGCCGGGTGCAGCAGCGACCGGCTCGGCGTGTCCACAACCGACCGGACCACCGCGGCGGGCCGCGAGCCGATCAGGTCGAGCAGCCGCGCGGATTCCATGTCGACTGCGATCGCACCGTCAGCCGCTAGCCGGGCGCCTTCCGGCTGCCACACCACGTGGTCGGTCTCGACGATCGGGCCGATCCGCACCCGCAGCCCCTGCTTGCGCAGTGCGGACGCGAGCAGCGGCGCCGAGCGGCAGTGGTGGGTGCCCTGTGCGGACCTGACCTCGTCGGCCACCACGACGTCACCCGGTCGTAGGTCGTCGACCAGCGCCCCCGCGACGCCCGCGACGGCCACCGAAGCCCGCGGGTGTTTGCGCAGCGCGGCGTCCACCCGACCGGACCGCCGGGCGTGTGGCCCCGCCCGCACCACGCAGCCGCCACCGAGGCCACGCCGGACGCTGCTGGCCTCGAGCATCAGCGGCGACACCACCACCATGTCGTCATCCGGTGTGCTCATGCCTGGTCACCTCCACGTATCGGCCGAGCGCGGTCAGCGGGAAGACGAGCCGGTACAGGTGGTAGTTGATGTAGAAGTCGCCGGGGAACCCGACGCCGGTGAACTGTGGTTCGTCCCAACCTCCGTCGGCTCGCTGGGTGCGTGCCAGCCAGTCGACACCACGCCGCACCGCCTGCCCGCGCTCCCCGGCGGCGAGCATGGCGAGCAGCGCCCAGGCCGTCTGCGACGCCGTGGACGTTCCCTTCCCGATCCATGACTTGTCGACGTAGGAGCGCAGGTCCTCACCCCAGCCGCCGTCGGCGTTCTGGTGCGCCACGAGCCAGCCGATCGCGGCGCGGACCGCCTTGTGCGTCCGGGGCAGACCGCACGCCACTAAGGCGGGTACCACCGCACCGGTGCCGTACACGTAGTTGGCGCCCCACCGGCCGAACCAGGACCCGTCGGCTTCCTGGTTGTCCAGCAGCCAGCGCACCCCGCGCCTCACCGGCTCGGAGTCGGCCAGTCCCCTGGCCGCGAGCATCTCCACGACATGGGCGGTGACGTCGGCCGAAGGTGGGTCGATCACCGCGCCGAAATCGCAGAACGGCAACTTCTCGCACAGCGTCTGGGTGTTGTCGGCGTCGAAGGCGCCCCAGCCGCCGTCCGCCGACTGCATCCCGGCCACCCACGCGGTGGCCCGCTCCAGCACGCTCGCCAGCCGCCGCGGTTGCGGGTGATCGATCCGGTTCATGGCGAGCACGACCTCGGCCGTGTCGTCGGTGTCGGGATAGTTGTCGTTGGCGAACTCGAACGCCCAGCCCGAGGGCTCCAGCCGTGGCCTGCGCACCCGCCAGTCGCCGTCGGTGCGGATCTCCTCCCGCATGATCCAGTCGGCGGCGCGCAGCAGGGCGGGGTCGTCGGTGGACAGTCCCGAGTCCAGCAACGCGGTCAGGGCCAGTGCGGTGTCCCACACCGGTGACTGGCAGGCCTCCAGCCGCCTCACCCATCCCTCGTCGGTGTGTTCCCTGATCGTGAAGCCCTCCAGGCCGTCGAGTGCCTTGCGGATCGCCGGGTGCTCCACCGAGTAGCCGCGCAGATTGAGGGCCAGGATGGAGTACACCCACGGCGGCTGGATTCCTCCCCAGCCGCCGTCCGACTCCTGCCGGTCCAGGATCCAGCGTTCGGCCTTCGCCAGCGCGAAACCGCGCAAGGGTTTCACCGGGAACTTCTCCAGCCGGTGCAACACGGCGTCGAGGCCGTGGAAGGCCCCCGCCCAGCTCAGCCACGAGTCCGGCCCGCGGTTTCGCCTGCCCGTGCGCAGTTCGCGCACACTCACGCCGAGTTCGCGACTGGGCCTTGCCGAGCCCACGATCGTCAGCGGTACCACCGTCTGGCGCGCCCAGCACGCCCAGTCGTAGATGTTGAGCGGGAACCACTCCGGCAGCAGCATCAACTCCGGCGGCAGCACCGGCAGGTCGTTCCACGACCACTCGCCGAACATCGCGAGCCAGATCCTGGTGAACACCCGCGTGGCCTCGAGCCCGCCGCTGTCCAGGATGTACTCCCGTGCCCGGCGGAGATGGGGCGCCTCGGCCGGGTCTCCGGCGAGTCGCAGTGCCGTGTACGCCTCCACCGTGGTGGACAGGTCGGCGGGGCCGTCGTGGAAGTTGGCCCAGGTTCCGTCGTCACGCTGACAGGACCGGATCCAGCGCGCGGCCTCGGCGGTGGTCTGCTCGTCGTCGACGCCGATGAACCGCCGCAGCAGCAGGTCCTCGGCGTCCATGGTCACGTTCGTCTCGAGCTCGCCTTTCCACCAGCCCTCCTCGTGTTGCAGCGAAAGCAGGTACGACCTCGCCCGCTGCACCGTCTCGAGCACCCGGCTGTCCGGTGCGGCGTCGGTGCGAACCTCACTCATCGGTCACGCTCCACGACGAACTCGGTGAGATCGCTCAACGCGGCGTGGATCGAGGACGGCGCCGCGAGCCGGTTCAGGCAGGACCGCGCCTCGACGACATAGCCGTGTGCCCGCTGCCTGGTCCAGGCGAGCGCTCCGGAACGCTCGATGAGATCAGCCATCGCGCGAAGCTCCTCCTCTGTCGGTGGATGCGATTGCCGGTAGAACTCCCGCAGCGCATCGCCCTCGCCGGTGCCCGAGGTCAGCGCCGCGACAACGGGAACGGACTTCTTGCGCACCCGCAGATCCGCCAGCACCGGCTTGCCGGTGACCTGCTGACTCCCCCAGATCCCGAGCAGGTCGTCGACGAGTTGGAACGCCATCCCCAGGCAACGGCCGAACTCGCCGAGCAGTTCGGCCTCCACCGGGTCGGCCTTACCCAGCAGCGCACCGAGTTCGGCGGAACAACGCATCAGCGACGCGGTCTTGCCGTCGGCCATGTCGAGGCACTCGGCCAGACCGACCTCGACGCGGTGCTCGAAGTCCACATCGGCGCTCTGGCCGTTGATCAGTCGCTGTACCGCCGCGGTGAGGCAGCGGGTGGCTACCGGATCTGCGGCCCGTTCCAGCGTGTCGACCGCGAGCGTGAGCAGCGCGTCCCCCGCGAGGATCGCGGCCGGGGTGCCGAACAACCGCCACACGGTCGGGCGATGCCTGCGTTCGAGATCACCGTCCATCACGTCGTCGTGCAGCAGCGAGAAGTTGTGCACCAACTCGACCGCGACCGCGCCGGGCAGCGCGGGCTCCGGTGCCGAGCGCACGGCCTGGGCGGCAAGCAGCGCCAGCGCGGGCCGCAGTGCCTTGCCTCCACCGCCGTCGGCGGACTCGCCGTTCTCGTCGGTCCAGCCGAGGTGGTAGCTGACGACCCTGCGCATCGCAGGTTCCAGACCGGCCACCGCCTCCCGCAGTGCCGGTTGCACGATCGCGTGGGTGGCTGTGACTTCCGCGGGCAGGGTGGCTGTCATGACCGCGCACCCCCAGCCAGTTGCGCGGTGACCAGGTCGGCGGCGCGATGTCCGCTTCGCACGGCTCCCTCCATCGTGTCGGGCCATCCGGTCGCGGTCCACGAGCCCGCGAGGGTCAGGCCGCGGATACCGGTCGCGGCGGGCGGCCTGAGGCGACCGGAACCGGGGCCCTGCCGGAAGGTCGCCCGCCGCTCGCGGGTGACGAAGAACCTGCTGTGTGGCGTCGTCGCGGCGGCGGGCAGCAGCCGGGCGAGTTCGGCCAGGAAGACCTCCCGCAGTTTCGGCATCGGTGTGTCCAGCCAGCTGTGCGCGGCCGAAAGCGAGATCGCCAGGTACTGGCCGGACGCGACACCGGCCACGTCGGTCCGGTCGAAGATCCACTGCACGGGGGACGACACGGCGGCGGCGAACGGCAGGTCGGTGACGGGCCGTTCGTAGATCACGTGCACGTTGACGATGGGTGCCGCCCCCAGCCCCCCCGCCTGCCGCGTCGAGAACCCCGCCTGCGACGGGCACACCTTCGCGGCGGTGTCCGGCGGCACCGCCACCACGACGGCGTCGGCCGTGAGTTCCTCGGAGTCCAGCAGCAGCCGGAACCGGTCGTGGTCGCGCTCGACGGAGCGCACCGCGCTTCGGGTGCGCACCTGCGCGTCCCTGTCGAGCAGGTACTTCTCCGCGGGGCGGACGTGCAGGTCCTCCAGCGGCAGCCGCGGAACGCCGATGTCGGCGGCGTCGGCACGGTCGAGCAACGCGGTGCGAAACACCATCGCCGCCAGCGCCAGCGATGCCTCGGCGGCATCGCAGTTGAGTGCCGCCACCGCGATGAGGTTCCACAGCGCACCGAGGGTGGCGTCGTTCTGGCCGTGCCTGGCCAGCCAGTCGCCGAATGTCTGCTCGTCCAGTGCCGGGTCGGTGGGGTCGAGACCACGCAGCGCCACCGCGGCACGCAGCACGCGCAACCGGTCGGCGACCGAGAGCGCGCCGTAGCGCGCGATTCCCGTCGCCAGGTGCAACGGCGCGGGCGCGGCGCTGCGGGCCAGTTCGGCGGCAGCGCCGTCGGGAGTGAGGATCGGCATGCGGAACCGGTCCTGCATCGCGATCCCGTCCGCGGTACCCAACCTGCGCAGCAGCGCCTGATACTCGGTGCAGCAGCGCAGGACCACGTGCTGGCCGTTGTCCACGGCGATACCGTCGCGCCGGAACGAGAACGTGGCACCGCCCAGCCGCGCCCTCGACTCCAGCAGCGTGACGCGCAACCCGGCGTCGGCGAGATCGCACGCGGCGGTCAGACCGGCCAGCCCGCCGCCCACCACCGCCACGTGCGGGCTCACGGGACACCCCCGGTCAGCGCGCGGGCGGCGACGAACGCCTTCTCCCAGTCGGGCAACGACGTCCGGCCTCGCAGCACGAGCCGGGGCCGCAGCGCCATCCGGTGCAGCAGCCGGTGGTAGATCCCTGCCATCGCCGCGCAACAGGCTGCGCTCCTGCGATCCAGCGAGGGCAGCAGCCGCAACCCGCGCGCGTACCACTCCTCTGCTCGCGCGGCCTGGAACTGCAGCAACGCCACCAGTTCGTCCTCGCCGTCGGCGAAGTGGCCGCGACCGTCCAGCCGCAATGTGCAGCCGAACCGACGCAGGTCCTCGGCAGGCAGGTAGACGCGGCCGGACACCGCGTCCTCCAGCACGTCGCGCAGGATGTTCGTGAGTTGCAGCGCGACACCGAGGTCATCGGCGACGCGTTCGTCACGGGCCCAGTCGGCGGTTTTGAACACGGCCAGTGAAAGCCTGCCGATCGACCCGGCCACGCAGCGGCAGTAGTGGTGCAGGTCGGCGAAGGTCTCGTAGCCGGTACCGAGCACGTCGGCCCGGCAGCCGTCGATCAGTTCGTCGAAAGCGCCCAGCGGCAGTCCGAATCGCTGCGCCGCATCGCCGAGCGCGAGCAGTACCGGGTCGCCGTCGTGCTGGTCGAGCGCGTGCAGTTGCTTTCGGGAGTTCTCCAGCCGCTCCAGCTTCACCTCGCGGGCGAGGTCGCCGTCGCCGATGTCGTCGATCCTGCGGGCGAAGGCGTAGACCGCGCTCAGTGCCCTGCGCTTGGGCGTGGGAAGCAGTCGTATCCCGTAGGAGAAGTTGCGCGCCTGCTGCCTGGTGATCCGTTCACATTCGTCGTAGGCCTGCTTCGCCTTCACCGCGCACCGCCGGCGGCCAGCAGGCGACCGAACTCCAGCAGAGTTCGCGCGCGGGTGGGGCGGGGGGTGGCGGTGAGCACGTCGAAGCCCGCGGCCGCGAGCGCGTGGGCGGTGGCACGGCCTCCCGCGACGTAGCCCGCGACGGCGAGCCGTGCGCTGCCCGACAGCGAGTCCACCAGTGGCGCACCCTCGTCGAGCAGCCGCAGCGCACGCTGGGTCTGGAAACCGACCAGCGCCCGCACCGCGGTGTTCGCCCGGGGTGCCAGCAGATCGGGTTCGGTGACGCCGAAACGCTCCATGTCCTCGGTGGGCAGGTAGATCCGGCCCGCACGCGCGTCCTGCGCCACGTCCTGGCAGTGTTCGAGCACCTGCAGCGCCGAACAGACCCGGTCGGAAAGCACTCGGCGGTGTGCCGTGTCGACGCCGAACACCCCGAGCACGAGCCTGCCGACGGGGTCCGCGGACAGGGTGCAGTACCGCAGCAGGTCGTCGAAGGTCGGGCAGCGGTGCACCACCTGATCGTGCCGATTGGCCTCGACCAACCGCTCGAACGGCTCGCGCGGGAGTCCGCACTCTCGCACGGTCGCCGCGAGATCGCGGTAGATCTCCTCGGCAGGTGGGGTCGAGGAGAACACCTTGTCCAGGTTCCGCGAGACCTCGTCGAGGCGCCGCAACCGCTGCGAGGCCGAGTTTCGCGGCGTGGCCGACCCGGAGCCGGGGGCCGGGCCGGTCGGCCCGTCGTCACCGATGTCGTCCACCATCCGGGCGAATGCGTACAGTGCCAGCAGGTGCCGCCTGTACCGGGGCGGCAACACCCGTGCGGCGACCGGGAAGTTCTCCTGCCGCGCCTGCGCATACACCCGTTCGAGTGATGGCAGGGTTTCTCGAGCAGAGAGGGCGGCCGGAGGCCCTTCGCTCGTCGGCTTTGCCGATGGTGTCAATCACGCCTCCAACGCAAGGGGCACGGGTTGTGGAACGCCTGCGTAACGCCCGGAGTCAACCGGCCGTATCGCGCCATGGCGTTCGTGTGACGGGTGTCGTCGGTGGCGGACTCGTAGGCACGCTCGCACGAGCCGGGCTTCCCGCCGAAGCGTAGTGCCGTTCGCCGGGTGCTGCTTGCCGAACGTGTACATGCGATCCGCCTCGTCCCGTTCGGCCGGCGCACCGACCGTCGGCATCTGGGAATCCTCATTGTCGTGCAGTTCCACGACTCCGGGCAACTCCGGAAAGGCATGCCCCGGCGGCGCCCGGGAATCCGTTCCCGCACGCCGCCGGGGCAGGTCGTGGCTGTGACAACTCCGCCGACAGCTGTGACAGCTGCGACAGCCGAAACAGCTGAGACGTTGGCGCCCCCTGGGCCCGTGGTTCTGCCTGCCGCGTCCACCAGGAGAGATCATATTTCGTCGGCGGCACGGCGCAACACTTTTCGGTGTCGGCCGAAAGCGTTAAGCCCGTTCACGGTTTCGTTACCCGGTCGGCCGATTTTCGTATTGTTGGCACTGCGTCATCAACCCGTCTCCGGGTATAATCACCGGCTCCGTGACAGTGGCTTCCCTTGCCCGCACCCGGATAATCCACAGTGGACTTGTTGCTGGCTCGGCAGTGTCCACATCGACCGGACTGCCACCGGCTCAGCTCGCCGACTGTGCCTTGGCTCGCGCTCCGGCGATGCGCGCCCGCGTGAACAGGAACGTCATGACCACGGCGGCCACCAGCATGAACATCCGGTTGACGTCGACAGCGGGCACCCACCGGACATTGCCGTCCTTGAGCACGTAGGCCCCGGTCGGGGCGCCGCCGAGGCCGAAGCCGCCGCCCTCGCCCTGCTGGCCCTTCTGGTCGTCACTGTGACCTGCTCCGCCTCCGCCTCCCACGCTGGCGGCCGTCACCACCACCACACCGTCACGCTCGATCGGCTCGGAGTACACCTTCCTCACCGAGATCGCGTCCTTGACCACCGTGAACAACTCACCGACAGCCATGTCCCCTCCTTTCGCCGAACACCGCTCACGACTGGTGTCGCTCGCGCTGCAACTGCTCCCACTCGCGCTGCCACCGCTGGTACCGCGAGCGGTCGAGAGTCCTGCGCACCGACAGGAAGAACAACGCACTCGTCACCGCCACCAGCAGCCAGACCGTCGTCGCCAGCGCCGCGGCGTTCCACCCGGCCGCCGTCGTCGTCTTGGGCGGTGGCACCACGGCACCCGAGTCGTCGATCCAGACCGAAACCCGGCTGCCCTTCTCCTTTGCAGGGTCCGCCAGCACGGTTCCGGTCCTGCTTCCACCGTCGGGCGACGACCATCGCGCGCGGACGGGCACGGGCTGCTGGGCGCTCGCCGGGTGTGCGGTCGCCCGTACCGAAGGCGGCTTCGCCAACAACACCGCGGTGGTCTGTTCCCGTGAACTCTGCTGCGCCTGGGCCACCCGCACCTCGCGGGTGTAGGTTTCCGAGCCCAGCGCCGCCACGAACGGCGTCGCCAGCAGCGGTACCGCCAGCGCCATCACGAGCACGAGGCGCTCCAGCCGATCACTTCTGCGCGCGAGCGGGTTGCTGCCCAGGTGCAGCCGCCTCCACAGTCTCAGCAACACGGCATCTGACCGCGGCGTCGCGGGATGCGGCTTCATGTCCTGCCTCCCTTCGATGCCCGCCGAGGTAGTCAGTCCACTGTGGTTCTCAGCCGGGCGAAGGCGTCACCACGGCGCGCCCCTCCAGCTCCCCCTGCGCCAGCTTGCGGTATGCCGCCGGTGCCTCGTCGAGCGAGAACCGCGTCAGCTGTGTGTTCAGCAGCCCCCTGGCGCCCAGTTCGAGCACCTCGATCAGTTCCGGCCTGCTGCCCCAGTACACCGACTGCACCGACATCTCGTAGGGCGGCGAGAAGAACGACACCGGCAGGGTGCCGCCACCGAGCCCCACGATCGTGAGGTCGCCCATCGACCGGCCGACCGCGGCACCAAGCGCGAGCGTGGCGTCGTTGCCGACGCAGTCGATGACGACGTCCACACCCCGCCCCTTCGTGAACTCCCGGATCGCAGGCGCGGCGTCCTCGTCGGGGGCCAGCGCCAGGTCCGCGCCGAGCTGCCTCGCCATGGTCAGCGACTCCGCGCGGGTGTCGACGGCCACGATCCGCGCCGCCGTCGTGGCGCGCAGGATCTGCACCGCCATGTGCCCCAACCCGCCGATGCCTATCACCATCGCGGTCGCGTCCGGCGTGAGTTTGGGCCATGAGCGGCGCACCGCGTGGTACGGGGTGAGTCCGGCGTCGGTCAGCGGCGCCGCGGTCACCGGGTCCAAGCCTTCCGGCAGCGGCAGCACGTGTCGTGCGGCGGGTACCAGCAGCAGCTCCGCCATCCCGCCGTCGAGGCCGAGCCCGCCGCCGCCACCGGGAACGGGCGCGGCGGCGGGGTTCTCACAGTAGGTTTCGATGCCGACCAGGCAGCGCAGGCAGGCACCGCAGCCCCAGGGCCCGTAGACGGCCACCGGTTGGCCGACCGACAGCCCGGTGACCCCCTGCCCCACCTCGTGCACCCAGCCCGCGTTCTCGTGGCCGAGCGTGAACGGCGGTCCCCACGGCAACTGGCCGGGCTCGAAATCGTGAGCGAGGTGGAGGTCGGAGTGACACACTCCCGCGCCGCCGACGCGGACCACCACCTCACCACGGCCCGCGTGCGGCTCCGGAACCTCGGTGAGCACCGGATCGGACTTCCACTCCAGCAACCGAAGCGCACGCATGGGTCAGCGCTCTTCGCCGGAGGGCCGCACGATCATCACCGGGCATTGTGCGTGGTGCACCAATGCCTGGCTGGTCGAGCCGAGCAGCAGCCCGGCGAACCCGCCGCGGCCCCTGCTGCCGACCACCACGAGCCGCGCCGTGGCCGAGCGGTCCAGCAGCTGGTGCCTCGGCTTGTCCCTGACCACGACCCGCTCGACGGGCACATCGGGGTACTTCTCCTGCCAGCCGGCCAGCCGCTCGGCGAGCAGTCGCTCCTCGTCCTGCTCGACCGGACCGCCCTCGAAGTACGCGCGAGCCCTGTTGAACGCGCTCTCGTACTCCACGTCCAGCCAGGCGTGCACCGCCACCAGCGGCGCACCACGCATGGCCGCCTCCTCGAAGGCGTAGGCGATCGCCCGCTCGCTCAGCGGGCTGCCGTCGACACCCACCACGACCGGCCCCTCGGTGGGAGGTGCGGCCTCACCTTCGCGTGGGCGGACCACCACGACCGGCGAGCGCGCGTGCATGGCGAGGCCGACCGCGGTGGAGCCGGCGAGCATGCCCGTGAAGCCGCCGAGGCCCGACGAGCCCAGCACCACCATCGCGGCGTCCTTGGACAGCTCGGTCAGCAACGGGATCGGGGGCTGGTCGATCACCTGCAGGTCGACCGACAACTCCGGTGCCACGTCCTTGGCCTGTTCGGCGGCCTCGGCGACGATGCGCTTGGCGTCGTCACCGACGGACTCGATGATGTTGGCGGGGATGGTGAAATCGCCGCCGTAGTAGCGGCCGATGAGGCCGTAGCCATAGGTGATGCGCAGCGGCAGCCGCCGCTGCGCCGCGAGTTCCGCGGCCCACCGCACGGCGTGGGTGGCCGATTCCGATCCGTCCACACCGACGACCACCGCGCCGGTGGCGGAGCCTTCAACAGTCATGTCTTCTCCCAGTGATTCGCTTTTCGCCTGTCTCACGCTAGGAGTGCGCGCGGCTGCGCGATGCGGTCGTTGGTCCCCACCGGCGCGGGACTTCGGGCCTCGCATCCCCGGGGCCCGCGACACCGTGGCCCGCGCCCCGGCGAGCAGGCGGACCGATCAGTGCGGGGTGAACTCGAAGTGGACGGTACGGCCGGTTCGCCCGCGAAGGGCCCGGTGCGCCGCGGGCACCAGCAAACCGTGCAGCACCGGGTACTTGCGGCGCAGCATCCTGGCGGCGTGCCGTGCCCGTTCACCGTCGAGCCTGCGCATCCGGCCCGACACCGCGGGACCCGTGATGTTCCTGCCCAGCCCGTCGCTCGGCGCGATCTCGGCCTCGGGCTCGCGCGCGAGCCGCCTGGTCTTCAGCGCCTTCTCGAAACTGCGCAGGTAGGCACGCTCGCCCTCCACCGCGATGCTCACCGGCGTGCGGCCGGGCGTCCCGTCGCGGCGGTAGGTGGTGAGCAGGACGGTTTTCTGCCGGGCGAGCCGGGCCAGTTCACCGGTCGCGGCGCTGCTCACCCTGCCGAGCACGTAGCCGCTCTCACGCACCCGCAGGTACAGCGCCGCCGCGGCGGCAACGCAGGCGCCGCCCAGCAGCCACGCCTGCCATGCCGCGCCGCCCTCGTCCAGGTCGACGATGTGGTTCACGGTGTGCGCCGTGGTGGCGACAAGGAAGCCCGCCAGTACGGTCGCCAGCGAATCCGCCCAGCCGGGCGCGAGCAGCAACCCGGCACCGAGCCCGAGCTGGAACGCGCCCGCGTCGGCGACGAAGTGCCCCTGGCCTGCGAAACCGGCCAGGTCGGCGAAGGAGCCGGGCGCGACCATCGCCCACACCCCCGCGGTGACCATCAGCATTCCCAGCACGGTGGTCACCGCCACCACCGACCTTCCCGGCCCCGCTTCCCGCTGAGTCATGGCTCGCCCTCCTTGTCGCTGACGGTGCTGTCGCAGCGAGGACGAGGCAGCCGGGCGATACGTGACCGCCCACCGGGGGCGGGGCCGGGTCGGCAACGATCGAGCCGGGTCGGACCGGGTCAACCCTGCCCGGAACGAGCCGCACGCATCGGGGAGTACACCGCCATGACGATCATCAGCGTGGCGGCGGCCGCGGTCAGCCAGCCGTAGGACGCCACGGCGACCACGACGCCCGCGAGCGACCCGCCAACGGCGGCGGCGCCGTTCATGACCAGGTCGGAGGCGCCCTGGGCACCGGTTCGGGTTTCGGCGGGCACGGACTCCGAGAGCAACGCCGAACCCGCTACCAGCCCGAACGACCAGCCGAGGCCGAGCAGGAACAGGCCGATGCCGAGCAGCACGGCGTCGTCGGCCCGTGCCACGCCGCTCACGACCGCCGCGGTGGCCATCACCACGGCGCCCGCGACGATCACGGGCACCCTGCCGAACCGATCGGCCAGGTACCCGGTGAGCGGCGAAAGGCCGTACATGCCGAGGATGTGCACGCTGATGACCATCCCGATGACGCTCAGCGACACGTCGACGTGATGCATGTGGACCGGGGTCATCACCATCACCGACACCATCGCGACATGGGAGGACGCGATGGCCAGCAGCCCCACCAGTGCCTTGGGTCTGCCTGCGATCGCTCGCAGCGAGGCCTTGAAGCCCGCGCCCGCCTTTCGCGTGCCGGTGGTGGTGTCGGCCTGTCGCAGTCCCGCCAGCCGCAACGGGTCCGGCCGCAGCAGCAGGAACAACACGGCGGCAGCGCAGGTGAATGCCACGAGGGTGACCAGGAACGGGCCGGTCAGCGGCGGCAGTCCCAGCGAGGCGCCGACCTTGCCCGCCGGGTCGGCGAGGTTGGGTCCCAGTACCGAGCCGACCGTCGTCGCCCACACCACGATGGAAAGCGCGCGCGCCGTGTGTCCCGGCCGCGCCAGGTCGGTGGCGCCGTATCGGGCCTGCAGCCCCGCCGCCGTGGCCGAACCGAACAGCAGCAGGCCGGCCAGCAGCAGCGGCAGCGAACCGATCGAGGAGGCCGCGACCACCACCGCGGCGCCGAGCGCACCCAGCAGCATGCCGCTGACCAGCCCGGCGCGCCTGCCCCGCAACCGGGTGAGCGCGGCGAGCGGGACGGCTGCGACCGCGGCGCCGAGCACACCGAAGGTCTGCGCCAGCCCCGCCACGCCCTCGGTGCCCGCGACGTCGGCGGCGATCAGGCCGCCGACGGCGACGCCGATGCCGACCCCGAGGCCGCCGAGCACCTGCGCCACGGACAACACCGCCACCGTCCGTCGCTGAACGGAGGCGATTTCGGACTCCTTGTCGGGCTCCTCGCTGTCGGGTGTGGGCAGCCGTGTTCCGACCTCGCTCACCGTGTCGACCCCTTTCCGGGCTGCGCCGCCCGCCGTCCGCCTGCCCGCCAGCTCTCAGCGACGGGCAGGCCGTGGGTCCTCGGCGACCGAGGCGGAAACCGCCAGGGCACGTCACCTGGTGGCGACAATCCCGGGACACCACAACACGCGCCTTCGCCCGCGTGCGAGGGCACCGCTCCACAAGCCTACGAGCTCAGCCCCTGCCCACCAGCCTGTCTGCCGTGCTCGGGGTGTGTTTCCGACCTCAGTGAGCGGGGGCGGTGAGGGCGTCAGCCCATCGTCTTGGCGCCGTCCAGGGATTCGCGCAGGATGTCGGCGTGCCCGGCATGCTGGGCGATCTCGCCGATGAGGTGCAGCAGCACCCGGCGCGCCGACCAGCGGGCACCGGGCTCGAACCACGGCGCCTCGGGCAGCGGCCCCGCGACATCCAGGTCCGGCAGTTCGGTCACGATCTCGGCGGTGCGCCGCTGCGCCTCGTCGAGGTCGGCGAGCAGGTCCTGCAGGCTCTCCCCCGGCAGCATCCGGAACTGATCCTGCCAACCGTCCGAAGAGTCGGAGCCGTCCGAAGAGCCCGACACGGCGTCCCGGTTACCGAGCACGAAATCCATCCACCGCTGTTCCATCCTGGTCACGTGCTTGATCAGACCGCCGAGGCACAGCTCGCTGGCGGTGGTCCGCAGCCGCGCCTGCTCGTCGGTCAGTCCGCGCACCGTCTGGCGCAGGAAGTAGTGCTGCGTGGCCAGCGACTCCAGCAGGTCGGCCCGCTCGCCGGTAAGGGCAACCGTCATGATCGTTCTCCTCGTCGTCGGTTCGCTGGGATGCTTCTCGATGAGCCCCGACGGCAACCGTATGGAGAATTCCGGCCGGTTTTCGTCCGCAATACACGGGCCTTGCAGCCGGAATCAGGTGCCGCTTCCTCCGGACTTACGGGCCCGCTGCAGTGCGGGGCCGAACTGTTGCTGCACGGCGTGCCAGGCCTCGACCACCTCGCCGCGCTCCGGCTCCACCGGCTCGGGGTGGGCGCGGTCGCCCTGGAAGGACAGCAGCGTCTGCACCACTCGACCGACGACGTCGGGGTGACCGAGCGGTACCGGCGGTTCCACCCGCACGGCCGGGTCGCTCTCCCGGCTCAGGAACGCACCCACCCGGACACCACGGGCACGCAGTGCCGAGCGGCTCTCCTCGGTGGCCCGGTCCCACCAGTCGGCGGTGGTGCCGTAGTCGTCGGCATGTGCGGTGCCGGAGTCCGCCGGTGCCGGGTCCACCGCCACCACGGTGCGCACCACGGGAAACTCCAGCGCGAGCCGCAGCGCGGGTTCGGCCGCGGTGCCCGATGCCACGAGGTGCACCCGGCCGGACAGGCCACCGAGGATCTCCTCCACCGAAGGCTCGTCGCCGACCTCGGCGGGAAGCCTGCACCACCCCACCCGCAGGTGCTGCGCCAGCGGCCGCCAGGTCGCGGGGAGTTCGTTGTGTTTGGCCTCCCCCGCCGGGTCCAGCACCAGCACCACGGGGGCGGGTTCGGGGCCGCGCCAGACCACCGGCGGTCCCGTCCCCCGGATGCCGTCCTCACCGAACTCACGAACCATGGGCCACGCGTACCCGATGCGGGGCGGAGTATGCGCCCGCCGCGCCCCTGGCTCACCACGCCGGCAGCCGTGCGCGTGCCGCACGGCTGCCGCTGCGGGCGTCCATCGCGCCGCAGCTGTACCCGGCCACCCGTGCGCGTGCCGCGCGACTGCTCGTCGGCTCGCAGCGACCCGCGGCGAAACAGCGTGCCCGCCAGCGCAACCACCACCAGCAGGCTGACACCCACCGCGGGCTCGGCGTCACGGCATCGGGCCCGCGCCCCTCACCTCGCGCAGGCAGTCGCGGGCGATGGCGAGCACCCCGGGGTCGCTGGTCTCCCTCCTGGCAATGCCCAGGTACCAGTTCGCCAGCCGCAACGCGTCGTCGTGGCCTGCTTCGGCGACGACATGCCGGACCACCCGGACCGCGCGGCAGGACTGCCTTCTGCGAGCGGCGCCGAGCAGTTCGCGTGCCTGGACGGCGAGATAGGCATCCTTGTCGACCGTCGGCAGGTCAGCCTCCATGTGCGCGTTCCTCTCTGGACGGTGTCGACATTCGCGACAGCGGCGCTCCCGCCGGCCGCACATCGCCTACCCGACCACATCGCGGCGAAACCCGATCGCCGCGTGACTTCAAGCCAAACGCCGCCTGCGGGAGCACGTGGCTACCCCACCAACTTGGCAACGGCTAGATCCGCCGTAGGATGCCGGACATGGCACAGCAGCGCGGCTACCACCACGGGGACCTTCGTCGTGCCGTACTCGACGCCGCGATAGAGGTGATCAGCACAGCCGGGCCCGCCGCGGTGAGCCTGCGCGACCTGGCACGCCGGGCCGGGGTGTCCCATGCCGCGCCGGCGCACCACTTCAGGGACAAGGCCGGTCTGCTCACCGCGATCGCGGTGGAGGGAAACGAGTTGCTCGCCGCGGCGCTGTCCGGACCGCCCGCTGGCGAGGCGCCCGGGCTGAAGGAACTCGGTGTCCGGTACGTGCGGTTCGCGCTCGATCATCCCGCGCATTTCGAGGTGATGTATCGCCCCGACCTCTACCACAGCGACGCTGTCGAGCTGGTCGCGGCCAGGCGGCGCGCGGCGGACCTGCTCAGGCGCGCCGTCGGCGGGCTCGGTGCGGACGCCGGTGGTGGCGACACCGACCTCGCGGTGCTCGCGGCATGGTCGCTCGCGCACGGCTTCGCGACGCTGTGGCGCGGGGGCAACATCGACCATCTCGTGGGTGGGGCGGGACCTGCCGAGGCTTTCCGGGAGGTCGCCTCCACCGCCTTCGGAGGTCGCACCGGGCGCGACCCGTAGGCCGCGATCGGCAGGGACCGCCCCACGATGTGGGAGCGGTGGACCGCTGATCGCCCTGCTGCGAGGATCGGCGATCATGAGCGGTCCCACGACAGCGCTGGTGCAGCGCCGCCACATCGACCTGCTCCGGGTCAGCTCCGCGCTGTGCCCCCTCGGCTGAAGCGAACACATCCCCGTCGCTGTCCTGCCGCGACCAACGGCGCGGCACACCGAAGCCGAGGTATCCCATGCTCACCCTGCTGTTGTTCGGTCTCGCCGGTTTCCTCGCCCAGCTCGTCGACGGCTCGCTCGGCATGGCGTTCGGGGTCACCGCCACCACCACACTGGTCGCCACCGGAACCGCACCCGCCGTCGCGTCGGCGGCCATCCACCTCGCCGAGGTCGGCACCTCACTGGCCTCGGGAGCCGCGCACTGGCGGCTGCGCAACATCGACTGGCGCACGGTGGGCATCCTGGCCCTGCCAGGAGCGGTGGGTGCCGTGCTCGGCGCCTACGTACTCACCACCCTGTCCACCGAGTCGGCGTCGGTGTGGATCGCCACCATCCTGCTGCTGCTCGGGCTCTACGTGCTGATCCGCTTCGCCTTCCTTCGGCTCGGCAAGTTCATCACCAGCAAGCGGCCCGGCGCCCGCTTCCTCGGGCCGCTCGGCCTGCTGGCCGGGTTCATCGACGCCAGCGGTGGCGGCGGTTGGGGGCCCGTGGCCACGACCACGCTGCTCTCCTCGGGCAGGCTGGAGCCCAGGAAGGTGGTCGGCTCCGTCGACACCAGCGAGTTCATCGTCGCGCTGGCGGCGAGCGCCGGGTTCTTCTTCGCGCTGTCCACGCGGCACCAGCTCAACTACACGGTGGTGGCGGGCCTCATGATCGGTGGTGTCGTCGCCGCACCGCTGGCGGCCTGGCTCGTGCGCAGGCTCCCGCCCAGGGTGCTGGGCGCGGCGGCGGGCGGGATGATCGTGCTCACCAACGCGCGCACGCTGTTGAGCGCCACCGGTGCGGGCACCGCCGTCACCACGGCGGCGGTGTCGGCGATCGGTGTGCTGTGGGCCGTGGGGCTGACCACCGCGATCCGCTCGGTGCGCCAGGAACGCCGTGTCAACGCCCTGGCGGGCGAGAGCGGCCCGCCGAGCGGGCGTGGCGCCCGGTCCGCGCGTGCCTGACCGGCGTCACACCCCGAGCCCGCGTTCCACCGCGGCGATCAGCTCGGGCCGCAGCGCGCCGGGCGGGATCACCGCGTCCACCGAACCCACCCGCACGGCGCGCTGGATGCTGTGCACCCGGTCGAACTCGGCTGCCACCTCTCCCAGCTTCTCGGCACGCACAGCCGCACGCACGTCGGCGAGGCGGGTGATCAGCTCGGCGCGTCGCGCACCCTGCGCATCGGCCAGTTCGGCCTGCAGGCCGCGCACCCGCTCGTCGCTCGCGGTGCGGGTATCGACCTCGCCCGCGAACACCACCGCCGCCGCGGGGGCCCCACCGATCACCGACGCGTAGGAGCCGTCGACCGCCAGCACCGTCATGTTCGGGTTGAGCGCCTTGGAGAACACCACGAACGCCCCGCCGTGGTAGCGGGAGATCACGCAGAACACGATCGGGCCCGAAAAGTTCACGACAGCCCTGCCGATCTCGGCGCCGTACTCGAGCTGCAGCTTGCGCATCGACTCGGGCGAGCCGTCGAAGCCCGAAAGGTTGGCCAACACCACGAGCGGCCGGTTACCGCTCGCCGCGTTGATGGCGCGCGCCACCTTCTTCGACGACCGGGGGAAAAGCGTGCCCGCCGTGTAGGTGTCCGGGCCGTCGGTGGGCGGGAAGCCGCGTCGTGGCACCGACCGCGACTCGATCCCGACCAGGCACACCGGCCGGCCGCCGAGCTTGACGTCCTGCACCACGGCGGTCTCGGCGTCGGCCATGCCTGCCCAGCGTTCGAGCACCGGGTGGTCGGCGTCGGCGACGGCGCGCATCACGGTGCGGATGTCGAACGCCTTCTTGCGGTCGGGGTTGGCCTCGGTCGAGAAGATCTCCCCGACCGTGGTGAAGTCGCTGCCGACCACGTTGTGCGGGTAATCGCTGATGTCGCGGTCGACGGGGTCGGTCGTCTCGGCTCGCCGCGGCCCCGGCTCACCGGGCACCACGTAGCTGTGGTCGTAGTGCGCCATCAGCACGTCGCGCGCCCCCGCCAGGTCGGGCGCCCAGTACTGCGCCTGCCCGTTGGGCCCCATGACGCGGTCGTATCCGCCGATGCCGAAGTTGTCCTCCGCCGAGACCCCGCCGGAGAAGTCCAGTGACTGCTTTCCGGTCAGCACCATCGCCGAGTCCGGTGTCATCACCAGGATTCCCTTGGTGTGCATCAGCATCGTGGCCTCGGCGTTCCAGTACGGCTGCGCGCCGACGTTGATACCGGCCACCACCACGTTGATCTCGCCGCCGTGCTGGGTGAACTCCACGATGCGCTTCAGCACGGCCGCGATCCAGTCCATGTTCTCGGTGCCCGAATCCATCGAGATCCGCGCCCCCGCCGACAGCGCGAACCACTCGAGCGGAACGCGCATCCGCTGCGCGAGGTCCAGGGCCGCGATCACCCGCAGGCACTCCGGTTCCGACAGCGCGCCGAGCGCCTTGGTGGGGTCACCGAGCAGCGCGACGCGGGTGATGCCTTCGGGATACCTCGGCGTCGGTGTTGTCACCACGCCCGCCACGACGGCGGCCTTGTTGAGCCCCTTCGGCCGGTCCACCGGCACCAGTGCGCCGGTGTCGTCGAGGTCGTACTCCTGGAACGTGCCGTCGGCACCGGCGAGCACGTCGAGCAGTTCGTAGGGGTAGACCGTGCCGCGACGGCTCGCCCTGAGCACCTTCTGGCCGTAGTCGTCCAGCGGTTCGATCGGCTCGCTCGACGGCTGCCCCATGCGTACCCGCACCCCGGAGCCGGCGTGGTAGGAGATGCGCACGGCCACGTCCCGCAACTCGCCGCTGGCATGATCGCGCTGCCGACCGAGGAACTGCACCTCCTCCAGTCCCGCGCCTGCGGTGCTCGGCACGACGCGACCGGCGACGGCGCGCAGGTCCTCCATGGTCAGTTCGCTGGGAGGCCACACGTAGATGAACACGCGGTTGGTGTCGAACCGCTTCTTGGCAGGCCTGCGCGCCTGCACCTTCCGGATCGCGTCGAGGCAGGCGTCCAGGGCTCCTTCCACGGCGGGCAGCGCGTGCACGTTGCCGTCGCTGTCGCGCAGCGGGGTCAGGTCACGCACCTGGCCCATCGCGACGAGCCGCTCGTCGGAGGGGTTGTTCGCGGCGACGCAACGGAACAGGTAGACGTCCTCGTCCGCGGACGGCAGCCGGGTGAGGTCGAACTGGCTGAGCCTGCGCAGTTGCAGCCGCTGCGCGACGAGCGGGTGCAGGCCACGGATCAACCTGTCCTCGGTCAGTCCGGTTTCGCCGGGGCGGAAGGTGAAGTGGTGGTGCATGGCCGCGCCGCTGCGACCGGCGACGGTCGTGGTGATGCGCCGGAGACGGCCGGGCAGCGGCGTCTGCTCCAGCACCGTCAGCAGCTTGTCCGACATCGTGTCGTCGTCATCGGGTTGCTGCGGCCACGTCAGGTAGACGTCGGCGACGAGCGCGGCGCCGTCGCCTTCGGCATCGGCCACGCCCGCGACGGCGCGCAACGCCTCGGGCAGCCCCGAGAAGTCCGCGGCGGTCGCGACAAGCCGCAGCCTGCTGCCGTCGAGGTCGTACTCTGCCGTCACGCACGCGCACCCGTCATGGGTGGCGGTGCGCATGTTCTCCAGCGTGCGTTCGCGGTAGTACCGCCTGCTCATCACCTCCAGCAGCGGGGCGAGGTCGGCCCCGGGCCTGCCGATGCGCTGCCCGAGTACCCGTACCAGCGGTTCCGGGCTGGCGACCATCTCGGCGACGCGCTCGTCGCGGTCGGCGGCGTCCGGGTGCTCGTCCAGGTAGCGCAGGTGCTGGCGCACCCTGGCGTAGATCTCCGCGCGGTTGCGGCGCAGCATGGGCTGGGCGAACCAGCGAAACACCAGGCTGCGGGCGAGGTCGCCGACCGAGGGGAAGCGCAGCTGGGTGGCCGTGATCAGGTGTTCCAGCGCGCGCCCGACGGTCTCTCGCCAGCCGTTTCCCGGCGGCGGCTCGGTGAGCCACTGCCGCAGCAGGGTGGTGATCACCGCGACGTCGGAACCAGCGCGCTGCTGCGCGAGGAAGATGCGGAACACCGCTTCCTCCAGCTCCGCGCAGCGTTGCAGGTCGTCGACACCGTAGTGGCCCAGCGCCCTGGCCAGCCGCTGCTGGAACGTCTCCGACAACCCGGCGCGCTCCACGTCGAGGCTTTGCAGGTAGGTGTGGAAGTACTCACGCGGGCTGTGCACCCGGGTGTCGGCCGTGGTCTCCTCCCCCGCGGGCCGGTTGCGGCTGAGTTCGGACAGGTCCGCGAACACGTGCAGCAACGCGACCTCGTCGCCGATCAACCGTTCGCGGTCGGCGCCCGGCTCCGCCCGTGCGGCGAGGTAGTCCGACAGCGCCCTGCCCTCGTCGTGCGGGTCGACGTCGAAGCCGAGCAGCCTGCTGCGCAACTCGGTCAGCGCGCGGCGTGCGCGCTCGTGCGGCATGCCAGCTTCGGGTTCGGGTGGCAGCTGCAGATCGATCCGTTGCCCGGCTGCGGCCGCCTGCTCGGCGCCGTCCGTTTCCAGCGGTTCCAGCCGCAGCAGCGGCGCGCCGGTCTCGACCTGGCTGCCGACCGACACCGGCCGCTCCCGCAGCACCGCCCGAAACGGTGCCCGCAGCACCGTCTCCATCTTCATGCTCTCCAGCACCAGTACCGGCGCCCCGGATTCGACCTCGGTGCCGACCTCCACCGGGGTGGCCACCACCAGCGCGGGCGCGGGTGAGCGCACCACCCCGCCCTCGTCACGGCTGACGCGGTGGGTGACGCCGTCCACCTCGACCACGTGGCTGGGCCCGTGAGTGCCGGTGACCAGGCTGAACCGCCTGCCGTGCACGAACAGTTGGGCGCGGTGCTCGTCGAAGCGTTCCAGCTCGACGTCGACGGGCCGGACCTCGCCGCCGTCGACGATCCCGACCCGGAACCGGCGGGGACCGGTGCGCGCCACCGTGACGCGGTACGCGACCCCACGCAGCTTCAGGTCGATGGCGGCACTGCCGGAGTGCCGCACCTGCGGGCGGCCGCCGTGGGCGGTGGACAGCAGGTGCTGCCGTTCGACGAGCTCGCCCTCCTCGTAGGCCTCGATCGCGGCCGCCGCGAGCGCCACCCCGCAGTGCCGGGTGGAGCTCAGCCGCCCCTGCCCGCGTACCCGGTCGATCCAGCCGGTGTCCGCCTCGGCTTGCACGACCTCGTCGGCGTTGAGCAGGTCGAGCAGGAAGCTCTTGTTCGTCGCGCCGCCCTCGATGAGCACCGTGGTCTCGGTGACGGCGCGCCGCAGCCTTGCCAGCGCCTCGTCGCGGCTGCGGCCGTAGGCGATGATCTTGGCGATCATCGAGTCGAAGTCGGCGGGGATCGTGTCGCCCTCGCCGACGCCGGTGTCGACCCGGATGCCGGGCCCCGCGGGCAGCTTCAGCAGACTGATCCGGCCGGGCGCGGGAGCGAAGTCGCGGTCGGGGTCCTCGGCGTTGAGCCTGGCCTCCACCGCGTGGCCTGCCTCGGCCGGTGGCTCGCCCTCCAGCTTGCCGCCCGCCGCGACGTGCAACTGGGCCTTGACCAGGTCCATCCCGGTGGTGGCCTCGGTGATCGGGTGCTCGACCTGCAGCCTGGTGTTGACTTCCAGGAACGCGAACAATCGCTCGCCGGGGTGGTACAGGAACTCCACGGTCGCGGCACCGCGGTAGCCGACGGCCAGCGCGAGCCGCTCGGCGGAGTCCTTCAGCTCCCGCGTCTGCTCGGGGCTCAGCAGCGGCGAGGCGGACTCCTCGATGATCTTCTGGTTGCGGCGCTGCACCGAGCAGTCGCGTACCCCCAGCGCCCACGCCGTGCCCTGCCCGTCGGCGATGACCTGCACCTCGACGTGCCTTGCTCCGGTGACCAGCCGTTCGAGGAACACCACGCCGCTGCCGAAGGCGCGTTGCGCCTCCTGGCTGGTGCGTTCGAAGGCATCGACCAGCTCCTCCTCGCCGGTCACCACCCGGATGCCGCGGCCGCCGCCGCCAGCGGTGGCCTTGAGCATGAGCGGGTAGCCGATCTCGCGCGCCGCCGAGAGCGCGGCCTGCTGGTCGGCGACCGCGCCCCTGCTCCACGGGGCGACCGGCACGCCGACCTCCTCGGCCAGCAGCTTCGCGCCGATCTTGTCGCCCAGCTTGCGCATCGCCTCCGGACTCGGCCCGACGAACGTCACACCGATCCGCTCGCACAGCTGCGCGAACGCGGGGTCCTCGGCGACGAAGCCCCACCCGACCCAGGCGGCGTCGGCCTCGGTCTCACGCAGCGCGCGCTCCAGTACGGCCAGGTCGAGGTACGGGCGGGCCGAGGCGGGGCCGAGACAGTAGGCGTGGTCGGCCTCCCGCACGAACGTGGCCGAGCTGTCGGCCTCGGTGTAGAGCGCGACGGTCTCCGGCCGCGCCCCGCCCTCGGCGCCGAGCTCCCGCACGGCATGGATCAGCCGCATCGCGGCCTCTCCCCGGTTCACGATGGCGACACGACTGAACACCGAAGACCTCACCAGCTCCCACGACGACATCCGAAAACAGACATGCGAAAGCGAGGCCAAGCCATGGGCAGGCCGCCGCCTCGACCCACCCCACTGTGTCGGTTACCGGCCGGTCCCGAAATGATCGCCACTCACCACGTCGCGGGAGCAAGCTTTGTAGGAAGTCACCAAACGCGGGCGCAGCCGCAGGTCATCGGCGGTTGCGCCGGATTCGGGTGCTCATCGAGACTCACCGGCATGTCAACCCAGCGCCGCTCCGTGCTGCGGCGGGCCCTGCGCATCCTCGACACCTTCTCCGATGCCGCCGACGGGCTGAGCCTGTCCGAGCTCAGCCGCCGCGCGGGCGTACCGCTGACCACCACCCACCGCATCGTGGGCGAACTGTACGAGTGGGGCGCGCTGGAACGAGACGACAACGGCAACTACCGCGTCGGGCTGCGGCTGTGGGAGATCGCCGCGCTGGCCCCGCGCTCGGTGGGGTTGCAGCGCATCGCACTGCCGTTCATGCAGGATCTCTACGAGACCACGCACCGTGGTGTGCATCTGGCGGTGCGCACCGACGACGAGGTGGTGTTCGTCGAGCGGTTCGTCAGTCCGGAGCGGGCGAGCGCGCGCCCGCGTGTCGGTGGCCGCTACGCGCTGCACGCCACCGCGGTGGGCCTGGTTTTGCTCGCCCACGCCCCCGTCGAGGTGCAGCAGGAGGTACTGAGCAGGCCGCTGGAGCCCTACACGCCACACACCTACTCCAGCGAGCGGGAGCTTCGTGAGGTGCTGGCCGACGTGCGGCGCAACGGCTACGCGGTCAGCGACCGGCAGATCGACCCGGAGTACGTGTCCGTCGCCGCCCCCATCTACGGCCGCGACGACACGGTGGTCGCCGCGCTGTCGCTGATCGTGCCGCACACCGAGTCGCACGGGCCCGGCCTCGGACACCTGGTGCAAGCCACCGCTCGAGGCATCTCCCGGGCGCTCGGGGCGACGAGACCGCCGCTGCCGCACCCGTCTTCCGATATCCGGAAAGGTGGGTAGCAGCACCCAACCCGTGGGGGCGAACCTCTGCCGTGCCGGTCACAGAGTGGTGATCGGCACGGCAGAGACAGGAGACAACATCGTGCCCAGCTACCCCCGGTCCCTTTCGGCACTGCCCCTTTCCGCGTTGTCGCGCAGGTCATTCCTCAAACGCTCCGCACTCGCCACGGCCGCCGTGGCCGCCGGTCCCACCCTGCTCACCGCGTGCGGCTCGGAGCCCGCGGGTGCAGGCGGTGAGGGCGAAGCGATCACGTTCCTCAGCTACCTGCCGTTGGAAACGCTGTCGATGGCGCCCGAACTGCTCGCGGTCGCGGGCGGTCATTTCGCCAAGCACGGGCTGGACGTGCAGTTGCAGCCGGTCAAGGGCTCCCCGCAGGCGATGCAGACCCTGCTGGCCGGCACCGGCCCGGTCACCAGGCTCGGGCAGATCGACGTGATGACGGCGGTGGCCGAGAGCGGGCAGCCACTGGTCAACATCGGCACGCTCACCCGCGGCTCGTCACTGCGGTTCATGTACAGCAAGAGTGATCCGCTGACCAAGCCGGAGGACTTCGTCGGCAAAACCATGGGGGTGCCCTCGGAGGGCGGCACCAGTTCCAAAGTGGTCTCGCTGGTGCTGGCGAACGCGGGCATCGACCCCGGTCGGGTTCGCAAGCAGGTCACCGGCCTGACGCCGGGCACGTTCAACCTGGTGCAGCAGGGCCGCATCGCCGGCTACGTCGTCAGCATCGACACCTCCAACATCGTGCTGTCGCAGCACGACGACGCCGGAGTGTTCGACCCGGGAACCGTCGTCAAGTCCGACTCGCAGGTCTACGTCGCCACCAAGGACGTGATCCAGTCCGATCCGGACATGTTGAAGGCGTTCCTGGCGGGCATCCACGACGCACTCGCCGCGGTGGTCGCCGACACCACGCTGGACGAGACGATCGCGAAGCTGCGGGAGCACTACTCGTTCGCCACCCTCGACGACAACAAGATCGCGAAACAGAGCCTGACCGTGATGCGGGACCTGTGGACCGGCGGCGATCCCTCGAAGCCGTTGCTCGTCACCGACGAGAACGCCTGGGTCGCCGGATACGAGGAGCTCACCGCGGCGGGCATCGCCAAGCCGGGCAAGGACGCCGCCTCCTGGTTCGACAACAGCCTGCTGCCCCAAACCAAATCGTGAGAAAGGTGAGTCTGATGTCCACACCGGACACCGAGACGACACGAGCGGTACCCGCGACGAGCGACGGTCACGTTCCGCCGAAGTTGGAGTTGGTGGGTGTTGACAAGGAGTTTCGGACACGGCGTGCGTATACGCATGCGTTGGCGGATATCAACCTGTCCATTTCCGATGGCGAGTTCGTGTCGGTGATCGGCCGCTCAGGCTGCGGCAAGACCACCCTGCTGCGGATGCTGGCCGGGCTGCTGGCCCCGACCACCGGACAGATCCTCATCGAGGGCCGCTCCCTGTGGAACGGCACCCGCGTGGACACCTCCGTGGTCTCCCAACTCGGCGTCGTGTTCCAAGAAGCCAACCTCTTCCCCTGGTACTCCGTCGCCGACAACATCGCCCTCCCCCTCAAACTCCGCGGCGACCCCAAAACCACCCGACACCACCGCGCCCACGAACTCGCCGAACTCGTCGGCCTCGCCGGATACGAAAAAGCCTACCCCCGCGAACTCTCCGGCGGCATGCGCCAACGCGTCGCCATCGCCCGCGCCCTGTCCACCCACCCCACCCTCCTCCTCATGGACGAACCCTTCGGCGCCCTCGACGCCCTCACCCGCGAACGCATGAACCTCGAACTCCAACGCATCACCCAAGCCGCCCACGCCACCGTCGTCTTCATCACCCACGACATCACCGAAGCCGTCTTCCTCGGCGACCGCGTCATCCAACTCACCCCCCGACCCGGCCGCATCGCCGACACCCAAACCATCCCCTTCCCCCGACCCCGCCACATCGACCTCCAAACCGAACCCGCCTTCGGCGCCATCGCCCGCCACCTCCGCCACGCCCTCGACGGCCAGGACCAACCATGACCAACCCACGCCTGACCAAACTCCTCCCCTGGATCACCACCCCCCTGCTCCTCCTCACCCTCTTCACCACCTGGGACCTCTTCGTCCGCCTCAACAACCTCTCCGAACTCGTCCTCCCCCGACCCCTCACCGTCCTCGCCACCCTCACCGACCTCGCCACCGACCCCCAAACCTGGCACCACGCCCAAATCACCGCCACCGAAACCCTCACCGGCTTCACCATCGCCCTCGCCACCGGCATCACCACCGGCGCCATCCTCGGCAAAATCCCCTGGATGGAACGCAGCCTCCGCCCCATCATCGTCGCCTCCCAAGTCATCCCCAAAGTCGCCCTCATCCCCCTGTTCGTCATCTGGTTCGGCTTCGGCATGACCTCCAAAATCATCATGGCCGCCATGCTCGCCTTCTTCCCCATCATGCTCAACGTCCAACTCGGCGTCCGCTCCGTCCAACCCGGCCAACACGACGTCATGAAAACCCTCAACGCCAACCGCTGGCAAACCTTCACCCACCTCGAACTCAAAAGCACCCTCCCCTACGTCTTCACCGGCATGGAAGTCGGCATCGTCTTCGCCATCATCGGCACCATCGTCGGCGAATACCTCGGCGGCAACGAAGGACTCGGCTACCTCATCGTCCGCACCCTCAACGAACTCAACGCCCCCGCCCTCTTCGCCGTCATCATCCTCCTCTCCACACTCGGCCTCACCCTCTACTTCCTCATCAACACCCTCAAACGCTTCTTCATCCCCTGGCACGAATCCGTCTACCAACACGACCTCAACGCCTGAGAAACCACACACACCAGACGTCCAAAAGGGACACGAATATGCCACATGAGCTCACCGAGCTGCGGGTCAACACCGTCACCAAGCCACCCGTTGGGTCCACGGAGGACCTCACGGCCGACGTCTGCGTCGTCGGGGCCGGTATCGCGGGGCTGTCCGCAGCCGTCGAGTCGCGCAACCTCGGCCGCTCCGTCGTACTCGTCGACGCGCTGCCCGTGCTCGGCGGGCAGTGCGTCAACTCGCTCATCGGCCTGTTCTGCGGCGTGTACGGCAACGGGCCCGGGTATCGGCAGCTCACCCACGGCATCTTCGACCCGATGTTCGAAGACCTCGGTAGCAGCGGTGACATCCATTTCAATCGAGGCCACACGATGACCGTGAGCTACGACGAGGTCGTGCTGGGCCGCTGGATCGAGAACCTGGTGCGGTCACTGGACATCCAGGTGGTGCTCGGCGGTTCGGTGCTCCAGGTCGGGACGGACGGCGGGAGACTCACCGACGCCACCTTCGCCACCAGGCACGGGACGGTTCGGGTACGGGCGAGTGGCTTCGTCGACGCCAGCGGCGACGCGGCACTGACGTGGGAGGCGGGACTGCCGTGCCGCGTCCCGGAGCGCACCATCTGGGGTTCACAGCAGATCCGCCTGGAGAACCTGCGGGAAGAACACAAACCCACCCACGCCGAGCTCACCGCCCGGGTGGCGGAGAAGGCCGAGCAGTACGGCCTGGTACGCCGCGACGGTCTCGCGTTCTTCTTCCCCGGCCGCGACACGGCGGTGATGAACATGACGCACGTCGAGGCGCCACTTCGGGCCGTGCCCGCCGCGCGGGCGCAGTTGGAGGGGCGCGCGCAGGCCGACCGCGTGGTGGAGTTCCTGCGCGCGGAGTTTCCCGAGGCCTTCGCCGACGCGAGGGTGCGGCTGTACGGCCTGCCCGGCCGCAGGCAGACCAGGTGGATCGCCTCGGAGCATCAGCTCACGGTGGACGAGGTGCGCACCGGGGTGCGCTTCGAGGACTCGGTGGCGCGCACCGCGTGGCCCATCGAGTTGCACGACCGGATCGAAGGGTATGTGTGGGAGACCTTCGACCCCGAGCACGTGCACTACGTTCCGCTGCGCAGTCTGACCCCCGTCGGCGCGGACAATCTGGTGGCGGCGGGCCGGTGCGTGGACGGGGACGCCGCCGCGCTCTCCAGCGTGCGGGTGATGGGACCGTGCGCCGCGATGGGCTTCGGCGCCGCGCACGCACTGGACCTGGCGGGCGAGTCAAGCGTGCGGGAGGTCGACCTCGCGAAGCTACGCGAGCGCCTCCACGACAACGTCGACAGCTGACCCACCCCGCGCGCGAGTCCCCCGTTCCCGTCGGCGAGTCCTGCACTCTCGCCCGCGGGTCCTGCACTCTCGCCCGCGAGTCCTGCACTCTCGCCCGCGGGTCCTGCGTTGGGGTTCGAAGGTATGCCGGGACGCCAACCGGGTAACCGTCGAACATGACGACTGCCCCGTTCGAACCGAACCCGCAACCGGAAGAGGAGATCGCCGCGGCCGACCCTGGCCGCGGCGCGCCGCGACCGGCGCCCGGATTCGGACCCACCAACGTGGAACCCGATCAGTCCGCCGAGCCGGACACCGGCGACGAAGCGGACCGAGACGCTCGTTGACGGTCAGGGTCGCCGGCTGGGCGACCCGCAGGTACACCAGCAGCGCAGCACCGCGGAGCTCGCGGGCAGGAACCCAAGGAGAACTCGCGGGCAGGAACGCAGAACTCGCCGGCAGGAACGGGAGACTCGCGGGCAGGAACGCAGAACTCGCGGGCAGGAACGCAGAACTCGCGGGCAGGAACGGGGGACTCGCAGAGGAGAGCGCACTCAGGCCGGCAGGATCCGGCCGCGCACCTCGCCGAACCCGATCCGCCCGCCGTCGACCGCTGCGGCGGTCGCCGAGATGGCCACCTCGTCGCCGTCGAGCAGGAACGTGCGCTGCTGACCCGCCACCTCGACGGGCTCCTTGCCGCCCCAGGTGAGCTCGATGAACGCTCCCCGCTCGTGACGTCGGGGGCCGGAGACGGTGCCCGACGCGTAGAGGTCACCCGTGCGGCAGGACGCGCCGTTACAGGTGAGGTGCGCCAGCATCTGTGCGGGTGACCAGTACATCTCGCGGTACGGCGGCCGGGCGACCTCCTCGCCGTTCCACACCACGGACAGGTCGATGTCCAGCCCCCACGACTCGCCGCCACGCAGGTACGGCAGCGGCGGCGGGTCCTGCGGCGGGGTTGGCACCCTTGCCGCCTCCAACGCCGCCATCGGCACCACCCACGGCGAGATGGAGGTGGCGAAGCTCTTGCCGAGGAACGGTCCGAGCGGCACGTACTCCCATGCCTGGATGTCGCGAGCGGACCAGTCGTTGACCAGCACCGCGCCGAAGACGTGCTCGGCGAAGTCGGTGCAGGACACGGTGCCGCCGAGTTCGGAGCCCACGCCGACGACGAATCCGAGTTCGGCCTCGATGTCAAGCCGCCGCGATTCACCGAAGGTCGGCGTGTCCTCATCAGGGGCCTTGCGTTGGCCGCTCGGGCGCACGATGTCCGTTCCCGACACGACGACTGTGCCGGAGCGACCGTGGTAGCCGACCGGCAGATGCTTCCAGTTGGGCAGCAGTGGCTCCGCGTCGGGACGGAACAACCTGCCGAGGTTGGAGGCGTGGTGCTCGGAGGCGTAGAAGTCCACGTAGTCGGCGACCTCGAAGGGCAGCCGCAGCTTCACGTCCGAAACCGCGTGCACGGCCGCATCGGGAAGCTCGCCCGACACCAGTTCGGTGATCCGCTCCCGAACCTCGTTCCAGCGTGCTCGGCCCTGTGCCATGAAGGCGTTCAGCGACGGCTCGGCGAACTCCTCGTCGCGCAGGGTCGCCGCCAGGTCCACCACCGAGTCGGCCACCCGCACCCCGACGCGTGGCGTGCCGCCGGGTGGGGAGAACACGCAGTAGGGCAGGTTGGCGAGTCCGAACAGCGAGCCCTCCGGCACGGCGATCCTCGTCACGCACTGACTCCTTCACTGAGTATGGAACCGGGCAGCAGCCCCAGCGCCACCAGTTCCGCGATCGGTTCGGTGATACTGCAGGTTCCGAACGACACGAACAGCTCACGCACGGCCATGCCGCGAGCCTCGCCGAGCGCACGCACCCCGGCAGCGACGGCAGCCGCGTCGCGGTCGGCGAGCACGGCGACCACCCGCTGTTCGTCGGCGCCGTGGGCCGCGGCGTCGGTCGCAAGCAACAGGTTCAGAAAGCCATGTTGTTCGAATCCGGTTTCCGGGTCGGTGTTGCGGATGGCATGGTGCAACCCGGCCGTGGCCTTGAACGGCACGCCGGCGCGTACCGCCGCGACGACCGCGCTCGCCAGTTCGGCTTCGCCCGGGTGCAGTTCGGCGCGCACCCCACCGGTGCGAAACTTCGCCTTCCATCCTCGTTCGGCGCACACCGCGAGCACGCCGTCGCGCCGCGCGTCGCGAGGGATCTCCAGGAACACCTCGGCGCCGACGTCGTCCGACCAGGCCGTGTCCAACCGGGCCTCGCGCAGCACGGAAGGCAGCCGCGCGAGCTCCAACTCCGGGGGAACCGCGATCTCCAGTGCGCGCAACCGCACCGGCAGCTTCGCCGAGGCGGCGACGGCCGCCGCGGCCTGCCCCGGCCCTTCGGGCGCGGTCACCGCCAGCTCGAGTTGATCGCGTCCGAGCAACGTCTGCAACTGCGCCAGCGCGGGCGCCGCGACCACGAGCGGCCCGACCAACCCGCCGTAGCGTGCCGCGCGGTGCGCCGCGTGAGCGGGCACCGCCTCCGCCAGCGGCATCATGCCGGGAGGGAACACCGCGGCGTCGTCGCACAGCCTCGTGGCGAACGCGGGCAGCGCGCTCACGTGTCGGGTCCCCTGCCGGACCAGGTCCAGGCGTACCCGGGGTCCTCGCAGGCAAGGCCACCCTCGCCGAGTTCGAGTGGGCGGAAGGTGTCGACCATCACCGCCAGCTCGTCGAAGAACTCGACGCCGATGCTTCGCTCGTAGGCTCCGGGCTGCGGACCGTGCGCGTAGCCGCCGGGGTGCACGGAAACCGATCCCTGCCCGATTCCCGATCCCTTGCGGGCCTCGTAGTCGCCACCGCAGTAGAACATGATCTCATCGGAGTCCACATTGGAGTGATAGTAGGGTACCGGGATCGAGAGCGGGTGGTAGTCCACCTTGCGCGGCACGAAGTTGCACACCACGAAATTGTTTCCCTCGAACACCTGGTGCACCGGCGGAGGCTGATGCACGCGTCCGGTGATCGGTTCGAAGTCGTGGACGCTGAAGGTGAACGGGTACAGGCAACCGTCCCAGCCGACCACGTCGAACGGGTGCTGCGGGTAGACCATGCGAGTGCCGACCAGCGCGCCGCCCGCCCGGTGCTTGACGTAGACCTCGACGTCGGTGCCCTCGCCCGCCAAGGGTTCCGTCGGGCCGTGCAGGTCGCGCTCGCAGTAGGGCGCGTGCTCCAGCAGCTGGCCGAAGCGTGACAGGTAGCGTTTCGGCGGCGACACGTGGCTGCTGGCCTCTATCGCGTAGGCGCGCAGTGGCCCCTCCCCGTGCGGCAACCAGCGGTGTGTGGTCGAGGTCGGGATGACGACGTAGTCGCCTGCCCTCGCCTCGATCGCGCCGAACACCGTCTCCACCGTCGCCTGACCCGACTCGACATAGACGACCTCGTCGCCGGTGGCGTTCCGGTAAAGCGGCGAGTCCTGAGTGGACACCACGTAGGAGATCCGCACGTCGGCGTTGCCGAGGATCAGCCTGCGGCCGGTGACCACGTCGGTGTCCGACCACGTCTGTTTGGGGAACAGTTCGTGCAGCCGCAGGTGCCTGGGTCGCAGCGGGTGATTGGGCGTCGTCGTCTGGTCGGGCAGTTCCCACGACCGCGAGTCGACGATCGCCGACGGGATGTTGCGGTGGTACAGCAGCGAGGAGTCGGAGGAGAAGCCCTCCTCCCCCATCAGTTCCTCGAAGTGGAGCCGTCCCTCGCTGTCACGGTGCTGGGTGTGACGCTTCGGGGGCACCGCGCCGACCTGCCGGTAGTACGCCATGGCTGGCCTCCTTGCTGTCGGTCGGGGGCGCGAGTGACCGCGCACCCTCCCCATATAGTTAATGTGTTGACTACCTGAGTCAAGAGCCGTGCTCAGTTGCGGCCACGCACGTCGAACTGGTCGCGGTTGGTGATCAGCTTGTTCAGCAGCAGCACCAGGATCCGCTGCTCCGTTTCGGTGAGCACGCTCGCCCATTCGTGCTCGCGCTCGTTGTGCTCGCCGAACACCTCGACCATCTCGCGCAGGCCCGCCTCGGTCAACGACAGCAGCACCGACCTGCCGTCGTGCGTGCCGGGAGTGCGCTCCAGCAGGCCGTCGGCGACGAGGGCCTTACCAAGATTGGACACGGCCGCGCGACTCATGCCGGTGAGTTCGGCCGCCTTCTTGGCCTCGAGCGGCCCGGCGAGCCAGGTGACGAACAGCAGCCGAAACGCCGACCACGACCGTCCCCTCGGCCGGTGCACCGACGCCTCGAGGTCGTAGGTGACGATGTTCGAGGCCCTGTTCAGTGTCAGCAGGACCTCGGTGGCCGACTGGTGGCTGAAGCCGTACTCGGTGGCCAGCCTGCGGTTGGCCAGGGCGACGAAGGACCAGAAGTCCAGGTCCGGTTCGCCCTCGCCACCGACGGAATTGGTTAGCACATGAACTATCGTAGGCGCCGGTTCAGGACTTTCGGAACCGCGCGACGGTCTCCTGGATGGCGGGCCCGGTGGCGGAGGACGCCTGCGCCCACGACTCGAACTCCAGCGTCGCCCCGAAGTCGCCGGTCCTGGCCACCCCCACCGCGGACTTGATGTCCCTGGCCAGCGCGGGGTCCAGTTCCGCCCACCGCTGGGCTCGCTCCTCGGCCGCGGCGAGCGGATCGTCGGCGAGTTCCAGCGCGAGGCCTTCCCGTACCGCGGCCGGGCCGTCGAGCGCGCCCCCGTCCAGCAGCATCGCCAGCGCCCGCTGCGGGCCCAGCGCGTCGACCAGGAACCACGTGCAGCCGCCTCCCGGATGCAGGCCGATCTTGGAGAACGTCGCCGCGAACGACGCCGAGGGGCCCGCGATCCGCACGTCGCAGGCCATGGCCAGGTTCAACCCGGCGCCCACCGCGGGCCCCTGCACGGCGGCGATCGTCGGGATCTTCAACGCGCGCAGCCGCAGGAAGCTGTCGTAGACCCGGTGAAGGTGCTCCCGCAGTTCGCCGACCTTCGCGTCGGCGGCATGGCCGAACAGCGCGGGCAGGTCGGCACCCGCGCAGAACGCCTTTCCCTGCCCGGCGACGACCAGGGTCCGCGCCGCGGGGTCGGAGGCCACGGTCGAGATCGCGGAGCCCAGTTCCGCGCACATCTGCTCGTCGAGGCAGTTGCGCCGCTCCGGGTCGGTCAGCGTCAGCTTCCACCTGCCGCCGTCGTTGTCCAGGGCCACCTTCGTCATCGATCCTCGCTTCGCGCTCGTTTCCGGCCGGTCGGACAGGCTATTGGCTCGCAGACCCGGCGCGCCACGCAGGTCGCCCTCGGCGTCGCCGGCGGTACCGTCGGGACATGACCGAACGCAAGCCGCCGGGCGTGTCTTTCGAGAGCTGGGTCGAGCGCCAGATCCGACTCGCCCAGCAGCGGGGCGAGTTCGACAACCTTCCCGGTGCGGGCAAGCCGCTGCCGCAGGGGCCGAAGGACCGGCTCGACTGGTTCGCGCGCAAGCTCGAACGTGAGAACGTCGACGGCTCCGCGCTGCTGCCGCCGTCGCTGGCGGTGGCAAAGGAGATCGAGGAGCTACCCGCAAGGCTGTCGCGGGAGCGGTCGGAAGCCGGGGTGCGTGAGATCGTCGCACATCTCAACGAACGCATCCGGCAGGTTCATCGCGGCCCGCAGGTGGGACCGCCCCTGCGGGCGAGGCCGGTCGACGTGGAGGAGGCCGTCCAGGCCTGGCGCGAGCGAAGAAAGGCGTGAGCCCCGCCCCCGCCCCAGCGCGAGTCCTGCGCTCTCGCCCGCGAGTCCTGCGTCGCGCGCTTCGAATCTAAGATCGTTCTACTGTCCTCGAGACGAGAGGCAACCCGGATGACCGAGATGTCCCTCGCCCACGTGCTCGCGGCGCTCGACCTGCGAAGGATGTCGCCCGACACCTTCTCCGGTCGCAGCCAGCCACTACCGACGCACCGGGTGTTCGGTGGCCAGTTGCTCGCCCAGTCGGTGGTCGCGGCAGGCCACACCGTGCGGGACAACGCCACCATCCACTCACTGCACGCCTACTTCGTCCGCGCGGGCGACCCGGCGGAACCGATCGAGTTCACCGTCGACCGCACTCGCGACGGGCGCTCGTTCGCGGCCCGCAGGGTCGAGGCGGTGCAGTACGGCAAGACGATCTTCCAGCTGCTGGCCTCGTTCCAGGAACCGGCCTCCGGCCCCGGTCACCAGGACTCGTTGCCTGCCGTACCGGGGCCCGATTCGTTGCCCACTCGCTTCCCGTTCGGTTCGCCCGGAGGGCCGATCGAGGCGCGCCGGGTCCCCGAGGGCGCCGAGGGCAGGTCGGACGGGCGAGCCCGCGCGGCGGTGTGGGTCCGCCTCGCCGGGGCTCTGCCGCCGAACCCGCTGTTGCACGCCGCGCTGCTGGCATATCTCTCCGACTACTCGATCATGCACGCCGCGTTGCGAGCCCACTCGCTACGCCACAGCGCCCAGCACGTCAAGACGGCGAGTCTCGATCACGCCATGTGGTTCCACGGTCCGGCGAATCTCGACGGTTGGCTGCTCTACGACACCGTGAGTCCTGCCGCGGGCAACGCTCGCGCGCTCGGGATGGGCAGGCTGTTCACCCGGTCCGGCCAGCTTCTGGCCACGGTCGGTCAGGAGGCGATGGTTCGGGTGTCCGAGTCGCCGTGATTCCGGGGCAGGAACGCAGCAGTCGCGGACGGGAACGCAGAACTCGCGGGCAGGAGCGGGGGACTCGCGGGCAGGAGCGGGGGACTCGCGGGTTTGGGCGCGGCTGGTGGTGGGCGTTCGACGGTGTCGCCGCCGAACGCCCACCACGCGGTGGCCGCGCCGTCACTCACCCACCGATGTCGGCACCACCCTTCACTTGCCAACGTCGGAGCGTGCCGCCGCGCTCACGATGCGGCCACGATCGCCGTCCGTGATGATGCCCGCCTCCACCAGTTCGCGGGTCAACTCCTGGACGTGATCGACGAACTCGCCGTGGTTGGCGTACTCGGCGTCCTCGGCGATCAGGTCGTTGATGGTGCACCCGTTGCCGGTGTCGACGTTGCCGACGCCGGTGTCGTCGTCGCCGATCGTCACCGTCGGCCGCTCGTCGGAGTCGGGGCAGGCGTCCGTCGGGTCGGCGACGACGGTGAAGGACACCGCACCTTCTGCGGTGTTCTCCGCGTTGTCGACAGCCCGGTACCGGACCGTGTGCTCCCCGGGCCGGTCCACCGTCACCGGCCCCTCGTACAGCCGGAACTGGGCGTCGTCGAGGGCGTACTCGACGGCGGCGATGCCGGAATCGGCGTCACTCGCCGAGATCGTCACCGTCGCCGAACCCACGTAGTTGCCCTGCCCGTCGGTCTCACCACCGACCTCGGCCGACACCTCGGGCGGCGCGGAGTCGCCTGGATCGGCTTCGACCACGGTGAACGCCACCGAACCCACGTCGGAGGTGTTGCCTGCGTTGTCGCTGGCTCGGTAGCGCACGGTGTGCTCGCCTGCCTGGTTCACCACGATCGGCTGCGTGTACTCGGTGAAAGCCGCGTCGTCGAGGGCGTACTCGACGGCGGCGATGCCGGAATCGGCGTCACTCGCCGAGATCGTCACCGTCGCCGAACCCACGTAGTTGCCCTGCCCGTCGGTCTCACCACCGACCTCGGCCGACACCTCGGGCGCCGTGGTGTCGTCGGGCGGCGGTTCCACCACGGCGAACGAGACCGACCCGGGCTGCGAGGTGTTGCCCGCGGTGTCCGTCGCCCGGTACCGCAGCGTGTACTCCCCCGGCTGGTCGAACGTCACCGGTGCGGCGTAGGCCTGGAACGCGCCGTCGCCGATCGCGTACTCGATGCTGTCCACTTGGGACTCGGAGTCCTGCGCGGCCAGTGTCACGGTCGCGGAACCGAGGTAGTTGCCGCCCGCGTCCCGCTCGCCCGCGATCTCGGCGGTCACCTGTGGCGGTGTGGTGTCGCCCGGATCGGGCGGCACCACGGTGAACGACACCGAACCCGACTGGGAGACGTTACCCGCGTTGTCGGTGGCCCGGTACCGAACGACGTGCTCACCCTCGGTGTCCACAACCACCGGAGCCGAGTAGGTCCGGAAGCCGCCACCGTCCAGTTCGTACTCCACCGACGCCACGCCGGAACCGGTGTCCGTGGCCGCGACCGTCACCGTCGCCGAACCCACGTAGTTGCCCTGCCCGTCGGTCTCACCACCGACCTCGGCCGACACCTCGGGCGGCGTCGTGTCACCCGGATCCGGCTCCACCACGCTGAACTGCACCGACCCGGTCGGTGAGGTGTTGCCCGCGTTGTCGGTGGCCCGGTACTGCACGGAATGGTCACCGACCCGGTCCACCGTCACCGGGCCGGTGTAGGGCTGGAATCCCGTGTCGTCGATCTCGTACTCCACCGACGCCACGCCGGAGCCCGCGTCGGTCGCGGTCACGGACACGGTCGCCGAACCGAGGTAGTTGCCCTGGTCGTCGGTCTGGCCGGTCACCTCGGCCGACACCTCGGGAGCCGTGGTGTCCGAACCCTCGCCGGTGACCACAAGGACACCGGTCATCTGACCGTGCCCCGGCATGTCACAGAAGTAGCGGTACTCACCGGGTGAGAGGTTGACGTTGACCTCGTACCTGCCCTCGTTGGCGTCGAAGGGGCTGGCGAGGATGTTGACGTCGACGTCGTGGTTGTAGCCCGGTGTCGAGGTGTCGAAGGTCAGCGTGTGTGGCAGACCGGTGGTGTTGCCGGTCGCCGTGCTGTTCTCGAACACGATGGTCGCCGCCCCCGCCGTCGCGGTGCTCGGCGCGGAGGCGTAGGAGGTGATGCTGTCGTTGGCCGTCCAGGTCAGCACCTGAGCCTGCGCGGTCCCGGCCGCCGGTTCCGGCGTCCGCGGTGCCGCCGACGCGGGCGCCAGCCACAAGGTCGCCACCAGTAGTCCCAGTATCGCCACGGCGAACCGGCCCGCCGCGGCCCGTAGGCGCGCGATCGGCCGGGGTTTTCGTGGTGTGGCGGAAGGTAATCGTGAATACATCGAAGTGCCGCACCTCTCGTGCTCCCGGCGCACATGCCGGGTAGTGGGGTTGGGGAGCCTGCCGGCGCGGATGGCGACCACCCGCGCCGGCAGGCTTGCTCGGTTACAGCGGCCGCACCCGGATGTTGCGGAACTCGATCAGGTCGCTGTCGCCGTGGTTCTGCAGCCCGATGAAGCCGCTGGCGAACTGGCGCAGGTCCGTCGGCGGATCACCCGCCCGCGAGGACTCCTTGCCCGGCGTGTTGTCGAACTCGTTGATCACCACTCCGTTGCGGATGATCGTGTAGTGCTGTCCGACAACCCTGATCTCGTAGTCGTTCCACTCCTGTTTCGGGGTGACCCCGGCCTGGTCGAGAGCCACCGGATCGAAGTTGTAGATCGACCCGGTCTTCTGCGGCTCGCCCGGCGCACCGTCGTAGATCTGCACCTCTTGTCCGCAGTAGATCGCGACCCAGGCATGGGAGTCCTTCGCCGCTCCCGTGTTCGCGCATTCGGGCCGCTGCTCCTGCGGGGTCCTCGGGTCGGGGAACCGGACGAACACACCGCTGTTGGCGCGGTGGTCCTGCGGTGACACGTCGCGGAACCGCAGCTTCAGTGAGAAGTCGCCGTACTCCTTGGCCGCGTACCACAACATGCCGAGCCCTCCGGAACTACGGATGGAGCCGTCCGGCTGCAGCCGGAAGCTTCCGCCAGGTGCCTGCTGCCAGCCCTGCAGCGACTCCGCCGTTCCGTTGAAGATGGGCTCGTACCCGGTGTCGGACTTCTTGCCGATGTCGGACTTCGCCGCGGCACCGGTCAGGGCGGCGGACTCCCTTGCGGTCAGCACACCGTCCTGCTTCAGCCTGTCGACGACCTCGCTGACGTGGCTGACGAAGTCACCGTGGTTGCGCCAGGTGCTCTCGTCGTCGATGAGGTCGTTCACCGTGCAACCGCCCGCGACGTCGTGGTTGGTGACGCCGGTGTCGGTGTCACGCAGCCACACCGTCGACCGGTCGTCCGGAACCGAGCACCCCACGTCGACCTTGAGGGTCGTCGTGACCTTCTCACCGTCGGCGTAGGTCACGGTGAGTTTCGCGGTGTAGGTGCCGATCCAGTCGTAGGCGTGCACGGGGTTGGCCTCGGCGGAGGTGGCTCCGTCGCCGAAGTCCCAGTGATAGGACACGCCACCGGACCGCTCGCCGGTGAAGGCCATCGTCAGCGGCTTGTTCTGCAACTCGGTCACCGATGCGGTCGGCTTCGGCGTCGGCTCACCGCCGGTGTAGGTGATGCGGATCAGCTTCTGGTTGTCGTGCAGGCTGAAGAAGCCGCCCGCGTAGTCCAGCAGGTACAGCGCACCGTCCGGACCGAACTTCGCGTCCATCCAGCTCTGCAACTGCTCGTTGCCGCCGCCCGAGCGGATGATCTTGCGCAGGTCCTCGGCGAACAGCGGCGGGGCCTGCTCGGCGACCCCTTGCGGGTTCACCGTCACCGCGACCCGGTTGTTGGGGTTGCACTCGTCACCGATGAACCACTTGTTGTCCCAGTAGGCCGGCCATGCGACCCCGCTGTCAGCCGCCACCTGCGAACGGTGGTAGGTGGGACCGTCCATGATGGCCTGGCAACCACCGGTGAGGTACGGCTGGGTGTAGGTGGCGTCCTCCTCGTTGTAGGTCGGGATGCCGCTGCCGTCGGCGCGGTCGGGGAAGACCGGGCCGCCACCCTGCGGCGAGTACCAGATCATGTTGTCGCGGGCGGGCGGGATGTCGACCAGCCCGGTGTTGCGTGGCGAGTCGTTCTTCAGGTTGTCGCAGTCGTACCAGCCGGTCAGGATCTCGGCGTCGGTGTTGCTGCGGTCGCGGTAGGGCTGCCGGTTGCCCATGCAGTACGGCCAGCCCTGGTTGCCCGCCGACGTGATGATCGTCGCCGTCTCGTACTTCGCCGGGCCCAGTTCGGGGCTGGGCGCGCCGGCGTCCGGGCCGACCCATGCCGCTGTCAGCCAGTCGTTGACCTTGTCGTAGGCGAGCCGGGAGATGTTGCGCACGCCCATGACGTAGATCTCGGGCCTGGTCTTGTCACCGGGGTCCTCGGCCTCGGGGAACAGGTTGCCTTCCGGGATGGTGTACGTCCCGTCGTCCTCGGGGTGGATCCGCAGGATCTTTCCGTTGAGGTCGTTGGTGTTGCCGGACGTGCGCCGCGCGTCCTGGAACGACACTCCCTTGTAGTCCTTGGTCCAGTTGTTTCCGGAGTAGCCACTGGACCCCTGCGAGGAGTTGCTGTCGCCGACCCCGATGTAGAGGTTGCCGTCGTTGTCGAACGCCATCCCACCGCCGGCGTGGCAGCAGCTGTGGATCTGGGTGTCCCACTGCAACAGGTCCTTGCGCGAACCCAGATCGATCGTGTCGGTACGCGCGTCGTAGGTGAAGCGCGACA